>JAVHOI010000043.1:3235-19447 GCA_036169975.1 Ferruginibacter sp. | reverse complement strand
CCAAAACATGTTCAGCAAATCCAATTAAAACTTTGGTTGGCAAAAACTCCGGGCGAAAGGCTGTTGCAGTTTCTTACAGATAATGATGCCATGTACAAAGCGATATTAAAAGCTAAGGAGCAGATGAAAAAAAATAGACCCCGATAATAATATTTTCAACTGCGTTTTTTGAGGGGTTTATTTTTTACTTTTGCACCCTTATGGCAAACGAAGCAAACAATTTCCCTGAACTGATTTCTCATTGTAAAGAGTACGGTTATATTTTTCAATCTTCAGAAATTTATGATGGCCTGGCGGCTGTATATGATTATGGACAGATGGGGGCGCAGTTAAAAAAGAACCTCCGCGATTATTGGTGGAAGAGCATGACGCAACTGAACGACAACAACATCGTTGGTATTGATGCGGCCATCTTTATGCACTCCACTACCTGGAAGGCAAGCGGCCACGTTGATAATTTCAGCGACCCGATGATTGATAATAAAGACAGCAATAAACGTTACAGGGTGGATCATTTGATTGAAGGGTTTGCTGAGGAACAAAAGGCAATTGGCAAGGAGCAATTGGCAATTGATGTGCTGGCAGCTATGGATAAATTAATAGTTGCGAATGATTATGCCGGTTTAAAAAAACTGATTGAAGACAATAACATTAAATGCGCCATCAGTAAAACCTGTAACTGGACGGAAGTAAGGGATTTTAATTTAATGTTCAGCACACAGATAGGCAGCGTATCTGAAGAGAGTGATACCATTTATCTGCGCCCCGAAACAGCCCAGGGTATTTTTGTAAACTTCTTGAATGTACAAAAAACCGGACGAATGAAAATACCCTTTGGTATTGCGCAAACCGGCAAAGCTTTCAGAAATGAAATCGTAGCAAGGCAATTCATTTTCAGGATGCGAGAATTTGAGCAAATGGAAATGCAATTTTTTATACGCCCCGGCACTCAAATGGAATGGTACGGTTACTGGAAGGAAGAAAGAAAAAAATGGCATGAGAGCCTTGGCATACCTGCCGAAAAATTACGCTTCCACGATCATATCAAACTGGCACATTACGCGGATGCAGCCCTGGATATTGAATTTGAATTTCCGTTTGGCTGGAAAGAACTGGAAGGCATTCACAGCCGCACCGATTTTGATCTTACTCAACATCAGAAATTCAGCAAAAAGAAATTGCAATATTTCGACAACGACCTGAAAGAAGATGGAAAGCCTTATGGCAACTACATTCCTTATGTGGTGGAAACTTCGGTGGGGTTGGACAGGTTGTTCCTTACCATCATCAGCCTCGCTTATGCCAATGAAGAATGGACGAAAGAAGATGGTACAAAAGACAGCCGTGTGGTATTGCGGTTACCCGCAAAAATCGCACCTACCAAATTAGCCATTTTACCTTTACTTAAAAAAGATGGCCTGCCCGAAATAGCCCGCGAACTGATGAATGAATGCCGGGGGAGCTTCATGTGTTTTTATGAAGAAAAGGATGCGATAGGAAAACGTTACCGCCGCATGGATGCCATTGGCACCCCATTCTGCGTTACCATTGATCATCAGACCAAAGAAGACAATACCGTTACCATCCGCTACAGGGATACCATGCTGCAGGAAAGGATTGCGTTGAGTGAGGTGAAAAAGTTGGTTTTACAGCTAATTAGTTAATTTAAAAATGTAGGTATGCAGCATAAAGTCAGATTACGAACTCCTATGTTATTATAATTTAGTAAACCCTTTAAAAACTATATAAAATTATGAAATCAGTATTATTCATTGCCTGCCTGTTCATTAACAGTTTGGTTATTGCACAGAAAACAAATTTCTCTACTGTTCCTGGACAAATGAGTTTTTATGCGGAATTAGGAGGCCCCGGAATTTTATTTTCAGCAAATTTCGATACAAGATTTACAAAATCCACGCTTGGTGTTGGAGGAAGAGTTGGTATTGGTTTTGTGACAACAGATATTAATTATGATTACCTAAACGGCTCCTATAAAACCCGGTCTGTTGCAACTTTTCCCATTCAGTTAAATTATATTTTTGGAAAATCCAACTCTGTTCATTCCTTTGAAACAGGTGCCGGTGTAACTTTTACAAGCAAAAAAATAGACCCGTTTGGTTACAACGATTCGGGATCTACTTCAGTTTTTGGAACTGCTTCTTTTATGTACCGAAGGCAACCAAAAGATGGAGGCTTTTCATGGCGAATTGGTTTTACACCAATTATTGGAGGTGGTTATATACAGCCATCAGGAGGTGCAAGTGTCGGGTATAATTTTTAGTATAAACAACTTCCGGCAACCACTTTCAATAAGAGGTTGGTAAACTAATAAAAGTATCATTTACTTCCTCCTTATTAATTGATGATTTACTGGCAGGCTTTAACTCCAAAATCCGGGTTGACAGTGATTGAATTTGTTTCCGTGGTTGGTAAACACTCTCACCCGGGGTCGGTGCGAAATATAAAGCTGCAGGTGGTAAAGCCGTTAAGCCTACATTATAAAATGGGAATGATGAAAGCAAGAAGAAAAAAAACACCATGGAGTATTGGCGATGTATTCACTATAGCATTAAACAATGGAAAATATGCAGTAGGTCACGTATTAAGCCAACGGCTGCCTAACACAATACGTATTGCCTTGTACGACGAGGTTATTGAAACCTTAGAGGCCAACGATATAAATAGTTTATGCAGGGAAGCTGATTTAATATCTTTAATAGAGGTAACCAAAGAGCAAATAGATTTTGGGGTATGGAAAGTAATTGGCAACAAACACACTGCCATCCCTGCAAGGAGGCATGCTAATGAACAATACAGAAATGCCGACCCCTATCTTGACGGCGTTGGTTCAAATATTAAAGATGCAGCAGTAGCAGAAGATTTTACGAATGCTTTTTATGCATTAAGCCCGTGGAATGATGCTTATGACCCCGAATATTATGATAAAATGTTAATAGATAAAAGCAAGAAGCCGGAGCATTTAATTTATAAAAAGAAGTAGGTTCTCAGTTTTTTATTTCCCCCATGGGTTAACAATTTTCAAACCATCAATCCCAGAGTTGTGAAAGCAGGCATAACTGGTACGAGTGGTGGCGGAACTGAGTTTTCAACTCAACAAACTACAAGGATAAAAATCAAGCAAGTTTCCAAACTAAAAAATACCGGGTTATGAAAAAAAAGGAAAAACTTTTAGAAGCAATAATGGCATTCATGAAAATAACATATCAGTGTTATATAAGTACAAATTACGCTGACGATAGGATAGCTTTTCAAAGAGATATCGCTTTATGTGTGGGCTGGATTAGACATTCGTAATGATAATAATGATATTCGAAAGACAATTGAAGACGTTTTAGATACCTCAACAGTTAAGCATATATTAGATTATTACAAGCAAGGGAAATTTGGCGATGAACAAGCTACAGCCTTTGAAAAATTAAGAAAAGAAGTAGCGGCTATAAAATCCTTATAGCCGTAGCTCAAAAAAACTGAAGTACACCAGTAGGCGCAGGACAAAATGCTGATAAGCGCTGGAATAAGTCGAAGGTTTTGCGGGAAGGTTTCCAGTGCCGGGCGGTTATTTCAATACATATTGAAAAAGTAAAAAATGAAAGCACATTCTTTACAATTAAAATGATTACATTTTTAAATAAACCATTTTACCAATACAAAATTATATGTGAAAGAAAACAACCAGTATGCTCCTTATTATTGGTTTTATTTTTTCTGTAACTAAATCGCAAAGTTTTATGCATGAATTTGGTGCTACCATCTCGCTGATAACTGCCAATATTTCAACCCCCCGACCTCTGTGGCATAAAGCTGCTGAAACATTTTTAGCGCATGGTCTGCACGGGGGTGCTAAAATTATTTCAAAGGCATTACAGGAGAAAACATGAATGTAATCTTAGCAGCAATGAACTTTAAGCGATTAATTATCCTCTGGCGTACAGAGGTAATGTTTTGTTGGTTACTTATTTAAAAATATTTTATAAAGGCTAATAGGATTTTTATTTGCCAGAAAGAAAATGGCTTTTTGAGGGTCGGTTAAATAACAGGTTCGTATTAAAAATATTTTTCAAAACATTTTCTGACCAAGCTTTTATATCAAACAATAATTCATCTTTTTTAATAAACAAGTAGTAGTAATAAGGTACGGCACAGGTATGCTGTATGGCATGGATAGCGTTAAAATAAAAAGCCCGCAAATTATTATTTGCGGGCTTTTTGACAAAGCGGAGAGTAAGAGATTCGAACTCTTGATACAGTTTCCCATATACACACTTTCCAGGCGTGCTCCTTCAGCCACTCGGACAACTCTCCAAACTTTTCAGGTGGGCAAAAATACAGTATCGAACCTTATTAGCCGAATATTTTTTCAGCATTGGCTGTAGTAATTGCAGCAACATATTCATTGGAACAATTTTTAATTTCCGCCAGCTTCGCAATTACATATTTCAAATAACTACTTTCATTTCTTTTGCCCCTGAAAGGAACTGGTGTCAGGTAGGGGGCGTCAGTTTCCAAAACAATGTGTTGCAAATTAATTTTGGCAATAACTTCCACCAATCCAGCATTTTTATAAGTTACCACTCCGCCTATTCCAAGATAAAAACCAGCCCTGATGATTTCTTTTGCATTTTCATAATTGCCACTAAAGCAATGAAAAATACCCCTCACTCCTCTGGGTACATATTCCTTAACGATATCAATAGTTTCCTGCATCGCATTGCGGGTATGAATTACGATAGGTAGCCCATATTGAATTGACCAATTGATTTGAGTTTTAAATGCCATCGCCTGCTCTTTTGAGAAGGTCTTATCCCAATAGTTATCCAGGCCAATTTCGCCAACTGCGACAAATTCCTTCTTACTTAACCATTCTTCTGCTAATTGTAATTCTTTTTTATAATTTTCTTTTACAGAACATGGATGTAGTCCCATCATAACTTTAAATTTTTCAGGAAAACGTTGCTCTAATGCCAACATAGCGGTTATAGTCGTACTATCAATACCCGGCAAATAGAATTTACTAACGCCTACTGCTTCCGCTCTTTGTATTACTGCATCAATATCGGCAGCAAACTCTTCCAAATAAAGGTGGCAATGTGTGTCTGTTATTTTCATTTTTTATAATAAATACAAAAGTGATAAAGAAAAATTAATAAGCTGATTCCTTTTATGCAAACTAATTAATTTTCAAAAAGCTTTACATCATAAAAATAATATTATTTCAAAAGATGTCATTTTCGAAAAAGTGTTGGTGTTGGCAGGAAGCCGGATTGTATGTAGAGGGAGCAGCCTACACAGTACAAATTAGAAAATGACAATTTCATTTTTATACAATTTTTATATAGCTCAAAAATGTTGCAGATATTGATTATACAATAATAAATAAAACTGAAAGGAAAAGATTAATTGCCCCCTGAGCAGCAAGAAAAGAAATATATTAAAATAAAAATTGTTTATTTAAAAACAACTTTGTATCTTACGCAAAGTTTTCATAGGGTACGGATTAAAAACGGGCCAGGGTTTCTACCCAGGCCCACTCTTTTTTAGACCCTATATGAAAATTTTTTATGAAAAGTTTGTTACTTTAAATAATAATTTTTTCAAAACGGTAACCTTTTATAGTGAAATATTCCAATACTTTTGGTAAAGTGAATTTCAGATTATTAAAAGCCTTTTCACTATCATGAAAAACAATGATTGACCCTTTAGCGGTATTATGCAATACATTTCTCAGGCATCTTTCATTGCTAAGTTTTACATCAAAATCACCACTTAATACTGTCCACATAATTGCTTTCAGCCTGTAATTAGCATTTGATAAAAGGCTTAGCTGAAATTTTGTTATTTTTCCGTAAGGTGGACGAAAAAGTACGGTATCAATGTGTTTTTTGGCTTCCGCGATATTTTGCATGTACACAACATCGTTTGTTCTCCATCCATTCAGGTGATTAAAAGTATGATTGCCCACAGCGTGTCCTTCTGAAATAATTCTTTCATATACCCCGGATTGCTCCACTACATTTTTGCCAATACAAAAGAAAGTGGCTTTTGCGCCAAACATTTTTAAAGAATCCAATACAAAGGGAGTAGCTATCGGGTGTGGGCCATCATCAAAGGTTAAATAAATAATTTTTTCCTGTACGGGCATTTGCCAGATACAGCTACCATAAAATTTCTTTAACCACCACGGCGTTTTAACAAAATAAAACATTTCGCAAATTTATTTTTTAAAATTGATTAAACCGTTTTAAAAATGCAGAGTCATAAATCGTATTGAAAACTAAAAAAATAAAATTATGAAAACGAAAAAACTTGTAATTGCTTTTGCAGTTACCTCCTTCATTATTGGATTTGCATCCTGTAAAAAAACTGATTCTATAGTTATAAATGAAATTGCTACTACTTTGGAATTGGGTACCAATCAGGCAGTTTCGGATAACCTTACTGAAGATGTGAATGAAATATTTATGGAGGCAGTTACAGAAAATGGATTAACAGGGGAAAGACCTGCTACCCCTTTTGAATCAATGGGAATATTAGGTTGCAAAAGCATAACGATAACGCCTCTTAAAGGATTTCCAAAAACAATCATCATTAACTTTGGAACAGGGTGTACTTCTGGAAATGGAATTATTCGTAAAGGGAAAATAAATATACTTTTATCAGACTCTTTAAGAAAGACGGGTAGTACTGCCATAATGACTTTTGATGGTTACTTTGTAAATGGCTTCAAAAAGGAAGGTACTATTACCTGGCTCAATAATAGTACCGCAGCTATAAAGGGATGGCAACGAAAGGTTGAGAATGGGAAAATTACCACACCAGTAGGAAGGTACTGGTTGCATAGTGGAATAAAAAATGTAGTACAAATAGCGGGGTTTGATACACCGGGAAATTTGTTGGATGATGTTTATTCAATTACAGGATATAACAGTGTTACCAATTCAGGCGGAGTAACCAGGACTTCCACTATTTTAGAAGCTTTGCAAAAGAAAACCATTTGTGAAAATATTACTAAAGGAAGTATAAATTTAAAAGGTTCCAATCATACAGCTATAATTGATTTTGGTAATGGCGATTGTGATAATATTGCTACAATTACTATAGATGGGGGAGCACCAAAAACTATTTTACTTCGATAATTGAATAACGCATAGTTGGCAAAATAAAAAAAACGTCCTTGTGGCGTTTTTTTTATTTGATCAATTTTAACTGATGCGGAAATTGCTTCAAAAAAATGATTAAAAAAGAATAGCTTATGAAGTAAATAATAAATGAACTTAAATTTATTTGTAAATGATTTATTCAGGAAAAATGAATTTGTTTTTGATAAGAAATTTGTTCCGTTTAAAAGGCTTGTGTTAATAGGTTCAGAATAAAAGAGGGCGAAACTCATAACCGTGTTTCGCCCTCCTTATTTTAACCAGGGGTGTTATTATTTGCTCTCTTCAAATTCTTTCCTGATAATATTCAATGCGCCACCGGCTTTAAACCATTCAATCTGCTGTTCATTGTAAGTATGGTTTACCTGTATGGTTTCATTGCTTTTATCAGCATGGTTTAGCACTATTTGCAAAGGTTTATTAGGTGCGAAAGCTAAAAGCCCTTCAATGTCAATGGTATCATCTTCCAGTATTTTATTGTAGTCTTCTTTGTTGGCAAAGGTTAACCCAAGCATTCCCTGTTTCTTTAAATTGGTTTCGTGTATGCGTGCAAATGATTTTACCAAAACCGCCCGTACACCCAGATGCCGTGGTTCCATGGCAGCGTGTTCCCTTGATGAACCTTCTCCATAGTTTTCATCGCCCACTACGATTGTACCAACACCTGTTGCCTTGTAAGCTCTCTGCGTATTTGGTACAGTTCCATATTCACCTGTTAACTGATTTTTTACACAGTCTGTTTTTTCATTGAAAAAATTCACCGCGCCAATCAGCATATTATTACTGATATTATCAAGGTGCCCGCGAAACTTAAGCCAGGGGCCAGCCATGCTGATATGGTCCGTAGTACATTTTCCTTTTGCTTTTATCAATAATTTCAATCCGTTTAAATCTGTTCCTTCCCATGCCGCGAAGGGTTCTAATATTTGTAGGCGTTTACTTTCCGGTGAAACCAATACCTGAATCCCGCTTCCATCTTCGGCGGGTTTTTGATAACCGGCATCTTTTACATCAAAGCCTTTAAGCGGTAATTCAAAACCGGTAGGGGCATCCAGCATTACCTGTTCGCCTTTATCATTGGTGAGGGTATCTTTAAGCGGGTTGAAAGAAAGATCGCCTGCAATGGCCATTGCCGTTACAATCTCGGGGCTGCCTACAAAAGCGTATGTATTAGGGTTCCCATCCGCACGTTTGGAAAAGTTCCTGTTGAATGAATGTACGATGGTATTTTTCTCCGCCTTTTCAGCGCCTACCCTTGCCCACATACCAATACAGGGGCCGCAGGCATTCGCAAAAACAGTTGCGCCTATTTTATCAAACACGTCAAGGAATCCATCTCTTTCAATAGTGAAACGAACCTGTTCGCTTCCTGGTGTGATGGTAAATTGTGATTTTAGTTTCAATCCTTTATCAGTAACCTGCCGAGCCAGACTTACCGCCCTGCTAATATCTTCATAAGAGGAGTTGGTGCAGCTTCCAATTAATCCAAATTCTATTTTTGTAGGCCAGCCATTGGCGGCGGCGGCAGCTTTCATTTGCGAAATTGGTGTAGCTAAATCAGGTGTAAATGGCCCGTTTAAATGGGGCTCCAACGTACTTAGATCAAGTTCTATTACCTCGTCAAAATAGAGCTCGGGGTTTGCATAAACTTCCGCATCTCCTGTTAAATCCGCGGCGATGGCATCCGCGGCATTGGCAATTTCTTCGCGGCCGGTAGCTTTTAAATAACGGCTCATACTGGCATCATACCCGAAAGTAGAAGTGGTAGCGCCAATTTCAGCGCCCATATTACAAATAGTACCCTTACCGGTACAACTCATGCTGGTAGCGCCTTCACCAAAATATTCCACCACAGCCCCGGTACCACCTTTTACGGTAAGTATGCCGGCAACTTTTAAGATTACATCTTTCGGAGCCGTCCAGCCACTAAGCCTGCCCGTTAATTTTATACCAATCAGTTTGGGCATTTTCAGTTCCCAGGCAAGGCCGGCCATTACATCGCAGGCATCAGCGCCACCTACGCCAATTGCGATCATTCCAAGACCACCGGCATTTACCGTATGGCTATCTGTTCCAATCATCATTCCTCCCGGGAAAGCATAATTTTCCAATACTACCTGGTGAATGATTCCTGCGCCGGGTTTCCAAAACCCGATCCCATATTTATTACTTACCGAGGCTAAAAAATCATAAACTTCACTGCTTTCATTTACCGCCCTGGTAAGGTCTGTTTTGCTGTTAATTTTTGCTTCTATCAAATGATCACAATGCACTGTGCTTGGTACAGCTACTTTATTCCGGCCACTTTGCATAAACTGCAGCAATGCCATTTGTGCCGTTGCATCCTGCATTGCCACACGATCTGGCGCAAAGTCCACATAACTTTTTCCTCTCGCAAAAGCCGTAGTGGCTTCTCCCTGCCAAAGGTGGGCATATAATATTTTTTCTGTCAGGGTTAAAGGTTTGCCAACAGCTTTACGGGCTGATTCAATGCGGCTGCCAAAACGGGCGTAAACCTTTTTGATCATTTCAATGTCGAAGGCCATAATGTCTATTTGAAAATTAGGAAATAGGTCAATTTGAGAATAAAAAAATGTAAAAGTCAAATCCGGAATAATTAATTTCCAGTTCCGCGAATTTCAAAATTTTCAAATTGATTTTGCGCAAATTTACAAAAAATCAACTGAGGTTTTCAGTTAATTATAAATTTATATAACCAACGATTCATTAATTACCTGTAAATTAGCAGTATGAAAAATTTCAAACATTTTATCGAATGGCAAGTATTTGGGGTATGCACTGCAATTGGTGAACGATTTGGAATCGCTACTTCTATCATCAGAAAAAATTTTATTTATATTTCTTTCATCACCATGGGGTCTCCGGTGATTATTTATTTGTTCATCGCTTTTTGGATGAATATTAAAAAATACATTTTGAATGCAAGGCGTAATCCGTTGAGGTATCTATAGCCTCATTTCTTTACTCAGCGATTTATTTTAAAACGTTGCTACGGATCAGGCGTAACTTCAGGTAGCCGATTAAACAACTTTGCATTGGCATAATCTGGTTTTTATTTATTGAGAATTAAAAATATCTGATAAAAAAAACAAAAGTGATAATGTTCGTCTGGGATGTAATTACCTGGTAAGTCAATGATGTCTTTATTTAATAGAAAGAATTAAATTCATGAAATCTGAAAACCCTTTGTGGTGTAATTTACATGCGGGCATACTTTCCGGCTGTAATAAAGCTGAGAAGATGAACGCTTAAATAATTGAGTTGTTACAAATGTGGCGTTATAAAGGGTTTCATTATTATAATTTTTATTGATAAAATAATTTAAAGTGTATATTTTATCAATCCGTTGAATTACCAATTGACTTCATTTAAAACCACATGAAAATGAAGAACACACGTATTCAGGTAATCAACAGCAACGTAAGTCCACTATCTTATTAAAGTAATAGTTCCTTTTTTATTGATAATCTTGCCAGCGGCTGTTTGAAGTTGTAGCCAATAAATATAGGTGCCTCCCGGTTGAGGCTCATTTTTGAACGTTCCATCCCAACTATCCATGGTGTTTTTGGCTTTAAAAATTAAGACGCCATAACGGTTATAAATAACAAACTTATTCAGTTTATAACCGTCTGCAGCGAATAAATGGAACTGGTCATTTTTGCCGTCGCCGTTGGGTGTAAATGCGGAAGGGATATAAATATCTTTGTAAACATATACCCTGACCGTTGATAAAACAGTACCGCAACCTACGGAGGAATTACCGCTCAAAGTATATTGGATATTTTCGGTAGGAAAAACTTTTGGGCTAACCATATTTGGATCCTCCATGTTTGTGGTGGGTGACCAGGTAAAATTCACCGCGGTTCCTTTCACATAACTATTAAGCAAAATGGTATCGCCTTTTACAATTGTTTTATCCGTACCTGCAAAAACGCCGGGATTCCTGAAAACGTTTACAGTTACCAATGCGGAATCTTTACAACCATAACTGTTGGTGATGATAAGTTTGTACACAGTTGAATCCGCCGGCCTTGCAACAGGATTTGGTATAGTGTCATTTGATAAACCTTTTGATGGTGTCCATTTAAAGGTTCCCTCACCTGTTGCAGCAAGAGCAACGGAATTGCCTTCACAAACAGAATATAAAGTAGGAGTAGTAACCGTGGTTCCTGGAAATACTTTTAAGTAAAAAGTATCCAAAGAGGTGCATCCGAAAAAGAATCCCTGTTTTAGCTGATACAATCCTGTATCTGAAATTTTCAAAACAGGGACAATTGATTTTGGAAGGGCAGAGGTATAACCATTTGGTCCTGTCCATTTTACCTGTAGAGAGGAGGGATCTGCTTCCGGCAAAAAAAGGTTTTTGCCAATACAGCCAATAATATTTTCAGGGTCATGATGAGGGGGCATGGGGTTTACGCTGGTGTAAATGGCATTTGAATTTATCCTGCAATTCAATGATCCTATATTTGCCATTTCTGCTACGGCCATTCGGTACAAAACAACTCCCAAACCTCTTTTAGGAATTGCATAAGTGGTGAAGGTAGCGCCAGTTATGTCCATCCAGGATAGCCCTGTATCCCGGCTACTTTGCCACTGCACCGCAGGGTCATTAAAACCCGTTGCGTAATCAGCTTTTAAAATAAATGGATTGGTATAATTAGCACAAACGTTTACAGGCTCGAGGCCTCCATCAATTGAAGCGGTAACTGTAGGCCCGCATGGACTAAAAGTAATGTCGTCAATGGCAAATGCACTGCCACATCCAAAAAGAGGGTTTGTTTCAACGGTAAGCAGCAGATCGCCTGCAATATCCGGTGTTATAAAAGATAATCCATATTGTTTCCAGAGCCTGTCGGCACCGATAGGGATATTCCCCGTATTATAAGTAGCCAACAATACACCCTGCATGGTTTTGACATTGAAAGTAATATTTGCCAAAACCGATGCCCCGCCACAGGTAAAATTTTGCATTACATTGGTAATCCAGGCTGCATATTGATAAGTGGTGTTACCGCACAATCCCCTGGCTGTATCTGTGTGTATGATCCCGGGTGTACTTTCCGCGTTTATCAGCATAAACTGGCCATTCTGGTCACGGGTATGGTCACCAGCCATCAAAAACCATGTTCTGTTTCCACATCCAAAAATCAAATTGCTGGTAGTATATTGTCCCTTTGAAGGACAACCGGAAAAATAGTCGAAACTTGTTTCAGTTTTAGATAAAACTGACCGCTTTGTGCCGAATGTAACATTTACAACAGGGCTTCCTAAATTACCATTACATAGCTGAGCCTTTGATGATATAACATCACATAAAATCAGGTATCCAATTAGCAGGAAAAATTTCATTTAAGCAATCTGTATTTAAATAAATGTTTAGTATCGTACTGCGGCTAAATGTAAGCATTTATGGATATGCCCACAAAATTTGGTATTAAATCCGATTATTTAATAGCTGAAATTTAGCTATCTGACCGGGTAGATAGATTACTCTGTTAAAAAAGAAACCTGCCGCTAAATTTGGCGATGCCAAAGGAATAATGGCATTGATTCCTATTGCCTGAGATCTGTTTTTTTCATAAAAAACGAATAGATGCATATTGTTACCTTAACCTGTCACTATCCTTTATCAGCTTTTCATCTTTATTAATTCCCCTTGCAGCTAAGATCAATAAGATGATAATGATGATGTGTGAGGCGGAAGTAATAGCGTATTCCCCCTGAGTGAAATCCTGGATTACCCGGTAATATAAAAATATCAGGAGAAGGTCTATCAAAATACCGACAATGCATAGCCGCAATTGGATGACCCTTTTTTTAAATAAAAAAATAGTGATCAGTGATAATATTCCTAATGCTATGGTAGTGGCCATCAATAAAATATTGTCTGTTCCGTTTAACTGGTGATATTTGTTATCCGGTATATAAGTACCACTATAAAAAGAAAATTTCAATGTAAGGAAGGTAACTACTGCTGCTGCCAATAACCAGACAGATTGCATACGTTGAATCATACTATTGTTATATTTAAATTAAAGAGTCGGGTTTACCTTTAAATTGTAGGATGAGAAATATTCCCGGCCAGTCACTCATTTCTCATTCCCCTGTTGCAACCGGGAGATTATTCATTCTCACAATTGAGGATACAATTCAAACTGGTTCATGAAATCATTTACCTGTTTGCGTACCGAGCAGATTACATTCCCATCGCCTGCATTCATTAATACATTGTCAACGGCATTTACCACAAACTGCATATCTTCTTCTTTCATTCCACGTGTAGTGATTGCAGCGGTTCCCACACGGATACCTGAAGTAACGAAAGCGCTTTTATCATCAAACGGTACCATGTTTTTGTTGAGGGTAATATCCGCCTGAACCAGTGCCTGCTCCGCTTTTTTGCCACTGATGTTTTTATTGCGAAGGTCTATCAGCATTAAATGATTATCGGTGCCATTGCTGATTAATTGGTATCCTTTATCCACAAACGCTTTGGCCATGGCCTGTGCATTGGCCACTACCTGTTTGGCATAGTTAGTAAAATCATCAGTTAGTATTTCTCCAAAAGCAACAGCTTTGGCGGCAATGATATGTTGCAAAGGTCCACCCTGGATACCCGGAAAAACAGCCATATCCATCAGGTTACTCATCAGGCGTATATTTCCCTTTACATCTTTTAACCCGAAAGGGTTTTCAAAATCTTTTTTCATTAAAATAATGCCGCCTCTTGGCCCACGCAGGGTTTTGTGTGTGGTGGAAGTTACAAAATGGCAATGTTCAAAAGGGGAACTTAATAAACCCTTTGCTATTAACCCGGCAGGATGTGCCATATCGCATTGAACGAAGGCGCCCACTTCATCCGCTACTTTCCTGATGCGGGCGTAATCCCAGTCGCGGCTATATGCGGATGCGCCGCAAAAGATCAATTTGGGTTTATAGGTTCTTGCCTTTTCTTCCAGTTTGTCATAATCAATCAGCCCGGTTTCTTTTACCACGCCATAAAAATGGGCTTCATATAATTTGCCGGAATAATTTACAGGTGATCCATGGGTAAGATGGCCACCCATGCTAAGGTCGAGGCCTAAAATTTTATCACCGGGTTGCAATACCGCCAATGCTACAGCGGCGTTTGCCTGTGCGCCGCTATGAGGCTGCACATTGGCATAATCACAATTAAAAATTTGTTTGAGGCGGTCAATCGCCAACTGCTCAGTCTGATCAACAAATTCACAGCCTGCGTAATACCTTCTGCCGGGGTAGCCTTCTGCATATTTATTGGTCATTACACTACCCGAAGCCTCAATTACCTGTAATGATGTAAAATTTTCCGAAGCAATCAACTCAATGCCATGGCGTTGACGTTCCAATTCTTTTCTGATTATATCAAAAACCAATGTATCTCTTTGCATGTATCTTTATTAAGACTGCAAATATACAAACGGGCAGTTACTTAACAGAATGAATACAAATAAATAGCTGGTTATATGATGTATCATTTACACAAAATGTACTACTTTCACACACTGTTTTAAAATAGCAACATCTTATTGTAAACAAAATATCCGCTGAAAGTGGATTAAGTTTTAAGTATGAAGGCGATAATTCCCGTAGCAGGAGCAGGTACCAAACTGCGACCACACACTTACACACAGCCAAAGGCTCTGATTCCTTTAGCTGGAAAGACTATCTTAAGCATCATAGTGGATCAGTTGCATGAGGCTGGTATTAATGAATTTATTTTTATTGTTGGGTATCTGGGCGAAAAAATTCAGGACTATGTAAAAGCGAATTATCCTGACCTGACCTGCCATTTTGTTTACCAGAATGAAAGATATGGTACCGGTCACGCCATTGATCTGTCCAAAGAAATAGTAGGGGATGATGAAGTGCTGATCGTATTAGGCGATACTATAGCGGAATATGATGTAAAGGCAATGATTAAGTCACCTTTTTCTGTACTTGCCGTAAAAAAGGTGGATGATCCCCGCAATTTTGGCGTAGCCGAAATTGAAGAAGATGATTTTATAAGCCGTGTGGTAGAGAAGCCAGCCATTCCTAAAAGCAATATGGCCCTTGTAGGAATTTATAAAATAATTGAAACCCACGCTCTTTTTATCTGTTTGAAAAAAGTTATTGAAAAAGCGGAACGCTCGGCTACGGTACTTAGCTTAACTGACGCACTTGAATGCATGATTCAAAACGGCGTTAAATTTAAATCCGTAAGAGTGCATACCTGGTTTGATTGTGGGAAAAAAGAAACCCTGCTTAAATCAAACGCTACCCTGCTTAAAAAATTTGGTGGAAAAGTAGTTGGGATGGAAAAATTTGAAAACACCATCATCATACCTCCCGTAAGTATCGCAGAAGGCTGCGATATAAAAAATTCCGTAATTGGTCCCAATGTTTCGATAGGCGAAAATACCATCCTGAATTATACCATTGTAAAAGAATCCATTATTGGCGCTTTCTCAAAATTATATGATGTAGTATTGGATGATTCATTAATTGGCAGTGACACAGGTATAAAGGGAGAAACGAGGTCATTGAACATTGGGGATAATACGGATATTGACTTGGGATGATGAGCAATGAGTGAACAGTGAACGGAGAAGAGTGATTAATTACTCCTTATTGAATGAAAGTATGGCGATAGCTTATCTCATCTTCCTCACCTCTCTTTCCTCATCACTCATTCCACATTCCTCATGTTTTTCACCAATAGGATCACCCAACTTTTTAAAATAGATTACCCCATTATACAGGCCGGTATGATTTGGGCAAGTGGCTGGCGGCTGGCAAGTGCTGTTAGTAATGCGGGAGGGCTCGGCCTTATCGGCAGTGGCAGTATGTACCCAGAAGTATTAAGGGAACACCTTATTAAATGCAAAGCAGCTACCAGAAAGCCTTTTGGTGTAAACGTTCCGCTTCTGTATCCTGATATTGATCAGCATATTCAGATAATTATAGAAGAAAAAGTTCCCATTGTTTTTACATCAGCAGGCAATCCAAAAGC
>JAVHOI010000043.1:0-3135 GCA_036169975.1 Ferruginibacter sp. | reverse complement strand
TAATTATAGAAGAAAAAGTTCCCATTGTTTTTACATCAGCAGGCAATCCAAAAGCCTTTACATCGTTATTAAAGCAACACGGCATCACGGTTGTGCATGTAGTTAGCAGCAGTAAGTTTGCTGTAAAGGCCGCCGAAGCAGGTTGTGATGCAGTGGTGGCCGAAGGATTTGAAGCGGGCGGGCACAATGGAAGAGAAGAGACAACCACCATGGTGCTGGTGCCTGCGGTTTGCAGTTCGGTAAATATTCCTGTAATTGCGGCAGGTGGTATCGCCACAGGCAGGCAAATGTTGAGTGCGATGGTGTTGGGAGCGGAAGGTGTACAAGTCGGTAGCCGTTTTGTCGCAAGTGATGAAGCCTCTTCTCATCCAAATTTCAAAGTGGCGGTGATTAATGCGAAGGAAGGCGATACGATGCTTTCGTTAAAACAAATTACACCGGTGAGGATGATAAAAAATAATTTCTTTAACGAAGTGCAGGCGGCGGAGCGAAATTGCGCTACATACGATGAACTAAATACTTTGTTAGGAAAGGGCAGGGCGAAAAGGGGAATGTTTGAAGGCGACCTGGAACAAGGCGAATTGGAAATAGGGCAAGTGTCGGCAATTATCAAAACAGTTAAGCCTGCAGCGGAAATATTAAAAGAGTTATGGCTTGATTTTGAGGCTGCACTTCAACACCCTTTAAAATAAATTAAATTTATATTTGAACAATCCGAATATTTGTAAATCAATCAATCATAAATGCAACGTATTTACCTGTTTTTTTTAAATAAGTGTTCGACGCTGTTATTATTTGTAATATTTTTCTCCCTGTCTGTCTATTGCCAGCAACCTGCACCAACTCAGGAACAAATAAATGAAATGCAGCCCAATTTAATTGATCCTACACAAATGACTAAATCGGGCTTCGAAAATTATTTTAAGGATAGCAATCAAAAAAACACAACGGGCAAAGATAAAAACAAGGAGAACCCTGAAATTGCCAGGCGGCTTGAAAACAAATCTTTGGAAAGGGATAGTACACAGGTGGACAAAATAAGGCAAAGCGCCTACAGCCCAAACCAAACCTATGGCGCTAATATTTTTCAGAATGTGGCGATGAATGATGTCTCTGAACTTTCTACTCCTCCATTGGATTATCCAATTGGAGTAGGGGATCATATCGTAGTGTCTTTGTGGGGTGGTGGCGAGTACCAGGAAGATTATATCGTAGCGAGGGATGGCGCCATTTTTCCGGCCAGTTTGGGAAAGATAACGGTACAGGGCCTTACGTTTGAAGTTGCCCGTTCTTTAATTTATTCAAGATTCAGAAGCAAGGTTCCGGAGGGAACCAACATTCAGGTAACATTGGGACAGCCAAGAACGATCAATATAAATGTGGGTGGGGAAGTTAATAATCCCGGGCCAGTTACGGTTTCGGCCTTTTCAAATGCATTCAATGTAATTGGATTGGCGGGAGGGATTTCGGAGTATGGGAACCTGCGGGCAATACAAATAAAAAGGGCCGGTAAGGTAATGGAGGTACTGGATGTTTATAAATATTTAACTTCCGGTGATTTGGGTAAGAAAATTTACATGCAGAATAATGATTTTGTATTGGTAACATTTGTCGAGAAAAAAGTGTTGGCTACCGGGCAATTTAAACGGCCCATGTATTACCAGTTAAAAAAGGAGGAAGGCGTAAAAGCGCTTATTGAATATTCGGGCGGTTTTACGCCGGACGCTTTTACCTCAGGAATAAAAGTGATACGAACTGAGAATGAATCGCAGAAAATACGCGATGTAAATGCTACCGTAATTTTAAAACTGTTTGGCCAGGATTTTTTATTGACAGACGGTGATATAGTAAGGGCCGACCTGATAAAGCCAGGCATTATCAATAAGCTGGAATTAAAAGGGGCAGTGGCTTATCCGGGTATTTATGAGTTGAGAAAAAATGACCGGCTTTTTGGTGTAATCAACCGGGCGGGCGGGATAACGAAAAATACGTATCTGCCAAGGGCTTATATTTTCAGGGGCGCAGGCGATTCCACCAATATAAAATCAGACAGGCTGGAAGTGAGTTTGAATGATATTGAAAGGGATAATAACGGGAGTATAAACAATGTACCGCTCCAGGCAAATGATGTCATTCAATTGTTTTCAAACAGTGAATTTGGCGAGCAACAAACAGTATCCGTTTATGGAGAGGTGCGCAAAGAAGGGGAGATGAAAAAGTATGGCGGCATGACCTTGCAGGATTTGATTTATTTGTCAGGCGGGTTAAAGCCTTCGGCTGAATATGGACGACTGGAAATTTCAAGTATCGTAGATATGGATTCCGCACAACAAGGGTTAAAACCAACCCGTACTATTGTGAAATCGTATGCTATTCAAAACAATCTTGAATTGGATACTGAATCAGCGAAAATATTGCTTAAACCCTATGACCAGGTTTTTGTTAGAAAGAACCCCACTTTTCAATTGCAGCAAAATGTTCAGATACTCGGGCTGGTAAAATATGGCGGATTATACCCAAGGTTAAGTAAATATGAACGATTGTCATCCTACATAGAAAGAGCCGGGGGAATTATGGATAATGCCAACCTTGGAGGAGCAATTTTATACCGGAATAAAACAGATTTATCAAGGTACAATATAGTAAATAATCCAAAGACGGATTTATCCGGTAAAATTATTATTGACACTGCTTCATTTAATTTAGATCAACCTGTTAGCATTGACCTATACAAGGCAATGAAGTATAAAGATTCAAAACATGATATTATATTGCAGGATAAGGATGTGATTTATATACCTGAGGTAAATCCGTTTGTAACAGTGAAGGGCAGGGTGCAGTCCCCAATAAAAATTACTTTTGATAAGGAGCATGCCAACCTGATTTACTACATTGATAAGGCGGGTGGATTTGGAATAAGGCCGTGGCGCAAAAGGATATATGTGACTTATGCCAATGGTAAAAGCCGGAGGACCAAAAATCTTTTCTTTGCTCATTTTTATCCAAAGGTTGAGGAAGGCAGTACCATCACCATTCCCGAAAGGGCTGAAGGAAAAGAGATAGGCAATGCGTTTACACAGGGGCTTACAACCGCCATCCCTTTGGTATTGGCCTACTTTATATTAAAAATAAAAT
>JAVHOI010000042.1:0-4944 GCA_036169975.1 Ferruginibacter sp. | reverse complement strand
CCACTGTATTTGCATTACTGGGGTGTTGCGCTTTTTGGTGAATGGCTGATTTTGAGTGCGATACCCGCCTACTTAGCCCTTAGCGATATTGGGTTTGCATCAGTGGCTGCAAACGATATGACCATGCGGGTTGCCAAAGGCGACAGGCAAGGTGCATTAGAGGTCTATCAAAGCATCTGGCTATTCATTAGCGGTGTATCAGTGTTGGTTGGGGGCGCACTTACCGCCATCATCTATGCCGTGCCCGTTAATGCCACGTTCTCAATCAGCCACATCAGTGAAGTCCAGACCCAGCAAACTCTGATCGTTTTAATGCTTTACGTATTAGTCGGCTTGCAAGGCGGCGTACTCGGCGCCGCTTTTCGGGCTGCGGGGCGATATGCCTACGGCACATCTATGAGCAACACAGTCCGGCTGATTGAATGGGCTGTTTCAATGCTGGCGCTTATGTTGGGTAGCGGTGTGTTGACCATTGCAACGATCACCTTGGCTACTCGTATTATTGGGATGTTGCTATTGTGGTTAGCGCTGCGACAACAAGAGCAGTGGCTCTATCTTGGCATTAAGGCCGCAACCATTCAACAAGTGCGCAACTTATTTAAACCAGCAGTTGCCTTTATGGCATTTCCACTGGGGTTAGCCCTTAGTTTGCAAGGCATGGTACTCATCATTGGTATGACACTGGGTTCAGCTGCAGTAGTGATTTTTTCAGCCTACCGCACCGTAACTCGCCTTCTGGTTCAAGTAATCACTATGCTCAATCAAGCAGTGTGGCCTGAAATATCTGCAGCGTATGGGGCCAAACAAATGGACTTGGTCAGACGATTGCATCGCAAGGGATCGTCGATCGCCTTTTGGATAGCGCTTGCTGCCGTAACTGGATTAGGTTTAACTGGTGAATTATTTATTAGTATCTGGACACGCCACACATTTGAACAAAATCATGTTTTGTTAAAACTCCTACTGGTGACAACATTTTTAAATGTGCTTTGGCAAACTAGCTGGGTTGTATTAATGGCTACAAATAAACATGAGAAAATTTCTTTAATATTTGGAGCTTCAGCAGCTGGATCATTGCTACTAAGTCTAGTAGTAGCTCCAATATTTGGAATAAATGGAATAGGGTGGATTCTTGTAGCTGCAGAAATACCTTTGCTCTTATATGTTATTAACAGTGCTATTGACTTTTTAGATGATGAGTGGCTAGGATATTTAAAAACAATTATCAGTAATCCCTTGAAAAGTAAGGCGGTGAAATTTTGAGTTTAGGTTATCTTTGGAGAAATCGCGAACGACCACCAGTATTCAGCAAAAGATGGTTTGCTGTTTGGGCTAAACGAATACTTACATCGTTAGCATTAATTAGACTTAGATGGATTGTCTGGTGCTGTAAAAAACGTGGTGGGAAAGTAGGTTTTTTATCAATAATTGAAAATTATTGGATAAGTGGAAATATGTTGAATCTGGAAATAGGTGAGAGAACATTCATCGCGAAATCTGTCAACCTAGCTCTTCACAACAAAATTAAAATTGGATCACGAGTTGTAATAAATAGTGGTGCTCAGATTTTAACGGCAAGTCATAGACTAGATGACATTTATTGGTCAACTTACTCAAAACCTATTACGATCGAAGACTATGCGTGGATTGCTACAAATGCCATAATTTTACCTGGTGTAACTATAGGAATAGGGGCAGTTGTTGGAGCTGGTGCAGTCGTTAATCGTGATGTTGGCGCATTTGAAATTGTGAACGGTAATACCGCAAAATTTGTTAAAAATAGGATAGGTGACTTGAACTATTGTCCTGTACGTTTGTGCGCCCCTTATGAAGCTTGGCTAGGAAAATTAATAAATTTATGAAAACAGATATTCTTATTATTCACCCATATAAGCATCATGCTTTTCATCTGGCGGTTGGTTGTAAAAAATCAGGGCGAAAATTCAAGGCGGTTTTCCCATTTTATGAAAAAGGCTTCGCAAAATTTTTCAAATATATCCCCGGTGTAATTGGAAAAAAAGCCTCTGGATATATTCATCCTGAGTTAAAAAGTGAAGAAGTAATATCAAGTTTTTTTTGGCAAATAAGAAAATTATTTTCATATTTTGGA
This sequence comes from Ferruginibacter sp., assembly GCA_036169975.1. GTDB lineage: Bacteria > Bacteroidota > Bacteroidia > Chitinophagales > Chitinophagaceae > Ferruginibacter. Next base: position 2,834 of record JAVHOI010000042.1, on the reverse strand, counting down.
AATCCAATGGATTTTCAGTATTCATTTGATGAATATGTTTCTTTGAAAATTAAAAATGGTTATTGGTCAGCTAATATAATAGTTCTTCTTCAGGATCATATGCCAAAGACAGCTTTTCAAGCGCATAAAAAAGGCATTGTAATATGGAGTGACCAAATAAACTATTCTTATGAGGCAATAGAGCGATTCGACCTAGAATGGAATAGGTTAGGCTATTCTGGCAAACTGCGTAATGAAGCCGATAATATTAATATACTTAGTATTGCAACTTATATAACGGCTCCATCAGCGTATGCATATGAAAAAATAAATTCACTTGCTAGGGTGGCTAAAAAAATTAAATTAATTCCATATGGTGTTGATAATAATTTTTTTTATCCGTCAAATTTTAAAAACAAAGATTCTATAACTATTTTGGTAAGAGCTAATTCAATACAGAAAGGCGGAGCTTTTTTTTTAAAAGCGTTGGAAAAAGTAGGGGGTAATTTTGTAGATTTACTACAGGTGTCGAAAGTATTTGTAAATATATTGGGTAATTTAGATTCGTTTGTTCTTAATGTTTTAAAAAATAGTTTTTTTGATTCACGCGTTACTATTAGCTATGGGGCGATTCCCCAAGCAGACGTTCCTGGGTTAATGAGGGCTGCATCAATATTTGTAATGCCAAGTTTGTCAGAAAGCATGTCCTTGGCATGCGTTGAAGCAATGCAGTGTGGACTACCGTTACTTGTTACAAAATATGTTGGGGTTGATTGTTTTGTAGATGGCGAAATGGGTCTCTACGTTGAACCAACAATTGACTCTGTAGCCAATGGCCTAATTAAAATCGCAAATAATAAAATTAATTGGAATCAATGGGGTGTTAATGCTTCAAATGCTGCGAAAGAACTAAGTTGGGATATTTATGAAGAATCAATTGCTAGGTATGCTAGCTTGCTTTGAAATTAATTTTATTGGTAACTACTAATGGCGCGCGCAATTTTAATTGTAACAATTTTATTGGCTGGTATATTTCAATACTTGCAGTTTATTCTTGGTGGAGTTTCTGATATAGAAAACTCGATGTGGAATATTGACGTGGAAGATGCACAAGCGGGATCTGGAATTTCTGTCTATATAAAAGACGGGTTTGTTGTTGCATTTGGATTATTTTGGCCGACTTGGATTTTATTTCAAAAAAACTATAACTTATTAAGTTTGTGGTTTAGGTTTTATATTATTTGGATAATGTCATTTTTTATTTACCTAGCTGCAAATCATTTTATTAATGAAAATCATGAGTTATTTCTTTTAAGCGGCTCGCGCTGGCTTCTTTTGCTTCATTGCTCCATTGGTGTTAGTGTTTTCTTTAGATTATTTTCTTTAAATAAAGATTCATCAAAATATGTTTTTTGGATTATTGTTTTACTGAGTGGTTCAAACGTTTATATGTCTACAGCACAGCTAGTAGCAGGGTCATTCTTAAACGGGGTTGGCGTTGGTGCAGCTCGTACTACTGGTCTCTTCACTAATGCTGCTATTTCGGGATTTTTGGGTTTGGCTGTAGTTTTTATGACCGTTTTTGATAGATCGTTTAATGCGACTCAACGTTTGTGTGTACTGTTTATTGGTCTCGCTACGGCAATTTTATCTGGAACTAGATTTCTGATGATTTCACAATTTATTTTGTTGATTGGATTGATATACGATATATTAATTATAAGATTGGGGCGAAATTCTGCGAATAAAATAGCTATATCTTCGATTGGGCCATTAATATTTATTACGGTGGTGTTGTATACCGGCTTAATTAATCTTGTTGATCGAGGTGGCATTTTTTCCGAAGCCCTAGATGATGACGGTAGATTCGGAAGATTGGTTTTTGGTTTTAGCCGTTTATTTGATGAGGGGTACCTCGCTACGCTATTTGGTGCTGGTATTGGTATGGGAACAAACACTAGCTTTACGCTAGCTCTCTTGAGTGGTGTAAGTCAAGATAAGTATCCATTAAATATATTGGTAGACAATGGTTTTCTTACGTTAATACTTCAGTCTGGATTTATTGGGTTGCTTTGGTTTATTGCAGGGTTACTTTTTATTTTCAATAAATTATCATTTAATTGCGAAATTAACAAAACTAACATTGCAATCGTTTTGGTGATATTTATATTGACAATGTTTGCAGGGAATCCATTCGACCATTACTTTTTGATGATAGGTTTTGCTGCAGCGATTGGGGCTTCAATACGTGGAAATCAGGTTATTGATAAGGTTTTTTAAAGAAATATGAATATTCTCCACATAATTTCATCCGTCAACCCCAAAGGCGGTGGCCCCATTGAAGGCATTCGCCAGCTCCATCGCCCTGTTTTGCAAGCAGGTAACACTGTCGCTGTGGTTTGCGGAGATGCCCCAGACGCACCGTGGTTGTCCAACGCTGGTTTAACCAAGGTTTATGCCTTGGGCCCGTCAAATGCAGGCTATGGTTATTGCCCAAAACTGCTGCCTTGGCTGCGCGCCAACGCGGCGCAATACGACGCTGTCATCGTCAATGGCCTTTGGCAATACGTTGGTTTTGCCGCGTGGCGCGCGCTGGCTGGCACCAAAACCCCATATTTCGTATTCACCCACGGCATGCTCGACCCGTGGTTCAAACACACCTACCCACTCAAGCATTTAAAAAAATGGCTGTATTGGCCTTGGGCCGAATACCGTGTGCTGCGCGATGCGCGCCGGGTTATCTTTACCTGTGAAGATGAAAAACTGTTGGCGCGTGAATCGTTTTGGCTCTACAAGGCCAATGAGGCGGTGACGTCTTATGGCGTTTCAAACCCACCTGCTAACGGGGCCGAGCT
>JAVHOI010000041.1:3735-4946 GCA_036169975.1 Ferruginibacter sp. | reverse complement strand
AGGTCTTCGGCAGGCGCTGATTCTCCAAAACCCGTCATACCAATTATATCGCCTTCATCGGTTACATACTTGTGCCATCCAATGGTGGAGCCGGCTTCCACCGCTAATCTTTTTTTATTTAAAATAGGGAAAACTTTTTCTTTATAGGCCGCATCCTGTTTTTCAAACAGTTCCCAGGAAGGCATGCTTACCACTCTTGCCGCGATTGATTCCTCAAGCAGTTTTTCACGAGCCTGCATCAATAAAGAAACTTCAGAACCGGAACCCATTAAAATAACATCGGGTTCCTTTTCAGCATCCACCAGTATATAGGCTCCTCTTTCCAATCCGGTTGCCTTGGCGTATTTTTCCTGGTTTATCACCGGCAGGTTCTGTCGGGTAAGTACAATTACCACCGGTCCGCTTTGGTGTTCAATAGCCACCCTCCATGCCGCTGTGGTTTCGTTGGCATCGGCCGGGCGGATAACCGTAAGGTTTGGAATAGACCGTAATGAAATAAGTTGCTCCACCGGTTGGTGAGTGGTACCGTCTTCTCCAAGCCCGATACTATCATGCGTAAAAATAAATATTGCCCTTACTTTCATGATGGCGGCAAGGCGTATGGGAGGGCGCATGTATTCTGAAAAGATTAAAAAAGTAGCGCCATAAGGAATGATATTTTTGGTAAGCGCCATGCCGTTTAAAACCGCACCCATTGCATGTTCCCGGATACCAAAGTGAAAATTCCGGCCACCTCTGTTATTACCGGAAAAGGCGTCATACTTATCAAGGGTGGTATCGGTAGATGGAGAAAGGTCCGCCGAACCGCCTATAAGCCCGGGCAAACTTTCAGCAATTGCATTCAATACTTTGCCGGAAGCTTTACGGGTGGCGATACCCCCTTTAACCTCCGCGAAAACAGGGAGCTTATCCTTCCAGCCATCGGGCAAAATGCCCAGGCTTTCCTGTTCGAACGCTTTGGCAAGTTCCGGATATTGTAATTTGTATTGGGCGAATAATTCGTTCCAGCGATATTCCAGTTCCACTCCTTTTTCACCAGCGGCCCTGTAATATTCCAACACTTCATCAGATACAAAAAATGATTTTTCAGGATCGAAACCAAAATTCTTTTTTACCAGCTTCACTTCTTCAGCGCCTAACGGTGAACCATGGGCGCTTGCGCTATCCACTTTGTTGGGGCTTCCAAATCCAATATGGGTGCGGACTTTTAT
>JAVHOI010000041.1:0-3635 GCA_036169975.1 Ferruginibacter sp. | reverse complement strand
TCGGAAGATACGCCTTCCATCAAATCGCCATCGCTGCAAATAGCATAGATGGTATAATTGAACAGGTCGAATCCGGGGCGGTTGTAGCGTGCGGCAAGGTGGTGCTGCGCTATGGCAAACCCAACCCCGTTTGCAAATCCCTGGCCTAAAGGGCCGGTGGTTACTTCTATTCCATCCAGCAGGCCATATTCAGGATGGCCCGCGCTTTTACTGTTTAACTGCCGGAAATTTTTGAGGTCGTCAATGGTAAGGTTGTAGCCGGTAAGGTATAGAAAACTATACTGCAACATACAGCCATGTCCTGCTGATAATATAAACCTGTCGCGGTTGGCCCATGAAGGATTTTTTGGATTGTAACGCATTTGATGCGCCCATAATGCATGCCCCATTGGAGCAGCGCCCATTGGCAGTCCCGGATGCCCGGAATTCGCCTGCTGTACGCCATCAATGGCTAATATTCTTGCCGTATTAATCCCTGTCTGTTCAATGCTGTTCGAAATTTTATCCATTTTCAATAATGATTTAAAAAAGTTTTATTGTTTTAAAATTATAAACCGTCATTTTTTTATTTGACAAAAGTACGAAATGAGGATTTATCTTTTATTAATTGCTTTAACCACACTCCCGCCATAATTTTGCGCCGCCTTTTATACCATCTTCATTTGAAACAATAGAAATATTTTTATCCAGTGGAAAATTGATTTTGCCGGAATTACCACCACCGATGTACAAATGGTCATAATTAAATACCGGCTTCAAAACCAATAAAATTTTTTGCACCCGCTTATTCCATTTCACTATACCTTCTTTTTTCAACGCCTTAATACCAATGTATTTGTCGTAAATAATATTGGTAGCGAAAGGGTGCTGTGAAAGCTCAAGATGGGGCAGCAAAATACCGTTTAGCAACAGGGCTGAGCCCAGCCCCGTACCCAATGTAATAACCATTTCCAGGCCTTTTCCACCCGCAATTCCCAATCCCTGCATATCCGCATCGTTGACTACCTGCACCGGGCAATTAAATTCATCCTGCAATATTTTCCTAAGGTTGATGCCGCCCCATTTCTTTGGCGCAAGACTGGGAGCCGTAAAGACTATTCCATCTTTTACATACCCCGGAAAACCAACGGAAACTTTATCATATTCAGGAAATCTGGAGGCAATATTCTTTAAAACCGAAAGTAATTTATCCTTACCCGGCAACAGTGGCGTATCTATGGATTGAAAACCATTTTGCAGTTCCCCATCAGCATTTAAAATGGTTGCTTTTATGTAAGTACCTCCTATATCAATGGATAAAATTTTATCATCGCATAATTTATTTTTATGACGCATACCTGTTTTTAAAATGTTATTGTAAAACTTAATGCAGCATCCTGTCAGGGGTTATGCCTTTATTATTAAAATTTTGTTCAAACAGTTGACTATATTTAACCAATCCGTAAGAAAAAATTGTTTACTGGTTTGATGGGCAAAGCTACCAATAGGATTGGTAATAATTACTGTATTGATTATTCCTATATAAAAGTTTTGCACCGTTACAATGACCCGCCTTCAACCAGCAAAGAACCAAGAGTGAGATCCTGTAAAAAAGTATTACCCGAAAGGCAACTCATCATTCTTTTGAAGGCTAACTTGCCCAACTTATAACCGCTCGTTTCTACATAAGTGATTTTAGGATTATAGATAGTAGGGATAAACCCATTACTTATTGTTATAACCGAAATTTCTTCCGGCACTTTTATTTCTTTCTCATGTACCGCCTGCATAGCGCCAATAAGAATCAGGTCCCCCATGCAAAAAATCGCATCCGGCCTGTCCTTTTCTTCCAATGCCTTTAATGTAATATTTTTTGATTCGCCAATGTTTAAAGGAAATCCAATGGTGAGTTTTGTACCCGGAGATTTAGATTCAAATGTTTGCCGGAATGATTCCAGTCTTCTTTTTGAAATGGATAAATTAAGATGGCCGAAAAGGGCGAGTACATGTTTTTTTTGCCTGGCAATCAGCGCCTCTGCCGCTATATTCGCAGCGGCTTTATCATCAAGGCAAATTTTATTGCAGGCGCTATAATCAGGAACCCTATCAAAGAAAAGTATTGGAATGTTAAGTTCCTGAAGTTTTAAAAACGGATCAATATTACTGGTCTCGGTTGTAATGGATACAAATATTCCCGCAACCCTGTTATTCCTGAACAGTTTAAGATTAGCTCTTTCCACTTCCATGCTTTCACCCGATTGCATTATAAGCACGGAATATTGGTTTAGCCTTGCTTCCTGTTCTACTGCGGCTATAAATGAATCATAAAAATAATTGTCAATTGAAGGAACCATTATTCCTAAAACATTACTGGTATGGCTTCGAAGGTGTATGGCGAAACTATTGGGTTCATAATCCAGTTCTTCCGCCAATTCTTTAACCCTTTTCTTTGTTTCGGCTGAAATATCAGGATGGTTTTTTAATGCTCTTGAAACGGTAGAAACGCTAAGATGCAAAATTTCGGCAAGATTCTTTAATGTACTGTTTTGTTGCATATTAAATTTTGATAAAGAATCCCTGTGGATGGTTAAAAAACCGAATGGCTTCAGGTAGCATCAAAAGATAAAACCTTATTTTTGGAAGTCCAGGTTTTCTGATAACACCTTCTCAATACCGGTTGTTGTGATAGAAATAACGAGCGTATCCATTTGCCTGGTTACTACAAAACCTTCTTCCTCCAGCAATTTTAAATGCTGCTGAATGATACTCCAATCCTGAAACTGACGCAAAATAATTTCTCTTGGCCTGCATTGATAAGTTACAGGTTGTGGATCGTGGCGGATAATAGTGTAAATAGTTTGCAGTGTTTTGTAATGAGATTCCATGTATTAAAATTATTTAAAAATAATGGGAGCAAAATAAAATTTATTAACATTTTTATTCCTGCCGGTGAAAAAGACCGGGATATGGAGAACAAAATGCAATACCAATAAAGGTTTACAGTCTTTTTCCCCGATATGAAGTTTAAGTGATTAATTTATTTATTGCCAATTCAAATCAATCAATTCATACCATTTTCAAATATAAGGAAATGCCGAAGGTGTCTTTTTTATTTACGCCATGCCTTTCTTAAAAACCTGATCCAGTTGCCGTGCATAATATTTTCAACATCGGCCTGCGTGTATCCCCGTTTAAAAAGCAATGACAGGATTTGATGTAAATCAGCAATGGTATCCATATCAGCAGGGCTTTGTTCTTTTCCAAAACCTCCATCCAGATCAGTACCCAAACCTACATGAAAAGTATTGCCGGCAAGTTGGCAAATATGATCCGTATGGTCAATCATTTTTTCAAGGCCGCAATGCATTTGTTCCGGCAAGGATTTACCACGCTCCCATCCGGGCACCATCATCCAGGCATCCAGCGCCATACCAATTACAGCTCCCCTTTCAATTAATGCTTTTATCATTTCATCGCTAAACTGCCGGTTGTGGTTTACCAATTGCCTGCAGTTGTTATGACTTGCCCATATATTGCCGGTAAAAATTTCCATTGCGTCCCAAAACGCATCATCGCATAAATGAGTTACATCAAGTATCATATTCAACCTTGCCATTTCCCGCAGCAATTCTTTTCCAATATCATTCAGGTGGCCA
>JAVHOI010000040.1:0-4954 GCA_036169975.1 Ferruginibacter sp. | reverse complement strand
ATTAAAGGCGAAGTGAAAAACGTAGGTAACAAAGAAAGTGATAACTACTTTACATGCCAAAACCTGAATATACATTTTCTGGTGAAGTTGAAAGTATAAGATGTATATAAAAACATTTGGTTGAAAAGTTGAAAAGTCAACGTATCAACTTTTCAACTTTATAACCGGTTTGGTTCTTTTACTTATGAGGTCTTTTTTGCTACTGCTACTGTAGCTTTCTTCGCAGGCTTTGCAGGCCTTGATTTTCCAAAAGAGCCATTAGCGATTTTACCTTTTTTTGTTTTAATATCTCCGCGTCCCATAATTGTATTTAATTTAAGTGAAGTTTAATAAGATAAAAAAGCAAGACGAAATGAAATGTCTTGCTTTTTTTAATGTGGTTGGGCAATCATTACAGTTTGGCAGATAATTCTTTGCCAGCTTTAAATTTAGCTACTTTTTTAGCTTTAATTTTAATAACAGCCCCGGTTTGTGGATTACGGCCATTACGGGCTGCTCTCTTTGATACGGAGAAAGTACCAAAACCAACTAAAGTAACTTTGCCATTACCTTTTAAAGTTTTTGTTACTGCTGCTACAAAAGAATCTAAAGTTGCATTAGCCTGGGTTTTTGTAATGCCTGTGTCTTCAGCAATTTTTGAAATTAATTCTGCTTTGTTCATAATTTAGTTTTTTGAAATTTTTACTTCAACAAATATAGACGGTTTTTAATTGCAACAAATTTTTTTCTATTGTTTTTATTGTATAAAAAACGCTGCAAACCGCAAGGAATAAGGAGTTTACTGAAACCGGCTATTTAAAGTAACTAAAGCCGGCTTCGCCATAATTCGCTGAAATACATTGCTGGTAAGGGTTTTAGCGGATATTGATTGCGGATGCCCAGCCCATGCGGATTTGGCGTTAATTCAGGAAGGTTGATTTTTTGACAAAAGTATTTTATTTTATTTTGCACATTTAATTAACAACCTTCAATACCGACCTGAAAGCAATGAATTGGCCGCCCCATTTATCAAAAGATTTTTGCCGCATAACGTCGGAAAATTTTTCAATATACAGGTTGTACAAGGCTTTGCTTTCCGCATGGTATTGTATGGCGTAAGTAGGCCCTTCCGTATCATCTGTTTCCAGCAATTGTAAAATATTGGCCCTGGTAAAACAGCCTGTATTTATTATAGCAGGGATATGCACTTCTTTTAGCCAGGCAAGCCAGTCTTCCTGAATAGCTGCATCTACTTTGATTGTTACGTTATAAATAATCATGCGGTAAAGGTAAGGGCAGGGTCAATTATATTTTTGGTTATATTGATATTGGATGTGAGCCGGCAGGTAAAAAACTTGACACTATTCCAGCCAAAATTAAAGATGGCAAATCCACTGGCTATTGTCGAACAAGAAAAAAATTATGTGTATGTTTTTGCAGATACAGAAATTACCGGGATTGGATACTCCGGAATAAAAAATTATAAACTAATATGCTTTTAAAACGGCCGGGTCGATCAGGTTTTAATTTCCAAATACACCGGGCAATGATCACTGTGTTTTACATCCGGGTAAATTTCCGCATCTACCAACTTGTTTTTTAGTGGCTCCGTTACGGTTATATAATCAATACGCCATCCTTTATTGTTCAGTCGTACGCTAGCGAAACGCTGGCTCCACCAGCTATAGCGATGTGGTTCCTTATGAAATACACGAAAAGTATCAATCCATCCGCTCTTTAAAAATCTGGTCATCCATTCCCTTTCCTGGGGCAAAAAGCCACTACTGTTTTTATTTCCCCTGGGGTCATGGATATCAATCTCTTCATGAGCGATATTGTAGTCGCCACATAAAATTATCTTGGGATATTTTTTCTTTAGCTTATTAAGGTACGCATGAAACTCTTCTAACCATTCATATTTGAATTGTTGTCTCAGCCCGCCACTTGTGCCGGAAGGAAAGTAAGCATTTATCAGGCGGATATCACCAAAGTCCAATTGTATTACCCTGCCTTCCGTATCGCGTAATGGAATGCTGCAGCCTATTGTTATATTATCAGGTTTTATTTTTGTAAAAACGGCTACACCGCTATAGCCTTTTTTTTGAGCGCTAAACCAGTGGTGTTGAAATCCCAAAGCTTCCAGTAGTTTTACATCCACATCGTCTTTGGTGGCTTTTGTTTCCTGCAGGCAGATGATATCCGCGGGGTTGGTTTTTAACCAATCAATAAAACCTTTTTTTAATGCGGCACGGATGCCATTTACATTGTAGGATATGATGCGCATTGATTTGAAATTTAATTTGTTCCGGTAAAAATAAATAACCCTGATGGAAAATGATCATCCTGTTTGTTTTAATCAGGGCTTAGGGATATTTTTTAAAAGCAATAATATTGAAACAACAGTTTGATATAACACAGGCTTATGGTATTAATAAATTCAATCAAAATAAAAGCAAACAACTCTATTTTACTTTTCCACCAACCGGAAAGGAGGCTCCCATATTCAATATCATTTCATAGGTACCAAATGCATGGCTGGCCGTACCCTCATATATTTTAAGATTTGAGTAACGGGCATAATCTACCTTGTTGGTATATTCAAGAAAAATATAATTGTAGAAGGTGGCTCTTATAGCAGCTTCCGCGCCAATATTCCAACCGCCAAATTGAAAATGGGGCTTGTTTTGTTGTCCAAAAAAACTGTTTTCAACATGTGGAATAACCGGTCCTAATCCCGCCTTTCCCAAGAGGTCAATTTTAATTATTTCTTTTTTATTTGTAACCCAATGCCAGCGTTTTACAATGTTGAACAAAAGGAAATTGGCGCCATTGTTAAGGTAATAATAATCACCATTCGCTTTATTGAAATTTACCGTGGAGTCAACCGGCCTGTTATTAAAAGTACCTTTAATGCGGGCCTGTTGATCAGCGAAAATAAATTTGGTATGATCAAAATTTATTTCAAATGCAATGTTCCTTTTTTTATTTACAAAAAGGCCGAGCCGGTAATTGTATTGCGGTATTGAAATGGGCTTATTAAAAATACCATCATCCCATCCGGGATGGTCGTGGCCTTTAATATTTACAAAACGGTAATTATTGCCAAGAGTGGGTTGGCTTATTTTTACATTGCTTTTGGTGTACCATTCCTTGTTGTATCCCCAGGAAAAATAAAATTCTTTTTTTCTTTCAGTTTTTTTCTTTTGCCCTGTGGCGGAAAGGCCAAGGATGGTTAGTAAAACCAGGAAATAGGCGGGCTCAATTAATTTTCTGTTATTCATTCAACTTTACTTTCTATTGATTTGACGAAATTAGGAAAAAAATGCTATGCTTTGCGTATTGGGGTACTACATCATCCACTGACTTATTGTAAAAGGTACAATACGAAAGGTTTTAATGAAGCCGGTACTTAATGATTGTTTCCGCAAGTTTTTTAATTAAGCAGTAGTTTCGTTTTTTACAGCATTTGGAAGTTGTTAAAAATTAATGGCAATTATGCCCTCATTGTTTTTTAATGTAGCGATAAATCGGCTTGTCATATAATAATTAAAGTAACCAACTACCTTCCTGTAGATGACAACGGCATTTATTTTGAGCCAAAACTCAAAAAAAAGTACACTTTTGGCTCAGGATATATATCGTATTTTGAGCCAAAACTCAAAAAAATAAGTACTTTTGGCTCTGGATAAATACTAACGGAATGGGGTTATATGATTTATCAGGATATCAGGTTAATCAGTACCAAAAATATTATGGCTGGTAATCTATTTTAAAAAGGGCAATAAAAAATAACACATGAATGAACCAGTTATTATTGGAAGAGAGGAGGAAAAGCTTTTGCTGGAAAGCATTGTAGCCAATTCTAAAGCTGACCTTGTAGCCGTATATGGCCGTAGGAGGATTGGCAAAACCTACCTCGTACGGAACTGTTTGAAAAAATATATCGCCTTTGAATATTCGGGCATACATGATGTGGAAACCAACATTCAGCTTACCAACTATTGCCACGCAATGGCCAAACAGTTGAATAATAATATTGCCCTGCCTTTGGCTGGCGATTGGTTTGCCGCATTTGAATTAACGGCGAAACTTCTTCAAAAGAAAATACGCCGCAAAAAGATAATCCTGTTTTTAGATGAGTTTCCCTGGATGCAAACAGCTAAATCTAATTTCCTCGCAGCCTTTGAACAGTTTTGGAATACGTGGGCCAGCAAGCAAAATAACCTGGCTATTATTCTTTGTGGTTCCGCCGCCAGTTGGATGATACAAAATGTAGTGCGTAACAGGGGCGGGCTGCACAACCGGATTACCCAAAAAATAGCCCTACAGCCTTTTACACTGTATGAAACAGAAGCGTTTTTAAAAAGCCGCAACGTTTTACTTAACCGTTATCAAACCACCCAGTTGTATATGGCTTTTGGTGGCGTACCTCATTATTTGAACCAGGCGGCACCAGGTTTAAGCGCCGCCCAAATTATTGATAAAGCCTGCTTTACAAAAACTGGTTTTTTGTACAATGAATTTACGGATTTGTACCAGGCTTTATTTGACGGCGCCGACAGGCATTTTAAAGTGATAAAGGCATTGGCTGCCAAACCGATGGGATTAAACAGGAATGAAATTATTAAAGTGTGTAAACTGCAAAGTGGCGGCAGTACCACCAATTTGCTGGAAGAGTTGTCCGCCTCGGGCTTTATCACTCCCTATATTCCTGTTGGGAAAAAAGTTAAGGACAGTATATATAAACTGACGGATGAATATTCGCTTTTCTATCTGAAATTTATGGAAGCCAACCGCAGTGGCAGTAAGGGTACCTGGGGGCGGCTGAGTGATACGCCTGCATGGAAAACCTGGAGTGGTTTGGCTTTTGAAAGTATTTGCATGAAACATATACCCGCATTAAAAATCGCATTGGGCATCCCCGGCATTTATAGCGAAACAGCAATATGGAAAAGCAGGGGTAACAGTAGTAATG
>JAVHOI010000039.1:0-4965 GCA_036169975.1 Ferruginibacter sp. | reverse complement strand
GTGATAAAAGCATCCACAGGTTTTACAAAATACCTGGTGAGCAGGCTATCGCCGGGCTTAGGTTCATGTGGTATAATATTATCTGCAATGCAAACAACCTTTGTAAGTTTATTCTTTTTAATGATGCGTAAAATGGTACCGAGGCATGGGCCCATAAAAGGAAGCCAGTACCTTACAATTACTAAATCGGGCTGTAACTTTTTTATTTCATTTCCCACGCTCCACCAGTTCAGTGGGTTAATGGAATTGATCCTGGTATGAATGTCTAAATCAACAGGGGCGGGGCCTTTGGTGAATTGCGAAGTACCCGGAAATAAAAAGCCAGGGTATTGTAAAGAGAAGCTGAAGATACTAACGCTATGGCCCGATTGCAAAAATGCTTTGGCAAGCCGCTCGTTAAATGTCGCGATACCACCACCTCTGAGAGGATGTGCTGAGCCTATGATGATAATCTTTTTAAACAATGTGTTAATGTGCTAATTTGATAATGTGCTAATTGGAAAATGTGAAAATGAATTCATTGAGGCCGTGGCGGTAAAAGGGTTATTATTTCTTATTGGATTCACCCATTCATCATTCAATACTCATCGTCCATCACTCCTTATCAAAGCCCGGTTTTTTTTTCAATTAAATAATGGTTCCTGTCGGATGAATTGCGTGCGATTAATTCGCCCAGAAAGCCCGATAAAAATAATTGCGTACCAATTACGATTGATATGATGCCAACATAAAACAATGGCCTGTCCGTCATGTTGAATTTTGAAAAAAATATTTTTGCCGCAAACAGGTAAAGCCAGATACAGGTACCAATAAAAAAAACCATGCTTCCCCAAAGCCCGAAAATATGCATGGGCTTTTTTCCAAATTTACCCATAAACATGATCGAGGCAAGATCAAGGAACCCGTTTACAAAACGGGTCCAGCCAAATTTGGTTACCCCGTATTTTCTTGCACGGTGCTCCACCACTTTTTCACCAATTTTATTAAAGCCTGCCCATTTTGCCAATACGGGAATGTAGCGGTGCATCTCACCATATACCTCAATACATTTCACCAATTTATTCCTATACGCTTTCAGGCCACAATTAAAATCGTGTAATTTTATGCCGGTAGTTTTACTGGCGGTAATATTAAATAATTTGGACGGCAGGTTTTTAGTAAGCTTATTGTCATAGCGCTTCTTTTTCCAGCCGCTCACCATATCAAATCCATCTTCCACAATCATTTTTCGCAGCTCCGGTATTTCATCCGGGCTGTCCTGCATATCCGCATCCATGGTGATTACCACATCGCCCTTGGCGGCTTTAAAACCTTCATTGAGGGCAGCGCTCTTGCCATAATTGCGTTGAAATTTTATGCCCCGGATATTATCATTTTTAAGGCGAAGCGTTTCAATTACTTCCCAGGAATTATCATTGCTGCCATCATCCACCATAATTACTTCATAGCTGAAATCATTGGCCAGCATGACCCTGTCAATCCATGCGGCCAGTTCGGGCAGGGATTCATCCTCGTTGTAAAGTGGTACTATAACTGATAGGTCCATTGTTTCATTTTTGTGGTTTGCCTGCGTTCCTTCTTTGTTGTTTATGTTCAATAATATTTTTTGTCCGGGCTAAGAAGCAATGTGGTAAATTGTTGCGTCGCCCTCTTGTACATTTTATCTTTGGGCAACACCTTCAATTCATTTTTTTTTTTATTTCAATCAACTGTTGTGTTTTTCTTACTTAAAAATCCCGCCGCGATTACGGTAATAAGTGCGCCTGATATTAAATACCTGAAAACCGCGGCGGATATCATCATCGGCATAAACATCTTTTTCAACTGCTTTGTATTCTCTTCGATTTCCTTTGGCAAATGATCGCCTTGTTGTAAAAGCAGCCGGCTGTTTTCTAAAATTTTAATATCCCTAAACTCCGTATGAAAACTAAAATAAATAAATGTAAACCCCGCCATCAGTAAAGTAATGATAATAAAAGTTTTGAATCCAATAGAAAAAAAATCCTTGAAATTTTTTTTCTCATTAACCGTTTTTGAATAGGACAACAAGCTCCACACCATACCCATACAAAATATACCATAAACAATAAATTGAAAATAGCTTTCCACCGGGGCCTTTAAAATGTATAATGAAAAAACGGAAGCGATAATCATCAGCGCACCTGTTATCAATCCCTTTTGCGTAGGCGTTGTTTGCTTCATCCTAATTAAAATAAGTTTTATCCCCGTTAATAATTCCAATCACTTTTCCTTTCAGTTGTTTGCCAATAAAAGCGGAATTTTTCGATTTCGATTTTATATTTTTTTCACCAAAGATATATTCTGAAGCTGGGTCAAACAGGGTAAGCGTAGCGGTAACGCCTTCTTTAATTTCGGGCACTGTCAGTCCAAATGTTTTTCTTGGAGCAATACTCAAACAATCAATGAATTTTTCAATGGGCCATCTTTTATTTATAAGCGATCCTGCTACCCCAAACAAACTCTCCAGGCCGATCATGCCATTTTTTGCATATTCAAATTCGCAAACCTTGCTATCATAATTTTGGGGAACGTGATGAGAAGCAATGAAATCAATGGTCCCATCCAACAAACCCTGAATCAGGGCAAGGCTGTCTTCCCTGGCTCTTAAGGGAGGATTCACTTTTAAATTAGTATCATATTGCTGAAGGGCTTCATCACAGAAAAATAAATGGTAGGGGGATACGGAGCAGGTAATTTTAATGCCTGTTGCCTTGGCTCTTTTAATATACTCCAGGCTTTTAGCTGAGGAAATACCCGTAAAATGTAACCGGCTATCCGCATATCTGGTAAGTTTAATATCCCTAGCCACCATCAATTCTTCAGCCATTGCGGGTTTGCCCGGAAGTCCGAGTTGGGTGGAAATAATGCCTTCATTCATTAAACCGTTGCTGCCAATGCTTTTGTCATCTGGTATTTGAATTATCATACCCTCAATGGCCTTTACATATTGCAATGCTTTCATCAATATGCCGCCATCCTGTATCGCATTCAGTCCATCACTAAAGGCAATCGCCCCTGAATCCGCCATGTCATACATTTCTGACAACTCCTTTCCTTCCGCGTTTTTGGTAACCGCTCCAATTGGATGGACAGTAACTCCTGAAGAAGATGACTTTTGTACAATGTATTCCACCTGCGACTTGGTATGCACCACCGGATTGGTATTTGGAATGATCATCACATCAGTAAAACCACCGGCGGCAGCAGCCAGGGTACCGGTTTCCAGTGTTTCCCGGAATTCAAATCCCGGATCACAAAAATGTGCGAAAGAATCCATCCAACCAATGCTAACATGCAATCCTTCCTGTTGAATGACCTGATCAGCTGGTTCAGTAATTACATCAGCAATAGTGGTAATTAAACCATCCCGAATAAATATATCTTTTGTTTGCCCGTTAAATGGAGAAGAAGTATTAACGATTAATGCTTGTTTGATTAAAAGCCTCATGAATTAAAAAGTTGCGCTAAGTTACAATATGTTGTTCTTTTTAAAATTGAAAATTTCAATTACTTTTGTCTTCCCTTTGTAATATTGTGGTATTTTAATTTCATTTTCGGGATGTAGCGCAGCCCGGTAGCGCACACGTCTGGGGGGCGTGGGGTCGCAAGTTCGAATCTTGTCATCCCGACTGTTTTAAATAATCGCTAAAACCCGCTCTGAGAGCGGGTTTTTAAGTTCGAGAAATTTTGTGCTTTCGACTTAACAATTCATAAAGTAAAGAGAAATAACGACTTATGAAGTTCGAATCTTGTCAGGCTTTTAGCACTTTATAAATTTATTAGATGTAAAAGTTGAATTTATTCAATTCTCAAAAGACTAAACATCAATTTGCCAAAAGCCCCTTCATTTTAGAATAGATCAGTTTTGCAGCATAGCCCGGATTCAACCTGGATAAAAAATTCATCATTCTTGCATCTTTACCCACTAAAATATGATAGCGGTTCTGTTCCATTCCATCAATAATTATATCTGCCGCTTTTACCGGTGATAACATGGGAAATGATTTGCTCTCTTTGGATGCAGCCGTTGAAGGATTTCCTAATCCTGAGTTGACAGTAATATTAGTGCTGACCGCTCCGGGAAAGACGACACTTACATTGACATTTGTATCCATCAACTCGGAGCGTAAACCTTCTGTCATCAATTTAACTGCAGCCTTGGTGGCACCATAAATGGTTTGCCCCGGCACTGGCAGAAAACCACCCATGCTGGAAACATTTACAATGTGTGCTTCCGGCCTTGTGAGCAGGTGTGGTAAAAGAGCCTTCGTCATATTCAATGTTCCGAAGAAGTTTACATTCATAACCCGCTCTATGGCATCATAGCCAAGCTCATTTAGTTTCACAAAAGGTTGAATGATGCCTGCATTATTAATCACCCCATCAAAATGAACATGCACGGAGATTATTTTATCAACACACTGCTCAACGGATTCTTTATTGGTTATATCCAGTACATATATTGCCAACTTTTCTTTGTTATTACCTGCCAATGCGAAAGTTTCTTCAAGGGCGGCTTTATTGATATCCAATGCTATCACCTCTGCACCTTTTGAAAGCAGGTTCAGCACCAGTTCACGGCCCATGCCACTGCCACCACCTGTTATAACGATTACTTTGTTTTGAACTTTCATGAATTGATATTTCAGTGCTTAATTTCATCATCAACGGTGGATGACCAGAATTCCGCAGTATTTTCTTTTAATTCGTTTACTTTTTACCTCCTGATTATTAATCAATGCACATTCATTATATTTTTTCCCTTTGTAGTACCATTTATACATTATTTTATCACAATCTTTATTAAACCATCTTTAAGACCTTTTGCACTTGCCGTAAGTGTGGCTGTTCCCGTTTTTCCATCAGGTCTTACAATCGCCAATCCTCTTCCCTGGTAAACTTTTTTATGGTTTTGCTGAAAGCTGGATGCATCGTCAAAGCTTC
>JAVHOI010000038.1:0-4980 GCA_036169975.1 Ferruginibacter sp. | reverse complement strand
ATGATAAGCTGGTACGAAATTTTTTTATCCCAACGCAACTCTTCCAACTCAAGGTATAGTTTCAATGTTTCCATGTCTTTCCAGCAGGGAACCACATTATTGGCGGCATTTTCTAAAATGGAACGGATCAGTTTGGCAAACTTTGAGAGGTACAATGTAGCTTTTTCTTTTTCATCCATTTGGATCAGGTTGTCAATCGAGTTGAGGCAATTGAAAATAAAATGCGGGTTCATCTGCGCCCTCAAAGCCATCATTTCCGTTTCGGCTATTTTTTGTTTCATTTCCGCTTCATGCCGTATCCCTTTTATTCTTTTTCTCATTAACCAATACACAATAAATGCGGCCAGTAAAATATAGACAGACCTAAACCACCACGACTGCCAGAACGGTGGCGAAATGATAATGGTAAAAGAAGTGGTTTGCGAAATACCGGAGCCATTTTCCGTTTTCACCGAAAAAACATATTTACCCGGACTGAGGTTGGTATAGCTTGCGAAATTTTTGGTGCCGCTGCTTACCCAATCGTTGTTTACATCACTTAACCGGTAGTAATATTTCGTTTGTTGCGGGTTGCTGAAATTCAGTAATGCGAATTCAACCGTAAAGAAATTTTGTTTGTAATTAAGTTGTATTGGTTTGTTTTGATACAGGAATGAATCTATAAAAAAAGCATCGCCAAAAACCTTGAAGCCGGCGATTTCAACCTTTTCATTTTTATTGTTTTGAATATTTTCTTTTGGATCAAAACAAATAATCTCTGTTGTAGATGCCGTTAACCAGGTGCCATTTTTCAATGGATAAAAATCAATTGAATTAAAAGAGGAGTTGATAACGCCGGGTTCCAGGTTGAAGCGAATGAATTTTTTATTTTCCGGTTTAAATTTATATAGGTTATAGTCGGTGGTAAACCATATAAAGCCCGCTGTATCTTTTTTCAGGGCGTAAATGGTATTGGAAGGGGAACCATCATGGGTAGTAAGGTGTGAAAATATTTTGGTAGTTGAATTAAAAAAATTCAATCCTCCATAAATTGTTCCGATAACTAATATTGAATCATTATAGGCTTCAATACCCTCACTGGTGATTCCCGAAATGGCGCCGGGTTTATTTTTATCTGGTAAAAACACCCGGGAGTAAACCTTTTTTTGGGGATCAAATTCCTTAAACCCGTTTGTGGAACTTACCCAAAAATGTTGCGCCTTATCTATAAAAATTTTAAGCACGGGTGCCCCGTTATTTGTTTCGCTTTGCAGGCTGTCATTGTAAGGATAAAATTTATTTTGCCCTTTATTCCATTGGGCGATTTTTCCGTTGTGCAATCCAAACCATATATTTCCATTAGCATCTTTCGCCATGCACCGGATGGTAGATCCGCCAAGTTCGGGAGGGCGGATGGTTTTGATATATCCGGTAACCGGGTTGTAAATATGGATATAGCCATGCTGGCAGCCGGCCCATATATTACTTTCATCGGGCTGAATAAAACACCACACCATATTGTATTGATAGAGGCTTGAAAAAAGGAGGTTCTTTTTAAAAACCCAACGATCATCATAAACCGATATCCCGCCACCCCATGTACCCACTAAAATGTTGCCTGTATTGGTTTGTATAAAACTGAGTATCTCGTTTTTCGGGAGTGACGGACTATTTTCTTCGTGCCGGATTGATTTAAAATATTGCCTGTAGGGATTAAATATGCTGATGCCTTTGTCGGTACCAAGCCAGATGTTTTCTTCTTTATCCTGGGTAATGCAATAGATCTTGAAATTATACTGGATGCTTTGTTTATTTTTTTTATCAACGGTGATATTTTCAAAATCCCCGGTTTCTTTATGATACAATAACAGACCCGCATTTTCCGTAGCGATCCATACATTGGCATGATTGTCTTCATAAATGGCATTGATTAATAAAGTGGCATCCCGGTTTTCCTTACCATCCTGTTTTTGTTTGATAGAGGATAAATTATACATGCTGAATTTGCGGGTTTGCAGGTTGAACCTGTAAAATGAATTTCCCCATGTTGATATCCAGTAATCCCCATTACTGTCCATCATTATAAATCTAAGTGGTTCATATTTTACTTTTGGGATTTGCAGCATTGGATGGTGGAAGGGGTTATCCGTTTCTGAAAAAACTTTTTTCGTTTTTCCGTCAAATAATAATAAGGTCCCTGTACCAACAAACCACGTTTGGTTTCGCAGGCTGTCAGTAGCCACTATGTTACCCTCATGCAGGCTCGGCGGACGGATATTTAAAAATGAGTAGCTGATTTTATTGCTGGCGGCAGATAAAAAAAAGAGCCCTTTTTCCCCCAGCAGCAACCGGTTGTTATTTTCATCCGTATAAGTATCGAATTTAAACGCCGGATTTTTAAACGCCTGTTCCGCATTATAATTGCTGAAGCGGTTATCTGATAAAGATAATTTTTCCGTTAAATTGTGTTTCATCACCCACACTTCATTTTTTTTATTGTCAGCATATAATTCAGCGCCATCCGTAATTCCGTTTGCCGCATTATTTGTTATACCCGGGTAATTTATAAAGCGGCTGCCATCATAACGTTGCAATCCGTTAGGCGTAAGTATCCATATAAATCCTTTCACATCCTGTCGAATGCCAAATACGTCGTTGTGCAGCAAACCCTCCGTTTGATCAATATGGCGGAAGGTATAATTAGCAGGTTGCTGCGCAGGCAGGTGTATAAAAAAAGAAAGCAGTATGAACAAAACCGCATAACGCATATTTAAAGTTAAGGGGTAATTTTTTAGGGATAATTTAAAATGATTAACTGGTGTCAGGCTAATTCTTTTTTTGAGGGGCTATTCCGTGTTTGCTGAATTGCTTAAAAAAATGTTCGTTTTAAATATGCTCTGCCTGAACCTTAGTTGAAAAATAATACTTATGAATTGCCTACCCTGGTAGCTATTGCATGAAACAACCTTAACCTTTTGAAATACAAAAACTGGAAAGGCATTATTCCTGATTAATATTTCATTCAGGATTAATTTCAGATAAATTTTAAACATAATTTTTCAGTACAAATTTTTTAATAGTTACAAGGTTGCACTGTTATTTTCACCTGCCCCCCGGCAGATGGACTTGCACGAAACCCCGGTTCAAGAGACACTTTACCACCACCCAACAATGCTTTGGCTGTGCCATTGAATACTACGTTTCCGCTTGTGTTAAATGTGTACAGTGCGGAGTTCATATAATAACCCGAAGATACCGTTATTCCGAATTGTGTAATGTAGGTAGATGAACTGCTATTGATTAATCCGGTGTTACTTGCAAGAAAACTATTGACACGGGCGAACTGCCCGTTCGTTGCGGCTAAATTCGGATAGCAGTTGACAAAAAAACCATTCGCATCCTTGCCATTCCACCAATAGGCCATCAGATTGGAATAGGGCGGGCTGTAATTGGAAGCCCCATTGGGATCGGTACAGGTGCCTGTATAGAGACAGGAGTTGGCGGAAACAGTGAAGCACGCATTTCCATTAAACACATAAGGATCGGCAGGCGTATCGGAAACCATATCGGCCGATGTGGTTCCATTGGAGCCATTAATAGCCTCAATTCCATTTGAGGGTTCAAAGGTATGGAGAAGGCCAAGGCAATGCCCCATCTCGTGGCTGGTAGTTGATCCTTTGCCAATGTTTCCTTTCGATACTAAAAAAAACGTACCGGGTATACTATCTAATGCGATACCACCAATACCGCAGGGCGGGTTGCAGGCATTGTTGTTGCCATTTATTTTTTGCGTGTAAAAACAATTGATGCAATTGGGTACCCGGTATGGGCTGAAGAAAGTACCCTCAGGGTCATTGTCGGCATTAAAAAGGGTATTCAGAAAGGTGTTCTTAATGGTGTCTGTACCGGCATTGATGAAGCATACTTTATCCGCCGCATAACTACCAATTAAATTGGTAAACTCCGTGGCTAACTGCGCAGGGGTAATAGCGGAATTCGTTCCGTCATCATTGGCAAGGTTATGAAAATAAACCCTTACTACGGCATTCGCGACCGCGGGCCTGTTGGTGGCATTGGGCAATCGGAATTGCATGGCTTTATTTTCGGCCGCAGTATCAATCCTGTAATTGCCGCACGGTAAAGGATTCTGCGTATAGGCATTTGATGCAATTGCGAATACGGATAATAAAACGAAACTAATTTGTATTCTATTTCTTTTCATGGTTGTATTATTTTTTGACTTAATATACAAGAAGCTGCCTGATTGAATATATGATGCTCAGTCTGTTTTTTTCCCCTGAATCAATTTCTCCAGCTTTTCTATTTTTTTGTTTGCTTCAATCATGTACAGGGTTAGTTCTTCAATCTTTTCCATCATTCTTTTTTGCGTATCGCCAAGAGGTAATCCATTCTTTTCAATTTCCGCGGCAGAAGGAACGCCTGGCAGGTGTTTATTTTGTTCAATAAATTTTTCCACTTCGTCAAGAGAATTGAGTTTATATTTTTTGTCAAATACATAATCGGCCCAGCCGGTTTCCACTACTACTTCGGTGCCCCTTATATTTCCAAGTACGGATAATTTATAGGTTGGGTTATCTGTACCAATGCCAACATTGCCTGTTGCGGCGGCAACAAAAATCCTGGAAAAACTGTTACAGAAAATTCGCATGTTGGTATTGGAGAACGTTCCAATGCCGGCGGAAGTGCCGCCAATATTTGTTGCCAGGATATTTCCACCGGTGCTAATATGAGAAATACCATAACTATTGTTGGGGGTTTCCACGGTAAACTTTCCAAACGGGCCTGTTACATTACTGCCCACTACCACCTCTCCGGCAGGATAAATATGCAGCCTGCCAAGCCCGTTTGTATTAAGCCGGAAAGCATGATTGGTAATAGTGCCCATTGCAGCGGAAACGCCACCAATACCTTCGGAAACTATGATGGAATCCGCTCCGCCAATATGTGTCCATCCAGTTGTATTAATGGGTGTTTGTATGG
>JAVHOI010000037.1:0-4994 GCA_036169975.1 Ferruginibacter sp. | reverse complement strand
TAATTGTTTATTGTATGATAAGCCCTTATTATTCATAAAAAGGTTTTGCGATACCTAAACCAAAGCAAAGTTAACCAGATCATTTATTCATTACCCATAAGACGATTCTTTGCTAATGGGTAGAAGTAATAACCGGATTATAAACAATTATATTATATCCTTTCAACAATGATACGTGAGCTGCCAAGGTAAGTAATAATGATTTTAATTACATCTCCAACCTTCACGTCAGTTTTTGGGGAAAGGGTTTCGTCTTTTTTTTGAATGGGCAGTTTTGCCTGGATTTTATTACCCAAAATATTTACAAAAATACCGTGAGGCGTAATTTTATAAACCGTAGCATCAATTGGCGCCTTGTTTTTAAAATGTTGCAAAGCCATCAGGTATTCATGTATGTATATGGACTTGAAAGGCGCAGCAGTGGCCTTATCAGGCTTATCCGTATTCTCCAGTTTAAAGAAAAAAGGTTCATTCAAATTACTATCCGGTGGCTTTCTTTCCCATGGTGATAGCTTTAGCGGAAAGAAAATATAACTGTCGGTTTCTTTTACAAAATAATCATCATCTACCTTTTTTAAATATCCTGCAAACCGGTTTTCTATTTCAGATTTATTAATAAGATTATCTAAAGCGTTATTGTACTTAAACTCAATGCAATCAGCAATCATCTTATCGCCTCTATCTGAAAGGCTGATGATAAAACTCACTTCATCACCCACATGAAACTGATGGATTTTTTTGATGATCTTTTCCGCCTTTAATTTTAATTGCGCCTTTTCACCAATATTTCCACTGATGGTTTTTTTCTTTCCATTTATTAAATACTCAATGGTTGCATAATCTTTATCGTGATTGATAAAGGTTATTGTTCCCATTATTGTTTCTGTTGACATGATATTTTATTAAGCAGGAAATTTTGCTGCATTGTAAAAGTAAATATAATGAAGGCATTTAAAATTTTAGTATAGCAGGGATAGTGATGTTTGTGCAGGTTGAATGGTTTTTAAATCTTCGGGATCAGTAAAAATTACTAATGTTCTATTGGCAGATGGCGGTTTTCACTAAAGGTTCAATTCATACACAGGATCCCAAAACAGGTTTTTAAAATCAACAATTTTATCTTCTTTAACCAACACCTTTTCTTTTTTTAATAGTTCTTCCATTAAAGTTGGTGTGGCAAAATGAGATTTTCCCGACAGCATCCCATTCCGGTTTACCACACGGTGTGCCGGCACTTTTGGATTGACACCATGTGCGGCATTCATTGCCCAGCCTACCATGCGTGCCGAAAGTTTTGTGCCTAAGTAATTGGCTATTGCCCCATAAGAAGTTACCCTTCCCTTAGGTACCTGCCTGACTACATCGTAAACATCTTCATAAAAAGAATACTCCTTTTTGGAAAGAGATTGGTTGATAATGCTGGTTGTTTTCTTTGACATCTTTTAGCTCACTTTTATTTGTCGGGCTTTCAATAAATCATGGCGATTTGGCTCAGGCACATTAACGAAATTATACGGGCAATGTTTGCACCCGTTGCCGCAGCACGCTCCTTTTTTAATATGGTACTTTTGGGTAAGCACAATATAGCCGTGTTCATTATAATAAAAATCTTCTCCCTCCACTATCTTGTTCATATATTTTGGCCGCAGTAATAAGTGTAATTTAAATGTTTTCCGTCTCTTTTAAAATGGAATAAAGTTCCTCATCCATGTTGGGTATGATGGCTGGCAACCGGAATTTAAGATAATAAATTTTTTTGCTACCGGCTATATCCATCGCTTCGTAATGTGTTTTTATTTTAAGTAATTCGCTGGTGCTTTTTGCATATACATCATTACAGTCTTCAACAGGCAACAGGTTATAAAGTTCAATCACCCTTTTGGTGAATTGGTATAATTTGGGCGAATCGGTTTTTAAATGCAGGTATCCATCGGGTTTTAGCATTTGCTGATACAGTCTTAAAAACCGGGGATGGGTCAATCGTTTTTTTGCTTTGGAAGTCCTCAAATGTGGGTCAGGAAAAGTGATCCAAATTTCATCTACTTCTTCAGCGTTAAAATAATCGGGCAGCAGGGTTATCTGTGTACGAAGAAAAGCGGCATTGCTAATTTTCTCTTCAAGGCATTTTTTTGCGCCAATATAAATCCGATTGCCTTTTACATCCACACCAATAAAATTATTCAGTGGGAATAATTTGGATAATCCTACGGTGTATTCTCCTCTTCCACAGGCGAGTTCCAATATTATTGGATTATTGTTTTTAAAAAATGATTTCCATTTCCCCTTCATATCGCCGGGGTATTCCAATACGTTGGAAAAAGTTTTTATATCCGCAAAACGCTGTAATTTTTTTTGTGCCATCGGGCCGCAAATATAATTACAGAAAATGAATGATGAGCAATGAGTAAGAATAATGAGAACGAATCAATGAATGATATGCAAAGGATTAACAGATGTAAGTAAAATACAGGAGGAGCATTGAAAAAATAATGAATCGTAAAATATTGGCGATTCAAATAAGCAGCCCCACCCGGTATATTGTGTAATAAAAAGCGGTGTTTATTAATTTTTTTCGGATTTTGCGAAATAATTATCCAGCGATATACGGCCACTGCCTTCCAATAAAAAGAAGATTAAAAGTACCAGGATGATGATTGAAAAGAGCAGGTCTGATTCGCCTGCAAAAACCCCTTTTCTTGCATTCACGAAAAAAACTGCGCCTAATAGAATCGGAATTTGTACTAATGAAACAAGGCGGGTGAATAAACCAACAATAATCATACTTCCACCTAACAGGTGTAACCACGGTATCAGGGTGGCTAACCAGGAAGCATTTTCTATAAGTGAAGTAGTTGAAATATATTCTACCAGCGCCATAGCATTTTTTATAAACCCTAATCCTTTTACAAACAGGCAAAGGCCGAGTACTATCCTGATGGCTACCAACCATTTTGGATTGTGTTTGCTGCTCCAGTCGTTTATTTTTTGAATAAAGCTCATGGCAAAAAAAATTTAGTTTAAATTTAAGTACAACCTAAATGTACATTTATTTTATATTTATGCCAAATGGGTTTAAAATATTGAAACCTTTCTACCCTTAATTTTTTAATTTGGTAAACTTTATTCTTCTGTTGGGTAACCTATTTTCATCCGTATCATTTTGTACAAAGGGATTTGAATTGCCATGGCCTTTCAATACTATTCTACCCATGGTTATTCCTTAAGAAAGAATATATTCCACTTCAGATTTTGCCCTGTTATAACTTAATGTAAAATTATATTTATCCGAACCCCTGCTGTCTGTATGGGCGCTCATTTCTTTTTCAATTGCCCGATTCTCTGCCAACATTTTTAATACCCGATCAGGTTCTACAAAAGATTCGGAATGAAGAAACCATTTGTCAAAATCGAAATAAAAATTATTCAGTCCAACTACAGCTATTTGTAAGCCAGGGGTTTTGTAAAATACGGATTTTATTGAATTGGATATTTTCCGGATGATGCTGACAGACATAAAATAACAGGTAGCCAACTGTTTAAATGTTGGTCCTGGATTAAAATAAAATTTATTTTGTCAGCTAAATTTTCAATTATGAGAATGGGTTTCGCTGTTATGATTTTGACTTTTTGAGGCATCAAAACTCTCATTGAATCATAATAAGCCAACCGGGCCGGTGTGAATTGTATGCTGTATAATGCCAATAAAAGGAAAAGGTGTTTTCCAGGTCCTGATTTATTTTTATACAAGGGAACAAACTATAAAATATGGTATGATAGCTGGAAAAGAACAAATAAAGGGAAATGATTAAAAAAACTGTGACATAATCTGCCACCATGCAGGTACAAAAACCTGAAACATAATAGGGTATTACATTTCAGGTTAAATGGTAGCTGTAGGGGGAGGGATCGAACCTCCACGGAGCAGTTAGTTGTAGCACAAAGTTGAGTGGTCGACCCTGGTCAGATTAGTATTGCTACTAACCCGGCTCTATGCTATATTTATCCTGTTACCTCCACCCCCGAGACAAGGGGGCATGTCTGCCAAAAATTTCATCACCCCACAATATTTAAGAACTTGATAATGCAAACATACAGTAAAATGCCATTACATTGAAAAAATTTTATAAAATATTTTAGAAATGTAGATATTATTCAAATATTTGTGTATATATTTGAATAACCATTAAAATAACTTCCAATTATGGCTGCTAAATTAAATCTTGACAAATTAGATCTCCAGATCATTCATGAAATGATGGAAACCGCTGAAATTTCTTATGCCGAGCTGGGTAAAAAATTATTCGTAAGTGGAGGTACCATTCATGTGCGAATCAAAAAGCTACAGGAATTCAATATCGTTAAAGGTACAAGATTGAATGTAGATATAAGGCAATTAGGATACGATATTACCGCATTTGTTGGAATTTATTTGGAAAAAAGTTCTTTATACGATTCCGTTGCTAAGGAATTGATGGCAATACCTGAAATTATCCGGTTGAACTATATCACCGGAAACTATAGCATGTTTTTGGAAATTGTATGTAAAGATATAACTCAACTGCGTTTTGTATTACATGATGAACTTCAAAAAATAAAAGGTATCGAACGTACCGAAACCTTTATTTCGCTTGAGGAAGGCTTTAACCGAAATGTACAGGTAGCGCCGGTTGATTAAAGACTTGGGCTATTTCGGGCGTATTTAAGAAGGGCTTTTAACATCCACTGCATCTCTTAGCCCATTGCCCAGTAAATTAAAAGCCAATACCAACAACATAATGGCAAAGCCCGGAATCATTGCCAGCATTGGATTGTGTGTGATTATGAAATTGTAGTTTTCTTTTATCATCAAACCCCAACTTGGCTGAGGCGGCTGCACACCAATTCCTAAAAAACTTAACCCGGCTTCAATTATAATAGCCGTAGCAAAGTTGCTGGCCGCAATTACCATTACCGGCCCAAGAATATTGGGGAGAATATGACGTAATATAATCCTG
>JAVHOI010000036.1:0-4998 GCA_036169975.1 Ferruginibacter sp. | reverse complement strand
AAATTTCAGGCATATCCTTATGAACAATACGGTGCCGTTGTTGGCAAAATTGATTATATCAACTCTACACCGTCAGACAGTGGCTATTTGGCAAAAGTAATTTTACCGGCAGGGCTTATTACCAATTATAAAAAGCCATTGCAATATCGCAACGGGTTGTTTGCACAGGCTGATATAATCACTCAGGACATGCGACTGCTGGAAAGATTTTATTATAATTTGGTTAAACAGATTAAAAGGTAACCGCAAATAATTTCTCTACCTGTAAATATCCAGCAACCCATCCGGCAACGTTACATATACCTTCCTGTTCTTCTCGTCAATTTTATCCAATGATTCCCCGTGT
Organism: Ferruginibacter sp.; assembly: GCA_036169975.1. Lineage (GTDB taxonomy): Bacteria > Bacteroidota > Bacteroidia > Chitinophagales > Chitinophagaceae > Ferruginibacter. The sequence goes on along the minus strand of JAVHOI010000036.1, from coordinate 4,652 downwards.
ATGGGTATCAGGGCTTCTTTTCCATCCAGTAAAATGGCACACAATATCTGGTGGGGTTGTTCTATCACTTCAATGATTTCTCCAAGGTCTTCTTCTTCATTTACCAAATGAAACCCAAGCATGGAAATAGGCGCTGCTTTGGCGGCGAATTTTTTAAAATCTTCTTCAGTGATCCATACTTCTTTGGGTGTTAGCTTTCGGGCGGTTTCCCTGCTATCAATTCCTTCTAATTTTATTAATACTTCCACCTCATTTTTTATATTGGTGGTGGTAATAAAATAAGGCATCAGGTTATCTTTCCCCTCTTCAAGAAATATGGTTTCAAGTCCATTGAGCTTTGTTTTTTTTCCGAGGCTATGCTGTAATACCAGCTCACCCTTTAACCCAAAGCTGGCGGCTAATTTTCCTATTTTAAAATACTGGCTCATACCTGTGCAAGTTAAAGTATTGATTTAAAAAAAATTTAAAAGGGAGGATGCTTTTAAAATAAACAAACATAATAAAGCTGCATTTGTACTCCGGTGCAGCGGTTATAGGGGCAGACAAAAAAAAAGCAATTCCGAATATTCGAAATTGCTTAAAAGAATTAACGGAACAGAGTGGTTTATTCTTCTGTTTTGGTCTCTTCAGTTGTTGGCGCTACTACTGGTGCCGCGGCTTCAACTGTTGCTGCAGCCGGAGCTTCAGCAACTTTACGTGCTACGGGTTGATTGCGGCTATCCGAACGAACCTTTTTATGGGCTCCCTGGCGCCTGGCAATTTGAGCATCATGCTCAGCACTCCATGCAGTAAACTTTTGCATTGCAACAGCTTCGTCAAACAGGCCTAAGCCTACACCTCTCAACAAATGCTTCAGAAATAATACGCCTTTAAAGGAAAGGATACGGCGTACGGTGTCAGTTGGCTGCGCACCTTTGTGTAACCAGTCCAATGCCTTTTGCCTGTCAATCTGCACAGTCGCAGGAACAGTCAATGGGTTGTACGTACCTAATTTCTGAATAAATTTGCCATCACGTGGGCTTCGTCCGTCTGCTACTACTATGAAGTAGAAAGGTCTTTTTTTTGACCCGTGGCGTTGCAGTCTCATCTTTACAGCCATAAAAAATAGAAATTTTTTTGGGTTGTTAATTAATAGGGTTTCTTTGTTCTTCCTTAAAAAAGGAAAACAAAGATACTAAGCCCTGCTACATAAACCAAATTCAATTGTTTAAATTTAATAAACATTTGAGGAACCGCTAACAAAAACCCTTCTGTTCAAAACTGCATTTTTCATAATATCGGGTTACTGCCAGCCAGGATAGTGCACAAACCAAACTTTATAATAAAAAATTATTTTATAAAAAATGCGATTATAGGCCTGCTCCAAAATTATCAGCAAAAAAAAACACTTCGTAAATTCAAAGTGGCAACCAGGTACATTAATTTGAAAATTTATCGTTTACCCATACCCTGCACCTTACCCATGGGCATTTTGTTCATCATTTTCATCATGCCTTTCATTTGCTCAAATTGTTTTAAGAACTGATTCAAATCCGCAAGTTCTTTACCGCTGCCTTTGGCGATGCGTAATTTACGGTTCGGGTTTATTATATCCGGGTTGCGGCGTTCCTGCAAAGTCATTGAATTAATCATTGCTTCAATACCTTTAAATGCATCGTCATTAATATCAACATCCTTAATTTGTTTGCCTACGCCAGGTATCATCCCCATCAGGTCTTTCAGGTTACCCATTTTTTTTATCTGCTGCAACTGGGTTTTAAAATCTTCAAAATCAAATTGATTTTTCCGGATCTTCTTTTCCAAACGGGCGGCTTCCTTTTCGTCAAACTGTTCCTGCGCTTTTTCTACCAGGCTTACGATATCGCCCATACCCAGTATTCGCTGCGCCATCCTTTCCGGATAAAACACATCAAGGGTATCCATTTTTTCTCCACTGCTTGCGAACTTGATGGGTTTGTTTACGGTGTACTTTATAGACAATGCGGCACCGCCTCTTGTATCACCATCCAACTTGGTAAGTACCACACCGGTAAAATCAAGCCGCTCATTAAAAGCGGCGGCGGTATTCACCGCATCCTGCCCGGTCATGCTATCCACTACAAATAAAATTTCCTGTGGATTCACCGATGCTTTAATATCGGCCACCTCGGCCATCATCACTTCGTCTATGGCTAACCGTCCGGCAGTATCAATGATGATGACATTCTTATTATTCGACTTCGCTTCCCTGATAGCATTTTGTACAATGCTTACGACATCCTTATTTTCCCTTTCACTAAAAACGTCAACACCTATCTGGCTCCCCAACACTTCCAGTTGATCTATCGCCGCAGGCCTGTAAATATCCGCCGCCACAAGCAATGGCGATTTGCCTTTTTTTGTTTTTAAATAGTTGGCGAGCTTGCCGCTGAATGTTGTTTTGCCACTACCCTGCAATCCCGCAATTAAAATAATAGCCGGGTTTCCACTGATATTGAATTCGCTTTCACTGCCCCCCATTAATTGGGTCAACTGATCCTTCACAATCTTCACCATCAACTGGCCCGGGCTTACTGCTGACAATACTTTTTCACCGAGCGCTTTTTCCTTTATGGTATCGGTAAACTCCTTGGCTATTTTGTAATTGACATCCGCATCTACCAAAGCCCTGCGAATATCTTTTACCGTATTAGCGATGTTTAGTTCGGATATTCTTCCTTCTCCTTTAATATTCTTAAAAGCGCTTTCAAGCTTTTCGCTTAACGAAGTGAACATAATTGCGTTTGATTAAATGGTTAAAAAAAAAGTGAACTAAAAAAGTCCACTCTTATAATTTTTGCAAATGTATGAAATCTTTAAGCTCCTAAATAGGTTCGTAATAGTTTACAACGGGATGCTGACCGCAATTTGGTTATCGCCTTATCTTTTATCTGCCTTACCCTTTCCCTGGTAAGGCTATATCTTTCCCCAATATCTTCAAGGCTCAGTGGATGATCCACGCCTATTCCGAAGAAAAACCGGATAACATCTTTTTGCCTTTCGGTTAGCGTGCTTAGAGAACGGTCAATTTCCGTAGCTAAAGATAATTTAAATGAAACATGCATATCCGTACTTTCCGTATTTGGATTTTCCAAAACATCCAACAACGACCCTTCATCATCATCGCCAAATGGCTGATCCATGCTGACATGGCGTGATGCAGCGCCAATGGTAGCAGCCACTTCTTCCACTTCGATATCCAAAAAAATGGCTATTTCTTCCGTTGTTGGTTCACGTTCATATTCCTGTTCCAATTGCGAATAGGCTTTACTGATACGATTGGTAAGCCCAACCTTATTTAATGGCAAACGCACAATCCTTGACTGCTCCGCCAATGCCTGTAAAATACTTTGACGTATCCACCATACCGCATAAGAAATAAATTTGAACCCGCGGGTTTCATCAAATCTCTGCGCAGCTTTTATCAGTCCTACATTTCCTTCATTAATTAAATCGGGTAATGTAAGCCCCTGGTTCTGGTATTGCTTTGCCACGGAAACTACAAAACGCAGATTGGCTTTTGTTAATTTATCAAGGGAAAACTGATCGCCTTGTTTAATAAGTATAGCCAGTTTAACTTCTTCTTCCGGAGAAATTAATTCCACCTTACCGATTTCCTGCAAATACTTTTCTAAACTTTGGCTCTCACGGTTAGTGATTGATTTGGTGATTTTGAGTTGACGCATGCCCATAAGCCGGATGTTTTAAATGTTAGGTTAAAATGAGGATCAGATAAATGACTATTTAAATATATTTTTATAAAACGTAATTTATAGCATTTATAATACGTTACCAAAAAAAATATTTTTCATGGACTGGCGCTGTAAAAAAGGGGGTGTTTAAGATATCTTCATAATAAGTTTAACACGCCTCGATAAAAAAATATTTTGTCGCCCCGATTATTTTGTTATTATTGCACTATTCTGTATGAATTTAAATTATTTGGATGAGCAAGAAAGTTTTATATACGCTGGAATACCCGGTTAGATGTTCGCCGGGAATACTTTATGATTTTTTGAGTACCCCGGCCGGACTGCAGGAATGGTTTGCGGATAAGGTAGATGAGAGAGACGGCATATTTAGTTTTTCATGGAATGGCTCCGAAGAGCAGGCAGAATTAATGGAAGGTGAAGAAGGCAAATACATTCGTTATCACTGGTTGCATGCTCCCAAACAGGAATACTTTGAATTCAGTATTGAAAAATCTGAAGTAACTAATCAAACTATTTTGATAATTAAGGATTTCGCTGAAAAAAAAGAAATTAAAGATCAAAGCCAGTTGTGGGAATACCAGGTGAAGGATCTCTTTCGTCGTTTGGGGAATTAACTATCATAAGCATTATCATTTCATTAAAATGGTGTTCCAAAAATGCAGGTGCGGCATCCCATTGCCGCAGGGAAATCCGTTTTGCGATTTTTATAAAAGGCTCACGGTGAAGAATGGTTTCAAAATCAACGGCAGTAAAATTTTCCAACAATACATAATTATCCGCTTCAAAATGATGCTGCCAGGGATCCGCGTTTATACATACTGAATAACCCTTTTGCCGCAGGGCTGCGAAGTTTTCTTTTATTGCGGGCACCGCTTTTTCTTTGCAGTCGCCGGATAAATGAAGATTGATACTGAAAAAATT
>JAVHOI010000035.1:0-5025 GCA_036169975.1 Ferruginibacter sp. | reverse complement strand
GCCGGAATATTTTTGCATCATTGGCTTAATGATAAAATCAAGGTAAGTTAAAAAACCGTTTTGGGCGCCGGCCCCTTTTTTATCATACCAAACTTTTTCTACCCGGTTACGAAAAGTCACCGAACTATTTATTTTGTAACTGATATGGGAACGTAGGTTTTGTCTGGGTTTGGGCAGCACCGGCGAAAGTATCAGGTCATCCGGATTATAATTTTTAGCTTTTGATTCTGTGCGGAAACGTACATACATATCCAACCGCTTATTTGGATTATACGATACCTGCGCCAGATAATCCGTACCCACAGAAGGCACGTCCACAAGGTATTTCAGCCAGGGGAATTTATAAAAATCAGCGTACGCATCAATGCGCCAAAAACCATTTGGCCTTATACTGATTCCGGCATACAACCCTTTTTCATTTGAAGGGAATGTGCTTTCGGTAAATGCATTGGAATACAAAGACTGGTAACTTTTAGAAATATTCCTATACAACAAACTCATATCTATTTTGGAATCCACGCTTGCTATCAGTCCGTTTACAAAAGCCTTATCAAAATTATTGGTAAATGCCGCCTCTCCAAAAAAGTGAAGATTCTTGTAACCATAACTATAATCAATACTGTAGTTGCCAAAACTATTTCCGGAAATGGCGTAAAGGTTATAAGGGCCGGTTGATTTTTTTATGGGCAGTTTAAACTGATAGCGAACGCCGTTAATACCAACGTGCAGCCTGTTGAAATTGAGGGCCGCGTTTCCCCCGATTGTAAACTGCCGCTGTATGCCCTTATCATCAGTTTCACTTTTGGTGCGGTGCAGGCCCGAAGTTTGGAAGGAAGAAATATAGTCTTCATTATTTAAGGTATCCCGTACAAAATTGGCATCTGTATTTTTATAAGATACGAAAGCGGTGGCTTCTAAATTATTTTTAGCAACCGTTATGCCTATGCCCCGGTGAAAATTAATTTCGCCTGCGGAATTATATGGCCGCAATACGGCAAGCTGACGTTTGATATTGATAACATCAGCATTTTTTTTAAATGCGAGGCTTTGCCATTGCGTAAGGCCTTGCCCAAGATTTACCGTAAAATCGCCCAAGGCAAGCGATTTGATATTGCCGGCATTTCTCATAAAAAGATGAGCCGAATAAAAATCAAACCCATTTTTTTGCGCACCCTTAAAAAATTGTTCGCCCGCATCCTTTTCACCAGTGATACCATATTGAAGTAAATCCTTAAACTGGTATCTATATCTTACAAACAGTTTTTGTTTTGAACCAGGGTAATAATTATTGGCCGTGTTGGCGGTTATCTTAAATCCCTTTTGCGGTTCCAGCACCTGCGTTACCCTGGCGAGAAGGCTACGGGCTCCGCCTTTAAGACGTTCTTCAATTGAATTAATTATTTTTTGGGGGGTACTAACAGTTATGTATGGCCGGATTTTTTCAATAAAAGGAAGGTCAAAACCAGGTACTGCCTGCAACTCATAAATATTTATGAAATTTCCCAACAGCATCCGATAGCTCAGGAGGTTTTGGATTTGTACCGGCGAAAAAAAAGTTAGCTCTTTCAATGTGGTGGCGTCAGCAACATTAAGGTTAACCGGTTTTTTTAGGAGCTGCCGCATTGATTGTAAAAAAGAATCATCTTCAGTTTCAGCATCCTCATTATTTTCGGTCATGGCTTCTAATTGTTGTTCTGCCGTATTAGGAGTTGTTACAGGTGCCTGTGCAGGCAAGTCTAATGGTAAAAGGCAGAAGGCGAAGAGTAAAAGGAGCAAGGCAAAAAGATTAGGGCACATGGTGAAAGGAAATTTACAATCAGGCACCGCATTATTAAATTCCATTTCTGGCAACATGGTAATGTTCAGCGGTATTTTTTTTGTTGTATTCATTCGTGAATTTGAAATCCATGTTATTTTATCTTATTAGCATTACCCTATTCCAAAATTATTCTTTGGAAACCGCAGCTTCTTCTCCAAGGTTCATAATCAACATCAAACCCGGCGACCAGCCCAATTGTGGATGATAGCTCCCACTGATGTCTAAACGCAAATTGTTCCAGCTAATGCCTGCGCCTGCGTATGCCGCCGAAGATGCGGATGAGATGCCGGCTCTGGCAAAAAACTGTTTCATGAACCGGTATTGGATACCTGCATTTACATTTACCGGAAAGTCTTCTTCCTTCACGACTTCGGCGCCGGCAAAAAAACTTTCTGATGCGTCATAACCCAGGCCCATCTTAAAAGCGGCGGTTAGTTTCTCCCCCGTTTTTGAAAATTTTCCACCAACGGGGTTGTAAAAATGGATGCCCATATTCAACTGCTCAGTTAAATGGATCATGGCGCCCATTTCAAAATTAATAGTACTGGCATTGCTATAGGAAGGCACCCGGTAACCATAGTAATTAAATTGAATACCAATGTCCACTTTTGAACCAAGGCTCCGGGCATAAGCCAAGCCAATTTGATTTTCATTAAAATTTTTGAAGCCGGCATATTTAAGGTCAATACCAAAATTGCCCATCCTGGAAGGGATGGCAATGGCAGCAGCATAAAGGCTTGTAGCTGCCAATAAAAATCTTCTATCACCGTACACACCTACTGCAATATTTTTTATTTGCGCAAGCGCCGCCTGATTATTTGCGAAGGAGAAAACATCCGTATTTTGTGAACTGTAAGTACCGGAGCCAGTGTAAATAGCGGAAATGGGCTGACGCAAGGATTGGGAAACGCCTGCCTGCATCAATAAAAATAAAAAGGCGTTCAGGATAAAAAAATATTTTCTCAAGGCGGAAAAGTTTTATTCGAAAACAATATAATAAACTTTTATTATTTAATACACTATTTGGTTTCAAATTAAAAGCAGAAGCTTCAGGTTGTAAAAATCAACTATAGGAAATAAACAAATCATACATCAGGCATAAGGCATTTGTTGACATTTGTTGTTATTTTTGCCGGATGCGAATTTTAGATGGTAAAATCGTGTCGCAGGCTGTAAAAGACACGATAAAAGAAAAGACAGCCCTGTTAAAATCAGCAGGGAAAAAAACACCACACCTTGCCGCGATTTTAGTAGGTTCGAATGGCGCAAGCGAAACTTATGTAGCCAGCAAAGTAAAAAATTGCGAAGAGATTGGCTTCACCAGTACGCTTATACGATTGGAGGAAACAGTAGCCGAATCGGTACTAATTGAAGCGATTGAAAAATTAAATGCCGATGATGATGTGGATGGCATATTGGTACAATTACCCCTGCCAAAGCAAATCAGCGAAGAAAAAATAATCAACCTCATACATCCCGATAAAGATGTAGATGGGTTTCACCCGATGAGCGTGGGTAAAATGGTTCAGGGGCTTCCCACATTTTTACCGGCAACGCCTTATGGCATAATGATGATGCTGGAGCATTACAAGATAGAAACAAAAGGCAAACATGCGGTGGTTATCGGACGGAGCAATATCGTGGGAAGGCCCATCAGTATTTTATTGAGCCGGAATACATACCCCGGAAATTGTACGGTTACGGTATGCCATAGCCATACACACAATTTGAAAGAGATTTGTTTGCAGGCAGATATTATTGTAGCCGCATTGGGCAGGCCGGGCTTTTTGACCGCCGACATGGTGAAGGAAAACGCGGTGGTGGTGGACGTTGGCATTACAAGGGTGGCTGATGCCACAAAGAAAAGCGGGTTTGCCATTAAAGGCGATGTGGATTTTATAAACGTGGCGCCTAAGTGTAGCTTCATAACACCCGTTCCCGGCGGCGTTGGCCTGATGACCCTTGCTGCACTGATGATGAATACTTACAACGCATGCGTTTTGAAAAATAAAGATTAGTACTGTTTATCGCCCTTTTGTGTTGGATTTTTTTTTATGAGCCAGGCTTTAGAAAATTAATTTAGCTTCATTGGCGCCCCTGCCTGCCTTGGCAATCAGGCAGGGCACCCTTGTAAAGAATATCTTTATTGAGCTGTTACAACAAAATTCATATTTAGGCATCCACTAACATTACCGTAGAACGCATAAATATGAATGGTAAATATTATTTGTGCGGAAAATAAACCCCGTTCCGTTAGGAACGATAAATAGGTAGTAAATGATATTGGTTCAACATTCACGAATTAAAATATCATTTTGTTATTCCCATAACATTAACAGAAATTCAACAAAATAAAAATGAATCAGACAAGCACCATCATGACAACAGCGCTTCCTTTGATGGAACATTTTTATACATTGCAGGGCGAAGGGTTTCACCAGGGACGGGCTGCCTATTTCATCCGCCTCGGCGGTTGCGATGTAGGCTGTGTATGGTGTGATGTAAAGGACAGTTGGGATGCCGGTGCCCATCCAAAAAAGACGGTTGAAGAAATAGTATCATCTGTATTAAATAACACCCCTTCTTTTCAACAGGGAAAAAAAAGTGGCCTTGTAGTGATTACCGGTGGCGAACCATTGATGTATGATTTGACCGCACTTACGGCTGCACTAAAAGAAAAGGGATTTGAAACCAATATCGAAACATCGGGCGCCTATCCATTAAGTGGCGACTGGGATTGGGTCTGCTTATCTCCTAAAAAATTCAAAGCGCCCCTGCCCGGAGTTGTTCCGTTTGCGAATGAATTAAAAGTAGTGGTCTTTAACCAATCGGATTTTGAATGGGCGGAACAATACGCGGCAATGGTTTCGCCAAAATGCAAATTGTATTTGCAACCGGAATGGGATAAAGCCCCAATCGTAACGCCGCTTATTATTGAATACATAAAGCTGCATCCTCAATGGGAACTTTCGCTGCAGATACATAAATATATTAATGTGCCATAGACGGTTGAAGGCGCAGGGTTGAAGGCTGGCCGTTGATTGTTTGTCCTTCATTCCTCATTTTTAATTTTTAAATCATAATTTATAATTCATAATGATTCGCTCCTTCATCACATTTCTTATCATCTATGTTTCAACTTCTGCCTGCTCTGCCCAATGGTATGATCCGGGAAAAGTAAATAAAAAAGCAGGCGAAATATATGC
>JAVHOI010000034.1:0-5026 GCA_036169975.1 Ferruginibacter sp. | reverse complement strand
TTGATCCACCGCCACCTGCCGACCTTCTGCCACCTGCACCAGGTCCCGGAACACGTCGTTTGGTTGGAGCCGCACCCCTTGCTCTTTTATTCCTATCATCACCACCATCATGCTTTTGTTCAAAACGTGCTGCCTTCGCTTCTGCGCTCTCCTCACTGTCACTGCTTCCGTCATCTTCATCCTTTTCTGCCTGGCGCTCGGCCAACCCTTCGGATATAGCCGCTGCCACATAGTTTACAATGATAGCGATAGACTTGGTCGCATCATCATTTGCCGGTATGGCGAATTCTACTTTATTTGGATCACAATTGGTATCAACCATACCGAATGTAGTGATGTTTAAACGCTTTGCTTCTGCCAATGCGATGTGCTCATGCCCTATATCCACCAAAAATAAAGCGGCTGGTACACGGCTGATCTGAGCGATACCACCTAACACTTTGTCCATTTTTTCCTTATCACGGGTAAGTGTCAGGCGTTCTTTTTTAGTCAGGTTATCAATGCTTCCGTCATTCAGCATTTTCTCGATGCTCTGCATTTTTTTAACACTCTTACGAACGGTATTGAAATTGGTAAGCATACCACCTAACCAACGTTCTGTTACGTAAGGCATGTTGATGCGCTTGGCGCAATCCGAAACGATTTCCTTCGCCTGCTTTTTAGTAGCCACAAACATTATTTTCTTACCGCTTTTAGCGATTGATTTCAATGCGGCCGCGGTTTCCTGTAAACCTTCTACGGTTTTGTTCAGGTCAATGATGTGGATACCTTTTTTCTCAGCAAAAATGTAAGGCAACATTTTAGGGTTCCACTTCTTTTTTAAATGGCCAAAGTGGACACCTGCTTCAAGAAGTTGCTGTTGTAAGGAAGTATTATTTTCCATTATAATAATTTGAAAATTTGAAAATTCGAAAATTTGAAAATTTGAAAATGTAAACCAGTAACCCTTTGAGGGTATGGTGGTTTAACGCTTGCTAAACTGGAAGCTCTTTCTTGCTTTTTTACGGCCTGGTTTCTTACGCTCTACGGCACGTGGATCTCTTTTTAGTAATCCCGCTGCTTTCAATGCCGGACGATAATCCGCACTTACTTCAAGCAAGGCACGGGAAATACCTAATTTGGTTGCTTCCGCCTGGCCTTTGATACCGCCACCCTGCGCATTTACAACGACATCAAATTTATCTGAAGCCTCTACTATTTTAAACGGGGCTTCTACCTGGTTTTGGAGGTAAACCAATGAGAAGTAATTTTTATAATCTTTGCCATTGATCGTTATTTTACCATCACCCTTACTTAAGAACACCCGGGTTACAGCTTCTTTACGACGGCCAACTGCGTTTTTTTGCTTTTCCATTATTTCAATTTTGAAAATTTGTCCTGCTTATTGCTGAATGAAAATTTGAAAATATTATTCGAGAACTTTCAATTCAATTAATTAGTGATTAAAATTTAAGTTCGGCGGGTTTTTGCGCACCATGAGGATGCTCAGTACCTGCATATACAAATAATTTTTTGTACATCTTACGGCCTAAACTATTTTTTGGCAACATCCCTTTTATCGCTCTTTCGATAATCACCTCAGGCCTGCGCTTTAAAAGGTCTTTGGCAATTTCTTCTTTGAGTCCACCAGGGAAACCGGTAAAATGGTCATAGATTTTTTCGTTCAACTTATTGCCGGAAAATTTTACTTTATCGCAATTAGTTACAATTACAAAATCCCCGCAATCAACGTGGGGTGTGTAATAGGCTTTATTTTTGCCGCGAAGAATGGCCGCAAGCCTGGCACACATGCGCCCAACGGTTTGATTAGTACCATCAACAACATACCAGTTGTGAATAACGGTAGCCTCGTTCGCATGTTTGGTGGTGAAATGTAGTTTACTCATTGTATTTATTTTTAAGTGATGCCTTCGCTATCCCGAAGGCTTTTTTTATTGGACGGCGAAGGTAGGGCAATGCTTTTTAATTTCGTGCAAAATGAGGAAGTATTTTTAAGAGGGCTTTGTAATAAGCTGAGGTTCAGTTAATATATCGCCCAATTATTTTTCTATTTGGATAAAATTATCAAAACTCCTAAGGAAAATATTTTTGAATCCGGTTGCGGCTGATTAAATTTTGAACAATGGTTTGTCTGAAAAATCGCTTAGCCTTTTTTTGAAATGATATGATTTTATAATTTCAGGTTTTTGACAGGTAAACAAAATGTATTCAATATTGAATGAATTACGAATGACAACTTTTATTATTATTACAGTCTTATACTATTGCTGCATATTTTAGGAATTATTTTTTCTCAAGATGTTATTATGAAATAATTTTTGGGAATCGAAACTAAAAAAGCCATCCCTAAAACCGGGATGGCTTTAAAATTTAATACCTTAAAATTATTGTTTGGTAACCGTATAATTAGCATTAAAAAAATCAACAACGATTTTGTAACTTCCTTGTACAGTTGGCCCCGGAGTATTTGAGCCGGGTACCGCATTATCCGCCAGTAATGTGCCCCCGGTTGCACTTGTACCACCAAATTTGTGATCCCAGTTGCCGTTTAAGGGTAAAAATAAATATGCTCCCGTACCAGCTAAAGGCAATGTAAGTGCAAATGTAGAATTGTCTAATTGGGTAAACTGTTGCGAAGGTGTTGGAACAGGGTTGCTCCAACCGCCTGCTGTTGCATCTCCTACAATATATAAATTTGCCGGGATGGCTACTCCGGTATATGGAGTAACCGTATAGGAATTGGTCAGGAAATTCACCACAATCTTATAGAGACCCGCAATAGCCGGCGATGGAGTATTGGAACCAGGCACTGCATTATCAGCCAATAAGGTTCCACTTGTAGCGCTTGACCCGCCAAATTTGTGGCCCCAGTCGCCGGCTAACGGTAAAAATAAATAACTATCACCTGCTTTAAGATCAACGATGATCCCATAAGAAACAGCATCTAATCTTTTAAATTGTTGCGTAGGTGATAAGCCGGCATTATTATTCCATCCTAATGGAGTAGCGCCGCCAATGATATATAAGTTGGCAGGAATAGTTGATGTAAATGGTGTAACTGTGTAAGTACCTGTCTGGAAGTTAACTACTATTTTGTAGGTTCCGCTTACATCAGGCGCCGGTGTATTGGAACCCGGAACCGCATTATCAGACAAGAGGGTACCCGGTGTTGCTACTCCGTTGGAAGCTCCCCCATATTTGTGCCCCCAGTCGCCGGCTACCGGCAAAAACAAATACCCCTGACCCGCAGTAAGATTAATAACAATGCCATAGGAAACAGCATCTATCCTTGCAAACTGCTGTGAAGGAGATAAGCCGGCATTATTGGACCATCCTATTGGAGTAGCGCCACCAATAATATACAGGTTTGCAGGTATTGGAACAAATGTGGTAGTATTAATGGTAACAATATTAGAAAAAACCAAAGGTTTTGTATAATCTGTGCCAAGATAGCTCACTATCCTGTATTCAAGATTTTTAGTTACCCCACCAAGAATTCCTGCTGTAATCGCAGCAGCATTTAAATCACTTACCGTAATAGCAGAAGTCAATTTGGTGCCATACTTTATTACCTGTGGCGTTGCAAAATTACCGCCAACCGTATCAAACTGTAATGCATAATTAATGGTATTGGCACCATAGTTACTTGCATTCCAATTAAAGGAAATAGCGGTGTTGGTGGCATTGGCAACCAGTAATACCAATGCGTTGGCTGAAGAAGGCACCAGGGTAATAGGAACTAAATAAGATTTTATACTAACCTTAATAACATTGGATTTTAGCTGCTCGTTATTATTGCCATAAGAAGAAGTTACCCTTATATCAAAACTAAATGTTTGGCCGGGTGCAAAACCAAAATCAGCTAAAATATTATTTAGTTGCTGACCGGTAAAAGAAATACCAAGTACACCATTTACAGTCCTTTTAATTTCCTTCGAAAAACTACGACCTGTTGAATCTATCTCAAGAATAAATTTTTGATTGGAAGAATCAGTCGCGTATTTTGTATCCGACCAGGAAAAAGATGCAACTATTTTGTTGGAATCACCGGGTGCAGGCGTTATAGTGGTAGCAGAACTTGTTAGAACCGGTGCCGTACCATTAGCATAGAAGGGCAGCACCTCTACTTTTTTGCAAGCGGAAAAAGCAATTGCCATTACACCTACGGCTAAGAAAAGTTTAAATAAATATTTCATAATAATTTTTTTATGATTGTTAAAAACGCAGGATTATTGTTTGGTTACGCTAAATTTACCTCTCTGAAAATCGACCTGTATCTTGTAGTTTCCGCTTGAGGCAGGTGCAAGAATATCTTCGCCTCCAATTTGGAAATCACCTCCATTAACTTCATTTGGATCGTTTTTAACGGCAATACTATATTTGTTATTCCAGTCGCCATAAATGGGGACGAAAGTATAAGACTGGCCTCCAATTAACGGAACAGTAATTTCATAAATAGTAGTACTTACCTGAGTGAATTTCTGGCTCAGCGCTTCCGCATCTCCGCCACCCATCCAGCCTTTTGCAGTAGCGCTGCCGGTAATATATAATTTACCCGATGCGGGTGGAGCAACTTTAGGAGGAATCGCATAAGGCGTAACCGTGTATTTCAAAACATTTGAGTATAATACAGCGGATTTATTGATTAAAGAAGAGCTTACCCTGATTTCAATATTATGTGAAACCCCAGGAATCAATATTAACTGATTCAATAGGAAATCGTTGAAATTTGATACAAAAAATGACTGGCTCAATTCTTTGCTGACAGCCACCGTTTGTTTGTGTGGACTGGTAAAATTTGCACCGGTTGTATCAATCTCTATTTGATAATTGACATCCTGCGAGCTGATGCCTGTATTCATTTTATAATTGGGGTTTGTCCAATTAAGGGTAAGTGCTACCTGGTCTTTATTCGCAAAAGCAAGTGGCAGGGAGGCTGTAGTAACAGAGGAAGTTAATACAGGATTGGTACCCCCTTCAAAATAAACTTTATTTTCATCTTTCTTACAGGATGCGAAAACCGCAA
>JAVHOI010000033.1:0-5029 GCA_036169975.1 Ferruginibacter sp. | reverse complement strand
TGCTTTAGGAGGGACTGCAAAGTATAGGTGATGTTTGGTGCATTCATATAGCTTCTCATCATGCGCCGGAGTACATTAGTCTCCTTCCCAGCAACGTCTCTCCTGCCGGGCCAGTGTGTTAGCCTGGGACGTTGCGTGCTACGGAGCGATAGTTGGTTTCATCATACGATCAGGTTTAATGATGCATACAAAAGCCATCCATTGGGTTTATTTAAAAGCGGTACTATCCCCGTTTAGCACAGGGTGTGGGAAGTTGTAAACTCAATATCTTGCCACCTGATTCATTTAAATTCTATTTTATATTGGACTCTTTTGCTCATGAACCGAAGAAGGATGTACTTAAAATCCCCAATCAGTACCTGCTACAAAAAATGTATGGTGCATACAAGGAATAAAAAAAATCCTGGTAATTAGGTTGCCAGGATTTTTTTGAATAACCATTATAAAATAACCGGGTTATTGAACGATTATTTTTTTTGCGAAAGCCCCTTCAGGCAAATAAATTACTATTGTATAAACACCTTTTGCAAGTCCATTCAATGGCAGGTTATAAACGCCGTTAAAGGCATTTACCTCATTTCGCTGTATCAGTTTTTGTCCCGCCTGGTTCATCAATTCCACTGTTGCTTTATTAGAAGTACCGGTAATAAAAAGGTTTACATAATCTTTTGAAGGATTAGGATTAACCGCGATGGAAATACCTGCACCGGGTTTCAGCCTGGCATTTCTAACAGGTGAATAAACCTGCCTGTTATCAATATCTACCTGCCGGATGCGATAAAAATAATTTATGTTTTGCTGAACATAATTATCAGTAAAAAAATAAGTGGAGGTAGCCGAAGTTGTTCCATTTCCGTCAACCCAGCCAATCTGTTTATAATTAATACCATCAAGGCTTCTTTCAATGCCAAAACCACGGTTATTCATTTCCTGGGAAGTTTCCCAGACCAATTGAATATTTTTTTGAACCGGGGTAGCCTGGAAGCTGATAAAAGTTACAGGAAGGCTGGTAAGCGGTGATACTAACATAAACTGTGAAAAGCCTGTGAAATTACCAGTATAGGTGATAAAGCCTGCGGCTGAATCTTCAAAAACAGTTGGTGTAATTAATTCCGCATTACTTTGGTTCAATGTGGTATTTAAAGATACCCCGTCTTTTACTTTCAAAATTTTCAGGTTCAATTTATCGGCACCCCATATAGCTAATTCGGCGGCAGTAAAATAAAAGATTCCCTGGTAGGTGACCGTGCTATTCGCAATAGCAGGGCTTATTTGAAATACTTTTTGCGTACGCAGAAAATTACCTGTTGAGGTGCTAATTGACATATTGCCCATACCCGCCTGCGTTATCTGAGCCGTAACTTCGCTTATCATCGCCGAGGCATTTCTTATAGCGGCAATCGCCCTGTTATTTGTACTTTTAAAATTATTAGTACCTGTACCTGATTGTATATCGAATGTATAACTGTTGCCCACGCTGGTTTCCACATGATAAGGTGTAGCGGTAAGTACAATATCATCTACATTAAAGCCCGGATTGGCGCCAGTTATGAGCACATCTGTTTGCCAAAAAAAATCAATATTAAATTTGCCACCCAATAGTCTTGTCGGCGCCTGAATAACCGGTGCATTACTTAAAGTAGTGACATCACTGCTATATGGCCCGTATCCGAGCTCACCAGGCGTATTTCCATAAAAATAAAATGGCCCTAAAGGTGCATTGGAAGGTGTATAGGTAAGAAATGCTTCGTCATTATCAACCAATCCCCGTGTTTTATATTTAAAGCTAAGCTCTCCTAATGATACAACTGAACTTAGGTCTATTATTGGTGATTGTAAAACCGCCGCACCGGAAATGCCCTGCGTATAAACATTTGGCTTCGTTGTAATGTCATTGCTGATATGAGCGGAAAGTCCTGAACCTCCGGCATCTCCATTAATACTGGCCACAAAAGGATTAGCATAACCGCTGGTGGTTAATAATCCCCAGCCTGCAGGAAGCCCCCGTGATCCGGTTGGATTTTCAAAATGCTCATCTAAAATTTTGATGGTGTTCTCTCCTACCCTAATATTATCATCATCCAATAAATTTAAAGTAACAGATTGGGAACTGGTTCCAGCCGTAACCCCGGTTCCGGAAATGACGTAGTTAAGAATGATAGTCCTGTCTCCATCCACCAGGGCATTATCGAAAATACGTATAGTAACAGGTTTAAAATTATCGCCCGCAACAAATGCGACAGAAGGTGTTAGTAATTGATATTGTAAACCGGTAATGGCCGTACCCGTAGCAGTAACGGAGACCGTGGCATTGCCTGTGGCTTTATCTTCCACGTTTAAAGTAAGAGATACATCTTTAAAACGGGGATATGATGCGCCAATACCTGTTTCAAAAACAGACAACTTTCCTGTACAATTTGTAAACGAAATTTTATTACTGCCGACAACAGTTATTAATCCTGCGCCGGAAGCAGGAAGTGAGTTACGTCTTGGACTATTTAACATCACCGTTTGCATCCGATCCACCTGATTTGCCGTAAAGGTGTTTAAGGCAATATCGTCAGTGTAATCCATATAGTTTTCAAACATTTCATCGGCGGTGCCACAACTGTTACTTTTTGGATGGTCGGGTACGCCATTGTTAGGGCCAAATTGTACCGGCGTATCATTACTAAAATCATTGCCACAATTAGCATCACCCCAAATATGCCGTAAACCAAAGAAATGCCCTGATTCATGTGCAAGTGTTTTTCCCTGTCCAAATCCATTGCCACAATTGCCTGGCATAAAGGAACTACCCACTGTAGCCGTAAGAATTACTACACCAGCGCTGTTGACTGTTTCATTATTGTTAAGCCCCGGCAATGTAGAACTTGTTGGAAAAGTAGCATAACCTAACAGGTCTGTTGTTCCATTATTCAACTGAGGAATTACCCATACGTTAAAATAAGAGGTAGCATCCCAAATAGAATTGAATTTTACATTGTCATCTATATACGAAGGTTTCCAACCGGCTGTATCATAAGGAGTCCATCCTTTGCTATTCCGGTCTATGCGATCAATACCAGGTTCTGCAAGCACAATATTCGAAGGATTTTTTTCAGCCAATACAAATTGGATGCCTGTGGATGCGGATGAACCGTACGGGCTGTTGGAAAGATTAGCGAAATCCTTATTTAACTGAAGTACCTGTTGCTGTATCAGCGCCGCATCAAGATTGGGAACTGTACCAACCGCTTCACCATTGTGTATTATATGAAAAATTATTGGAATGGTATAGTTGGCGGTGGTAGTGTTCAGGGCTTGTTTCCTTTCTTTTATTTTTTGGCCCATCCATGTTTCAAACTGGGCATCCGTCTCCATATTGGGATGAATTTTTCTAAGCTCATTGATTCGCTCAACTGTGTAACAACGCAGATAGTTGTTCGCAACAGGTTTTAGCAGGTTTTGCGATGAAGATTTGAAACCGGACATTACAAAAATAGTTATTGTAAGTAAAAGAAAAGTACGCCTCATTTTTAGACAATTTAATTTTTTAGCATTTGGTTTTAAAGAATTTGTAATCTATACATTTTTTTTAAATTCCGCAATTTTAAGATTTAGAAATCCAGGTTATTAAAATTGTAAGTCAATTAATTTTGCGTCAGCCGGGCTGTATTAGTATTATACGGCTAAAATATTTACAGGGTTGCCGCCAAATGAAACATTTCAATTTGGATTTGATTTGGCATGATTTATAAAATAAATAAAAGCCCAATATCTTAAATAAGAGCAAAGGCGGGTGGCGTATCGTATTATTCGTTTTCTTTCTTCATATAAACAGTTCGGATGGGAAAAGGAATATTGATACCTTCCTGTTGGTATCTTACGTGCAGCCGTTTTATAAATTCATGCCGAAGCACGAACTGGTTGGTATATTCAGTTGCCCGCATTATAGCCCGAAGATTGATGCTGCTGTCGCCAAAGGCAAAAAAACGGATTATGGGTTCAAAGTCTTTTACACCTCCTTCAACTTCATTGAGGGTTTGCCTGATTACTTCGAGAGTTACTTTTTCAACCTGCTTCAAATCGCTGTTGTAACTAACGCCCACTTCCACGGAAAAAGCCACTTCACGTTGTGGCAGGTAAAAGTTGGAAACGATCATGCCTGATAGTTTGGCGTTGGGCACAATAATAATATGATCTGATACCGCTATTATGGTAGTGCTTCGCCAGGTAATATCCTGTATAAAACCTTCTTCACCTGAAGCCAGTTTTACAAAATCGCCGGGATTGATTTTGCCGGAAGCGATAATTTGAATACCGGCGAATAAATTAGTGAGTGTGTCCTGCAGGGCAAGTGCCACAGCTAAACCACCAACTCCCAATGCGGTAAGTATGGGTGTAACGGAAATACCCAACGATTGCAATATCACCAATAACCCGATACAATAAATAATGATCCTGATAATATTACTGATGATGGATGAAGATGGAATTACCGTGTCGGTGCCGGTAGCTTTTATTTTTACCATGCCCGAAATAACTCTTGCGGCAATCCAGGTAAAAGAAAAAATATAAAAAATCATCAGGCCATTTTCCAGCCAGGTATGATAACGCCCGGTTATTTCAATGCGTCTTAAACCCATAAAAAGGCCAAGCGCTAAAAACCAGGATATAACCCATTTGCTGATGATGCTGATAATAAGATCGTCTGATTTCAATTTTGTTTTAGCGGCCAGTTTCCCCAGAATGGGCATAACCCATTTGTGTATGATAAAGCCAATTATAAACCCCCCAACAACATAAATTGATAATTGCAAAATATCATTTCCATTCATAATTTATTAATTTAACAAAACGATTGCCGCAAATTTACCACATATAAAATTTTAGAAAGATTAAAATTAAAAATCAAATTTAGAACTTCCCGCAGGATAAATTTGGATTATAAATTACGGACAGTGTTGCCAATCTTTCGCAGCCGCTGATAATTGTAAAACCCAATACCCGGGTTGTCAATCCTTCGGAAAATAAAGTTACAATCATT
>JAVHOI010000032.1:0-21777 GCA_036169975.1 Ferruginibacter sp. | reverse complement strand
AAACATCGGTGCTGTCTTCATAAGCATCCCCTATTATTTCACCGCTGATGCGGATTAGTTCCCGCTGAATAAATTTTTGTAAAACGATCCTGGAGTGGGCTTCAATATTTGCCGATGATACCACCGAATTCGTTAATTTGGAAACATAGTAAGGGCCTCCTACAAAGTCAAGGTCTTCCTTGAATTTTAATTCCTCTACTACAGTTAAAAGGTCTATCGGCAAACTTTTTTCCGCCAAGGATTTCATCGCCTTAAAAATACGCTGGTTGGCTTCTCCATAAAAACACTCTGGCTTTAAAATTTCAATTACCGTATCAAAGGCGCTCTTTTCAAGCATAATGGCGCCCAGCACCGCTTCTTCCAGCTCTTTAGCCTGTGGCGGCACTTTGCCATATACCATGCTCCCCATATCAAGGGATGGTTTTCTTCTTGTTTTTCTGTCTTTGTTAAGGTTAGTAAGATCCATCTGAATTATAGTATTATTCTTGTTTTGTATGTTTTAATTTATTGAAAAAAAATACTGGTGCTTTGTTTTTTATAAAGTACGGATAAGCGGCTGTGTTAGTAATCATCGCCTGCTGATAAAAAAAACCGATTAACAGAAAATTTATAACAGGGCGGCTAAGATAAATGCAAAAAACTTACTGATTATTCATAAGAGGTTGTTATTAACTTATTATAATGATTATACACAGGAAAATCACAGGTAAAATTAGCTTATTAATACTTTATACACAGGCTTATTAACAGCCAATATTCAAATGGGGCGGCTTTAGGTAACAATTTATTAACACTGGTTAACGGATATTTTTATTTTTCTGCACCACCTCAATATTTTTTTACAGTTGTTTTTATGGGTACGAAGTATTAATTTTTTCCATGCTGGTTGCGTCCGCTTTTTACTATTTGGTAAAAAATATCGCTGATAAAAAATGGCCTTTTTAATAACCCGTTTTTACGCTTGGTTCTCAATAGCTATCTTTGCGGCATCATATATTATTAATCAACTATCAATTAATGACCATAAGTTACAACTGGCTTTGTGAGTATTTACCTGTAAAGGCGGATCCTGAAAAACTGAGTAAAATACTTACTTCCATCGGATTGGAAGTGGAAAGCCTTGAAAAATATGAAGACCTGAAAGGCGGGTTGCAGGGGCTAGTTATTGGTGAAGTATTGGAATGTTCAAAACATCCGGATGCGGATAAATTAAAGATAACTTCTGTGGGCATTGGTAGTGGTGAAGCCCTTCAAATTGTTTGTGGCGCAGCCAATGTAGCAGCAGGACAAAAGGTGGTTTTAGCTACTATTGGCGCCACCATTTATCCGGTGAATGGCGATCCGGTTACAATGAAAAAAGCGAAAATCCGTGGGGTGGAAAGTTTTGGAATGATTTGCGCAGCGGATGAAATCGGTTTAAATAACGACCATACCGGTATCCTCGTATTGCCTCCCGAAACCAAAGTGGGCATTCCTGCCGCGGATTATTTTAAGCCGTACAACGATTTTATTTTTGAAATAGGCCTTACCCCAAACCGTATGGATGCGATGAGCCATATCGGTGTTGCAAAGGATATTTGCGCCTGGCTTTCTCATCACAATAAAAAAGAAACCCATATTAAATCTCCTTTTAAAAACACTGCGATTACTACCGGGGTCAAAACGATCCACCAGGTTTTGCAAATGGATATTAAGGTAGAAAATAGCCAGGCCTGCCCACGGTATGCCGGAGTAAGCCTTCAGGGTGTAAGCATTGGGGAAAGCCCTTTGTGGTTGCAACAAAGATTAAAAAGCATTGGGCTCAGGCCAATCAACAATATCGTTGATATTACTAATTTTATTTTACACGAAACCGGACAACCCTTGCACGCATTTGATGCGGACAAGATCACCGGTAATAAAATTATCGTAAAAAATTTACCCGAAGCAACCCCCTTTGTTACATTAGATGGAAAGGAAAGAAAACTATCAGCGGAAGACCTTATGATATGCAATACGGAATCAGCGATGTGCATCGGTGGTGTATATGGTGGCCTCCAAAGTGGTGTAACAAAGGACACGAAAAATATTTTTTTGGAAAGCGCCTGGTTCAATCCGCTGACCATCCGCAAAACTTCTTTACGGCACGGGCTTCGTACCGATGCAGCCATCCATTTTGAAAAGGGAGTTGATATCAGTAATACCGTAAATGTATTGAAAAGAGCCGCAGTCATGATCAATGAAATTGCCGGAGGACAAA
Source organism: Ferruginibacter sp. (assembly GCA_036169975.1). Classification (GTDB taxonomy): domain Bacteria; phylum Bacteroidota; class Bacteroidia; order Chitinophagales; family Chitinophagaceae; genus Ferruginibacter. The sequence continues at coordinate 19,538 of JAVHOI010000032.1, read as the reverse complement.
TCGCTTCCGATATCACAGATATTTATCCAAATCCAAAAGTAAAAACGGAAGTTGCGCTTAAATACCATTATTTAAAAAAATTAAGCGGTAAAAATTATCACGGTGATACGATAAAAAATATATTAACGGGACTTGGTTTTGAAATCATTAAGGAAGGAATGGATGATTTGCGTGTAGCCGTGCCTTTTAGCAAGCCGGATATTTCTTTGCCGGCTGATATTGTGGAAGAGATTATGCGGATTGACGGATTTGATAATGTTGACATACCGGCTGCCATTACTATTTCGCCTTCGGTTGAAACCCTTGGCCATGCGGCTTCGTATAAGGAAAAAATAGCTGCCTGCCTGGCGGGAATTGGCTTTAATGAAATTTTTACCAATAGCATAACCAATGCCGCGTATTACAGTGAAGACGTATTGCAAACTACTGTAAAAATGATCAACAGCCTCAGTGCCGGCCTGAATGTAATGCGGCCAGCAATGATGGAAACCGGGCTGGAAACTGTGGCCTATAATTGCAACCGGCGAAATAACGATCTTCAGTTATTTGAGTTTGGAAAAACGTACTGCACATCAACTGCCGGAAAATATGAAGAGCAGCACCATGTAAGCATTTACATTACAGGTAAAAAGCATACCGAAGGATGGAAGATGAAGGGTGAGAAAGCGGATTTTTATTTCGCCAAAGGAATATTTGAAAAAATAATTGCATTGTGCGGATTAAAAATCAGCGGCTATACATGGGAAACTGGCGATAAACTGGATAACCTTGTTCTGGCCAAAATAAAAAATGAAGCAGTAGCCACTATTGGCAGTGTAAATAAAAAAACGCTGGAGCGGTTTGATATAAAGCAGCCGGTTTTATTTATTGATATCAACTGGGATAAGGTATTGCAATTTAATAATTCAATAAAAATACAATATACCGAAATTCCGAAATTTCCATCCGCAAGCAGGGATCTTTCTATTATTCTGGATAAAAACATCACCTATAAAGAAATTGAAAAAGTAACCTTTGGAGCCAGGATCAATAAATTACAATCCATCAATTTATTTGATGTATTTGAAAGTGAAAAACTGGGAGCCGGCAAAAAATCAATGGCGGTAAATTTTACATTTCTGGATGAAGAAAAGACAATGACGGATAAAGAGATTGATGTAATGATGGCTAAAATCGTTTCATCTTATGAAAAAGAATTGAATGCGGAAATTAGAAAATAATTTGAAAATTCAGTAATGTGCCAATTTGAAAACGTGAAAATGAAATGCCGGCAAATGGGATTTGCGGATTTTGTAATTTGGTAATTTGTTTTCGAATGAATGATTTAGAAGAAAATATCAAACGGATCAATAGTAAACTTCAGCAATTACTGAAACGATACCTGCTATTGCAAAAGGAAAATGAACAGTTTAGAAATGAAGTAAAAGAATTGAAAAACCGACAGGAGAATGATTTACGACGCATTGGCCAGTTAGAACAACAGGCCGGTATTTTAAAATCCGCTGCCGCACAAATGAATGAAACGGATAAAAAATTGTTTGAAAAGCAAATAGATAATCATATCAAAGAAATAGATAAATGCATTGGATTGCTAAGTGAATAAAATTTATGTCAGAACTCATCACCATCAATATTTTAATAGGCGACAGAACTTATCGTATTAAAACACTCGCCAAAGACGAGGAGGTTATACGCCGTAATTTAAAAACCATCAACGACAAGATTATAGATTTTAAAACCCAGTTTGCCGGCAAGGATATGCAGGACTATATTGCTATGGTTTTAATTTGGTTTGCTACGCAAACAAGTCAGGAGACTAACCCCGCATTGGAAAAAGAAATGGAGCAAGCTTTGCTAAAAATAGAAGCCCAAATGGATAAAGCATTGTAAATTACCCACATATCACTTCAAATCAGCCCCTAATACTCCCTAAAAAATCATTATCTTCGCCCACTAACCATCTTGCCCAATATTTTATGGGTTTAGAAAGGATTTTTAAGATTGTGAACCGATTTAAAACAAAAAATTTCAATGGAGCCAAACATACTTTCCATCATCATTGGAGCGGTCGCCCTGATTATAGGAATTTTACTGGGTAAATTTATTTTTGCCAAAAACACGAAAAAACAATTAGAAGATGCGGAGCAACAGGCGCAAAAAATTATTGCGGATGGCCGGTTACAGGCCGAAAATTTAAAAAAAGAGAAGCTGCTCGAAGCAAAGGAAAAATTTGTACAATTAAAATCCGAGCACGACAGGGAAGTGCTTCAGCGTACCCAAAAGGCGAATGAAGCCGAAAACCGGATTAAGCAAAAAGAGCAATCCATCAATCAAAAAGAGCAGAACATTGATAAGCAACTTAAAGATAATGATGCTATCAAAGAAACGCTCAACCGCCAGATAGAGGTAGTAAATTTAAAACGAACCGAACTGGAAAAGCACCAGGAAGAACATATCCGCAGGTTAGAAAAAGTGTCCGGCTTATCTGCCGAAGAAGCTAAAGCGCAATTAATTGAAGGCCTCAAACAGGAGGCTCAAACCAGTGCCCTGATTATTCAGCAGGAGATAATTGAAGAAGCTAAATTAAAAGCCAATAAGGAAGCCCGGAAAATTGTGATTCAGACCATACAACGCACTGCAGCGGAACAGGCGATTGAAAATTCCATCACGGTATTTAATCTGGAAAGCGATGAAATAAAGGGATCTATCATCGGAAGGGAAGGTAGAAATATCAGGGCCATTGAGGCCGCAACCGGTGTGGATCTTATTGTAGATGATACACCTGAAGCAATTGTACTTTCATCCTTTGATCCGTTGCGCCGCGAAATTGCCCGTTTGTCGTTGCAACGCCTTGTGGCAGATGGCCGCATTCATCCTGCCCGCATAGAGGAAGTAGTGGAAAAAACCAAACGCCAGTTGGATGACCAGGTAATGGAAATTGGCGAACGTACCGCAATGGAACTGGGTGTACATGGGCTACACAAAGAATTAATAAGAATGGTGGGACGTATGCGTTTCCGTTCCTCCTACGGGCAAAACTTATTGATGCACAGCCGCGAAACTGCTAATCTCTGCGCCATCATGTCGGCGGAGTTGGGTATGAACCCTAAGCTGGCCAAACGGGCAGGCCTGCTGCATGATATAGGGAAAGTGCCTGATGAAGATACAGAATTAAGCCACGCATTGCTGGGAGCGAAACTTGCGGAAAAATATGGCGAAAACCCGGCAGTAGTAAATGCCATTGGCGCCCATCACGATGAAATAGAAATGCAATATGTTATTTCACCAATTATACAGGCATGCGATGCCATCAGCGGGGCAAGGCCGGGTGCAAGGCGTGAGATAATGCAACAATATATCCAGCGCATTAAAGACCTTGAAAACCTGGCCCAGGCCTACCAGGGCGTTGAAAAGGCGTATGCAATACAGGCCGGCAGGGAACTGAGGGTAATTGTAGAAGCCGATAAAGTGAGTGATGGCGACAGTGACAGGCTTAGTTTTGAAATAGCCCAGAAGATTCAAACGGAAATGACCTTTCCGGGCCAGATAAAAGTTACCGTAATCAGGGAAAAAAGAGCGGTGAATATCGCCAGGTAATTTTCAGTTCAGACAAATAAATTAAACAATAACATTTTATCCGGCAGTTTATAATTGCCGGATTTTTTTATCACAAGCTATTTACCTGCATCGTCTCTCCTAAAATACGGATGGCAAATGATGACGATGCCCGGAGGAGTTCAGTCAAACATTAAGTTCAACTTTAACCTGAAAATAGTTTTTTATTTATCCGGCATCAAAACCCTGATGGAACATTTGTGGCGACGCTCCGTTCAACATTTCCAGCCTCGTTGTATCTTTTTAATCATTACAAATAAATATTTTTCAATGAATTGAAAAAATTATTCAATTATTCATTTTAGAATTATCAATTAAACCCCTACCTTCGCAGTCCGAAAAAATAAAGATTATGAACGCAGTAGCTTTTGTGCATGAGCAGTTAACAGCATCACCAACACTTCCTAAATTTAAAGCAGGTGATAATATCACTGTAAATTATAAAATCGTTGAGGGTAGTAAAGAGCGTATCCAAAGCTTCAAAGGCGATGTAATTAAGCGCCAGGGAACCGGTGCCACCGCCACTTTTACCGTACGTAAAATGAGTGATGGCGTAGGGGTTGAGCGTTTATTCCCTTTCTTTTCTCCCAATATAGAAAGTATTGTCTTAAACAAAGTAGGTAAAGTACGTCGTTCCAAATTATTTTACTTACGCGAAAGAAGCGGAAAAAGTGCCCGTATCCAGGAAAAAAGAATGGCGGTTGCACTTAAAAAGTAAGCATTCCGATAAAAAATATTTGAAAACGAAATCCAATGGGTTTCGTTTTTTTTGGTTTAGAAAAGGATTGGGAATGATTATTGTTCAATCTTTATTCCTAAAACCAAACACCTTCCTCAAAGTACTATTTAGGCCACTTTAATAATTATTTGCATAACGATACCTCTTATAATGAAAAAAATAATTCTTCCCACAGTTATTATTGTTGCCGCAATTTTATTTATTTCATGTGCCAGAGGCATTACCACGTATGAGGCGGCCAACGGCAAAGCAAAATGCGGGCGATATATCAGGTAAAAATTTCAACATGAATCTTCCCTTAAAGCAATGTTTATGTTAACAGGTACACAACATAGTTTTTGACAAAGAGTGTAATTAGTAAATATTTAATTTATCTTTGTTCTTCAATTTAATAACTATGATAGTTTCAAATGTTTTAGCAGCGGTCTTATTATTTGGAATGCCGGGTGGATCCGAATGGATATTTATTATCCTGGCAATTGTATTACTGTTTGGCGGTAAAAAAATCCCGGAATTAATGAAAGGTATAGGTAAGGGCATGCGTGAATTTAAGGATGCGAAAGAGAATGTAAAAAGCGAAATAGAAGATGGAATGAAAGAAAAGGATAAAGACCAGGAATTAAGGGAATTGAAACAGCAACTGGAGCAGGCAAAGCTGGCACAGACGAAAGAGGCTCAGGAATTACCCAGGTAAATGTTTTTTTTAATGAATTTCGGCTGAAATAAATGACAGGAAATCCTGTCATTTATTTCAGCCAGTTTTATAAATACTAACAAATCTACATCAAACTTGTACAGTAACATTCAAGCATATCATCAGCAACTGCATTCCGGAAATACCAACTGTGTGGCTGTTGTAAAACATTACCTGGAACAAATAAACCGCTTCAAACATTTAAACGCTTTTACAGAAGTGTTTGCTGAAGAAGCTTTGGCAAAAGCAGCTACCCTTGATGAAAAACAAAAAACAGGAAATATAACGGGCAGGTTACATGGTGTGGTGATTGGTATAAAAGACGTTTTATGTTATAAGAGCCATAAGGTAACCGCGGCATCAAAAATATTGAAAGGGTTCATTTCACTTTATAATGCCACAGCGGTTCAGCGCTTACTTGATGAAGATGCGATCATCATTGGCGCCTGCAATTGTGATGAATTTGCCATGGGCAGTACCAGCGAAAATTCAGCTTATGGTAATGTCCTGAATGCGTTGGATGAAACGAAGGTACCGGGCGGTTCATCAGGTGGCAGCGCCGTAGCTGTTCAGGCAGGCATGTGCATGATTAGCCTGGGTAGTGATACAGGTGGGTCGGTAAGGCAACCTGCCGACTTTTGCGGCATTGTGGGATTAAAGCCAACTTATGGCAGCGTATCAAGATATGGACTGATCGCTTATGCGTCCTCATTTGACCAGATTGGGATTATTAGCAAAAATATTGAAGATGCCGCATTGGCTTTGGAGGTAATTGCCGGAGGGGATGAATATGATAGTACGGCCTCCCCTAACCACCTCCCGGCAAACCGGGACAAGCTCTCCGAAAGAGGGGGGAGTGGAAGCGTACGCAACTTAGTTGAACTATTAAGTATTGATGAAAATAAGAAATATAAAATCGCCTATTTCAAAGAAGCGTTGCATCACCCATCGCTTGATAAAGAAATAAAAGAAAATATTTTATCCCTTATTGATAAATTAAAATCCGATGGACATATTGTAGAACCTGTAGTATTTGATTTGCTAGATCACATTGTTCCGGCCTATTATGTTTTAACAACTGCCGAAGCCAGCAGTAACCTCAGCAGGTATGATGGCGTACGTTTTGGGCACAGCACCACCGAACCGGTGGCCGATTTAACGGAATTTTACAAACGCAGCCGCAGTGAAGGATTCGGCAAAGAAGTAAAACGCAGGATTTTACTCGGCACCTTTGTTTTAAGCGCGGGTTACTATGACGCTTATTTCAGCAAGGCGCAACAGGTAAGGCGTTTGCTGACAGATAAAACAGCGGGTTTATTTAAAGAATATGATGCGATCCTGATGCCAACCGCTCCTACTACGGCCATGGCCATTGGCGAAAACCCCGATGATCCCATTGCAATGTACCTGGCCGATATCTATACCGTATTTGCCAACCTTACTGGTCTTCCTGCTATATCAATACCTTTATTTAAGCACAGTAATGGCATGCCATTTGGCCTTCAGGTGCTTGCAAATAAAACAGATGAACTAACTTTACTGCAATTATCAAATTTACTGATGCGGCGGTATAAAGCCGGATGACGTCAAAATAAATGAACAAACTTTTTCTGATATCAATTTTAGGTTTGCTATTTCAGCAGTTATCTGCAGGCAAACATTTTCCTGCTCCCCAAAATAAATTTCTACAGGTAAATATAAAAGATACAATTGTGGAAGAGGATACGGCAAAAGAAAATGAATTGATTGAAGAAGTAATAAAGTCCGGAACGGTGCCTAAGAAAGAAAAAGTTCAATATTTTAACCAGGTCACTAAATATGGCTTTAAAAATCTTTTTTCTAATTACAGCTACAACTCAATGCTGCCTTATAATACCCAGATAAATCCAAATGCCGAAATATTCGTACAGGATTATATCAAAGCCCATGGTAGTTATTTACAAAAGATGAAAAATTGGGGACAGCCTTATTTCAATTTGATTGAAAGCGTATTGCGGCAGTATGGTTTACCAGGGGAGTTAAAATACATTGCCGTTATTGAATCCAACCTTAGTACCGGGGCTACCAGCAATGCAGGCGCAGGAGGGCCCTGGCAGTTTATGCCTTATACGGCAAAGGATTACGGGTTGGTTGTAAATGGCTATCTCGATGAACGCAGGGATTATTATAAAAGTACACATGCGGCAGCCAGATATTTACTTGCGCTTTACCGCCAGATGCACGACTGGCTCCTCGTAATGGCGGCATACAATGGCGGCCCCGGAAGGGTGTATAGCGCAATGAAAAAAAGTGGCAGCAAAAATTTTTGGGATCTTCAATATTACCTTCCTGCAGAATCCAGGACTTATGTAAAACGTTTTATTGCCACCCATTATATTATGGAAGGCTCGGGTGGTGTAACTACAATAAGTGGCCGTGCGATAAACGGGAATGATTTTTCAGCGGCAGGAAATCACCTTCGGACCAGCTATGGCAGCGCAATTGATAAACAAAATCCTTACAATACCAAAGCTGCTTTATCGTCCGCGGAGTTGGTTGATGTGGAAGTAATTTCTATTTCAGGCAAATACAATTCGCTTATTATTGCCAAAAACATAGCGATGGATATTGCCTTATTCAACCATTACAATCCAAATTTTGATGGGATAATGTCATCAACCGGAAATTTTGATCTTCGGCTGCCCGCGGATAAGATGCAATTATTTGTTGTAAATAAATTTCCAATATTGAACGAATCGGTACAGGTATTATTAAATGGCGCCAACCTGCCTGCAAATAAAATGGTGTATAAAAAGGAAAAGAAAAAATCCTGAATCAGTATTCCAACACCTGTTTCATCGCCTCCGCTTTCAGCAAACATTCCTGATACTCTTCTTCCGCATCGCTATTAAAAGTAATAGCGCTGCCTGTCTGAAACGAAATATATTTACCTGACGCATTGTACAAAATACTCCTGATTACTACATTAAAATCAGCATCCCCCTTAGGGCTGATATATCCAATGGCACCCGAATACAGCCCCCTTTTGGTATGTTCATAACGTTCAATAATTTCCATCACTCTTTTCTTGGGGGCGCCCGTCATACTTCCCATGGGGAAGGTTGATTTTACCACGTCTATCCAATCCACGCCTTCATCCGGTTCACCACTGATTGTACTGATCATTTGATGTACCTGCGGGAAACTATAAATGCCGAATAATTCTTCTACCCGTACTGTTCCCTGTTTACAAACCCTGCTCAGGTCATTTCTTACCAGGTCCACTACCATTACATTTTCACTTTTTTCCTTTTCACTGGTTACAAGGTGCCGCCTGCCTAGTTCATCCAGTTCGCTGTTTTCCAAATTGCGTTTAGCCGTCCCTTTTATGGGTTGTGAATATATTTTATTGAAGGCTTTTTTAAAATATCTTTCGGGACTTGCGCAAATACAATACCTGTCCTTTAATTTGTACAATGCTGAAAATGGATTGGGAGAAAGGGTAACTAAAGAAACATAAACAGATATTGGATCTATAACTGCGTTATTGGCAAAAAATTCCTGGCAGAAATTTACCTCATAGCAATCGCCACGCAAAATATGTTGCTGTAGTTTTTTTACTGTATGGATATAATCTTCTTTGGAAATCCTTTTTTCAATTTTGAAAGGTGCGTACGGTTTTTGTTCTATAATGGAACTACAGGATACAATAGCAGCGAATATTTCTTTAGCATTTCCCCCGCAAAAAACAGTTAACCCGCCGTCATTTAACTGTACCACAATTTCGGGTACAAAAAAGTGACAATCCGGGAATCCGATCCCATCAAAATTCCCCGAGCTTAACTTCTCCGTTTCATTCTTGAGATCATAACCAAGGTGGCCAAATATCCAATCTTTTTCTTCTCCGTAAAAATGCTTTAACGCTTCAAAGGTTTTGCCTGCCGCTGTTTCTACCTTTCGCTTACAACCTACTGCCAACAAGCATTCAAAAGCGGGTGTTTCAAAATGATACTGACTGTTATCCAGCAAACAAAAAATGTTGAACGGTTGTGCCCAGTTCAACATTTTATTTCTGAATTCAATAAAATTAGTTACAGGAAAAGAAATAGCTTTTCTCACTTTATTATTTTTCCCTGCCGGTAAATTCTACCAGCTTCTTTTCAGGTTAAAAATCATCATCATCATCGTCAAAACCAGCGCCACCTCCGTCAAGATCATCAAAGCCAAGATCCTTGAAATCATCATCTATTTTAAAATCTTCCTCTTCATCTTTTGCAGGCTTTTTGCCGGCAGATTTTTTCGCGGCAGACTTCGGTACATCAAACTCATCAAAGTCGGGATCCCAATCATCTTCATCACCCTTTTCCCAATCATCCGCTACTTCCACATCTTCATCGCCATCATCGTCATCATCGTCATCGCCCTTTCTTTTTTTTGAAGCGTCTTTGCCTTTTTTTACGGGAATGGTTTCATCATCGGGTTCATCGTCTTCGTCATCATCTTCTTCCTCTTTTTTAGATTTTGGAGATGACTTTGCCGCCGATTTTTTTGAGGAAGGCTCCACGTTTGGAGTTACTTTTTTCCCTTTATCTGATTTAGTAGCCATATATAACCTTATTAATGCTGTAAAATTTCTTATAGATTTTTAAATAGCCAAATAAAAAGGCATATTTTTTTTATATTATTTTTTCTTATGCCAGTATTATCTGTTCCCGGCCTGGGCCATTACTGATGTATTTAACAGGTACCTGTAAATAATGATTTATGTAATCAATATAATTTTTCATATTTGCCGGCAGCGCTTCATAGTTATCAATCGCGGTAATATCAGATTTCCATCCTTCAAAATCCTTGTAGGCAGGCTCTATTTTCACCTGGTTCATTTGAAAGGGTACCCATTTTTTTTCTTCACCATTTACCACATATCCGTTACAAACCTTTAGTTCTGGTAAAGCATCAAGTATGTCGGTTTTGGTCATAATGATTTGTGTAACGCCGTTGATCATACAGGCAAAATGTAATGCCACTAAATCAATCCAGCCGCAGCGGCGTGGCCTGCCGGTAGTTGCCCCAAACTCACTGCCTGATTTACGTATTAATTCTCCTGTTTCGTCATTCAATTCCGTAGGAAAAGGGCCGCTGCCAACCCTTGTGCAATAGGCTTTGGATACGCCATAAACTTCCCTGATTTTCTGAGGCGCGACACCGAGGCCTGTACATACACCTGCCGAAATGGTATTACTACTTGTAACAAAAGGGAATGTTCCAAAATCTACGTCAAGCATACTACCCTGGGCGCCTTCGGCCAATACCTTTTTACCCTGTTGAATTTTATCATTGATAAAATATTCGCCGTTTACAATTTTAAAATCCCTCAACAATTCAATTGCTTCAAAAAAATCATTCTCCCAGGCGCTGATGTCTTCCTGAAAATTATAGTTGTCGAGGAGGCGCTGGTGCTTCAGCCTTATTTTAATGTATTGGGAGATAAAACTTTTATCAAGCAAATCGCCCACCCTTAAACCATTACGGCCCGTTTTGTCCATATAAGCGGGGCCAATTCCTTTCAATGTAGAACCAATTTTTTCATTGCCTTTCGCTAATTCGCTGGCTTTATCCAATGCCCTGTGCGTCGGTAAAATTAAATGGGTACGTTCGCTGATGTACAAATTCTTTTTATAATCAATTCCCATCGAAGCTACTGTTTCACATTCCTGTTTAAGTGCTACCGCATCCAGCACCACACCATTGCCAATCAGGTTAATTTTGTCTTCGTGAAATATTCCACTTGGTATCTGGTGAAGTACCACCTTCTGCCCGTTTACGTAAAGCGTGTGGCCGGCATTGGGGCCTCCCTGAAAGCGGGCGATTATATCATAATTGGGAGCAAAATAATCAACTATTTTTCCCTTGCCTTCATCACCCCACTGAAGTCCTAAAATTACATCTACCATTTTTTGTTTATCGTTTATATTTTTTTTTGTTAGAAACTCTTTTAAAAATTAAAAATTCAATTGGTTGTGAAAAGTTATTTATTAAATTTCAACAGAGTAATTACCTGCCAAAATATTGAAATCCATCTGCAAAAAAACATCCTTTTTCAAAATAATCAATCTATTAAAAAAATGTGGCTTATGGATAATTGCCGCATTTGCAAACCCAACCAGGCGGTAAAAATAAATTGAAATAAAACAACCACCTAAAATGATATGAATTTGTTTAAAAAATGGGGAGAAAGAAAAAATAATCAAAGCCAGGTGTAAAAGTGTTTTCAGCTAGGATAAAAAATAAAAAAATGTAAATTGAAATCTTCAATTCAGGCTTGCCAAACAAAACAATCAATCCAATATAAAAATCCGCCAAATCATTTAATTCCGCCTGCTCTCTTTTATAAGCAGCCATAAAATTACCTAACTTCGGAAAATTGATGAAACGACTATTTTTTTTTAAATCAGCAATTGTATTTTTTTGTTTAGGCTGCCAGATGGTGGCTAACGCCCAGGTATGTACCGGATCATTAGGCGACCCTGTAGTGAATGTAACATTTGGCAGCGGGGCAAATCCCGGGAATCAGCTAAAGGCTGCAAGTACTACTTATGGTTTCACTTCATCTACCTGCCCCAATGATGGCAGTTATACAGTTGTTAACAGCACATCCGGCTGTTTTGGAAACAGTTGGCATACTTTAACCGAAGATCATACTCCCAACGATGCCAATGGGTATATGATGCTGGTGAATGCTTCATTTACTCCCGGCGTCTTTTACCTGGATACCGTAAAAAATTTATGCGCCAATACTACTTATGAATTTGCCGCCTGGATATTAAACGTATTATTACCAACTGCCTGTAGCAGCAATGGTATTCAACCTAAATTAATTTTTAATATAGAAACAACCACCGGCACCATTTTAGGCACTTCCTCTACTGGAGATATTGCTTCAACAAGCACCCCTGCATGGAAACAATATGGCCTTTTTTTTACCACACCTTTTAATACAAATAATGTTGTAATCCGGTTAACCAATACGGCACCAGGAGGCTGTGGAAATGATTTGGCATTGGATGATATCACCTTCAGGCCATGCGGCCCAAGCGTTACTACAACGCTGGTCAACAACAGCCAGGCAAATGCTGATTTCTGTAAAGGAAGTGTGCCGGGTGCCGCGATTATAGCGAATATAGGAAATGGCTATATCGTTCCTGCTGCGCAATGGCAGGAAAGTATGGATAATGGAATTAGCTGGACAGATATTACCGGCGAAACTTCACTTAGCTACCAATTTAATAAAACCGCGGTTGGCGTTTATAAATACCGGATGTCTGTAGCGGAAGGGGCTAATATCGCTCTAAGCAATTGCAGGGTAGCCTCAACGCCGGTAACCATAACGGTACATGATTATCCAGTTGTTACGGCCACAAGCAACAGCCCTATTTGCGAAAAGCAGGTAATTAATTTAACCGCTTCCGGGGGCGCTACTTATACCTGGTCTGGCCCGGCTGGCTTTAGTTCCCAATTGGCAGCCCCTTCGTTAATTGCAAAAAATAATTCAGGCGGCCAATACAATGTAACAGGTACCGATCAGTTTGGATGTACTGATAGCGCATCTGTAACTGTTATTACAAATCCAAAGCCAATGGCTACTATCAGTAATACGCAAAATTTTTGTGAGGGTAATTTGGTAACATTGCAGGCAGGTGGTGGTACAACTTATTTATGGTCGCCTGCGGCGGGATTGTCTGACGTAAACATCGCCAACCCAATTGCCAACCCATTGGATACAACCATTTATAGTGTAATAATTACCGGTGCGAACAACTGTAGGGATACCGCTTCCGTGGTATTGAATGTTTTAAAAAAACCATCAGCCAATGCAGGCCCTGATAAAATTATTTTGAAAGGCCAGCCCATAGTTTTAGATGGCAGTGTTGGAGGTTCTGATATAAGTTTAACCTGGTCGCCCGCTACTTTTTTAAATAACCCATCGCTGATGCAGCCCATTGCAACCCCTTTAATTGATATACGGTACATACTGACTGTAATATCCAATGCAGGATGTGGGGTGGCTTCTGATGATATGTTTATAAAAGTGTACAATGATATTTATGTACCCACCGCATTCTCACCCAACAACGATGGACTAAATGACACCTGGCGCATTGAAGCATTGGTTGCTGTTCCCAATGCGAGCGTGATGGTTTTTAACCGCTACGGAAAAATCATATTTGAAACTACCGGCAATACTGCACAATGGGATGGCACCTACAAAAGCAGGTCCTTACCCGCCGGCGCATATCCCTATATGATAGACCTGAAAAATGGAAGGCCTTTAAAAAAAGGAACGGTAATTATTGTGCGATAAATTTTGTTGATTTGGGATTCGTATGGGATGGCTTTTATAAGCCCGGTTTTTAGAATATCTGTAAAGCATTATCTGATGGTAACCAGATGCGGTACACAATTATTACCAGTTGAATTTATGAACGTTTTTGATACGCTGAAAAACGTTCGGAAATACAACTCCATTATTTAAGCAAATGCTCAATATCATCCGGCGGGCTAATGAGGTGAACCAGGCCTATATTGGTTAAATGCAAATATCTTAGCGTTGTTTTATTATCATTGTGCCCCAACATTTTTTGTTTAAATAATACATCAATCCCCTTATCCAACAAATGCGTGGCACAGCTTTGGCACAAGGGCGGATTAAATGTTTTGACCCAATGCTTTTTCAAAAAAGTAATTTATTTATGATTGCCGACCAATATGCTGAAGGGTTGATAACCCTGGCAATTGGATTACAAATAATAAGATTTTAAATGTTGGCAACCTTTTGCAGTATCCAATAGTTACCGGATTGAAATGCACCCAATATTTTTAAACCGCATTTTTGCCACCTAACAATTTCTATCTTTGCGGATGGATAATTTCACCGTCGTTATATTCATCATCGCCATCCTGCTTGTTTTATCCGTTTTTTCCGGTAAGATCAATTTCCCTTTTCCCATACTGTTATTATTCGTAGGGGTCATACTTGGTTTACTTCCTTTTATACCGGCTCCGGCGCTTGATCCGGAAATCGTATTCCTTATTTTTCTGCCCCCTATATTGTACGATGCGGCATCAAAAACTTCCTGGCTCGACTTTAAAAAGGAGATCCGGCCCATATCCATCCTGGCCATTACGCTGGTATTTTCCACCACCATTGCCGTGGCTGTTACCGCACATTATTTTATACCGGGCTTTAGCTGGCCACTCGCTTTTGTACTCGGTGCCATCGTATCTCCACCCGATGCGGTAGCGGCTACAAGTATCACAAAAGGGCTGGGGCTAAACCGCAGGGTGGTGACCATTATAGAAGGGGAAAGCCTGGTAAATGATGCGTCCGCATTAATAGCTTACCGTTATGCGGTAACTGCGGTGCTCAGCAGTGTTTTCGTTTTTTGGAAAGCGGGCCTGGCGTTTTTACTCGTAGCGCTTGGCGGCATCCTGGCCGGCCTGATGGTTGGGTACGTATTGGTATTCGCCCACAAAAAAATTAATGAAAATACCATTGTGGAAACAAGCCTGAGCCTGCTTACGCCTTTTATCGCCTACGCCTTTGCCGAACGCTTTCATGCATCCGGCGTGCTGGCGGTGGTAAGCGCCGGATTTTATATTTCGTGGAACTCGAGGGAAATGTTTTCTTTCAGAACCAGGCTGCAAACAAAAGTAGTTTGGGATACCGTAATTTTTGTACTCAACGGATTGGTTTTTATTTTGATTGGTTTGCAGATGCCGGGCATAATTTCAGGCTTTAAGGATGATGGTTTTTTTTCAGTGTTGGGGTATGGGTTGTTAGTTACGTTTGTTACCATCGCCATCCGCATTTTATGGGTATTCGCCGGCGCCTACAACCAGGTTCTCTTCAGGCGTAAATTTAAAAGGGCTCCCGGTAACGATAATGAAGAAACGGTTTCATGGAAAAATGTTTTGGTAGTAGCGTGGACGGGTACCCGGGGTGTGGTAAGCCTTGCTACGGCATTGGCATTGCCGCTTACTTTGAACAACGGGCTTTATTTTCCACAGCGAAACCATATCCTGTTTTTTACTTTCATAGTAATATTATTTACGCTGGTAGTGCAGGGTTTAACGCTGCCGCTGCTCATCCGCATGCTCGGTATCGAAACCGAAGCGGGCTTGCAAAAGCAGGAAGATAAGGATATGGAACTTACCCTTACGGAAAAAACACTTGGGTTTATAAAGTATGATTTTCCTGTAGAGATTGATGAAAAAGTGATGGAACATATCCGAAAAATTTACGAAACAAATTATAGCATCCTTTCGCAAAAGAAAAGCCTTAACCCATTAACAAAATCAAAGCAGGAAAGCCAGCTCAACTTCATTATCCGTCTATTATCGGCCCAGCTTGAAATCGTAAAATTTCAACGCAACCTGTTGCTGAAGTTTCAGAAAGAAGGTACATATAACGAAGACACTATCAGCAAAGCGGAAAGGGAATTGGACATTGAGGAACTGCGCATAAATAATATGATGGAGAAGCGGGAAGAAGGATTGTAATATCAGCAATGCAATAATTTTTATCGGCGCCTGCAGGTGTGTATCACAAATTGCAGGACAAGGTTGTCAACTTTGGTAACAAAATTATCCCTGTGTATTTTACCATGTGTAAAGATTGTGGGATGTGCCCCGTGTCCAACAGCCAATGAAGCCCGATAATGAATTGCACCGCCTCTTTGGGGCGGTGATCAGAATATCTCTTTCATTTACCAAACAATGTTTCGGCTAAAGCCGCATTTGATTATTTGCCTTCTCTTTATTCCACTTCCTGAAGGAAGTGGCAATTCAAATCTTTAACTTAATGACATTGCCCGGTGGGGCTACTCCTGACGGTTTTAAAGTTAGCAAGCATGCTGATTATTTAGGTACATTTCACAGTGGATTTTTACAATCAGGGCCCGAAGATTATTTAGGTTCCAAACTTTGTAATGGCCTCCCTTAAATAATACTAAAAACAAAACCATCAACTGAATAAAAACTCAATATCCTTTTCCGTTAATGCTTTTACAAAGCCTTCTTCTTCGCCAATCAGGTCTTCGGCCAATTTCTTTTTTCGCTGCTGCAACTGTATTATTTTTTCTTCAATGGTATCCCTGCAAATCATTTTATAGGCAAACACATTTTTCGTTTGTCCGATGCGGTGGGTACGGTCAATGGCCTGTTGCTGTATGGCGGTATTCCACCAGGGATCAAATAAAAATACATAATCCGCCGCCGTAAGGTTCAGCCCCGCATTGCCCGCTTTTAAACTGATTAAAAATACTTTTTCTAAAGAGGCATCATCCTGAAAACTGTTTACCAGCTCCAGCCTTTTCGCCACGGGTGTACTTCCATCAAGCCGGCAATAAGGGATTTGGTTTTTATTGAAACTGGTTTCCAGCAGGTTGAGCATACCGGTAAACTGCGAGAACACCAGCGCCTTGTGATTAGGGATAATATTTTTAAGCTCCTCTACGAGGATATCCGTTTTAATGGAATCGTAACAAAACAGGTCCTGATCTTTTACCAGTTCGCCGGAGTTGCAGGCCTGCCTGAGTTTAAGCATACCAATGATGACACTCAGTTTGCCGCTGTTCAAACCTTTTTCCTTTATATCCAAAAAAATACTGTTGCGCACATTTTCCTTGATGGATTCATAAGCCATTTTTTGATCCTTCCCCATTTCGCACCAAAGGATACTTTCAATTTTTTCGGGCAGGTCGGTTGCTACCTGCTCCTTGGTGCGGCGAAGGATAAATGGCGCGGTTAGTTTTTGCAGGGCTTTTATTTTATCGGCATTATGTTCCCGGTCAATGGCATCCGCATATTCCCTTTTAAAAAAATCGCGGCTGCCAAACATGCCAGGCAGTAAAAAACTTAACTGGGCGTACAAATCAAACGTGTTATTCATCACCGGCGTGCCACTAAGCGCAATGCGGGAGGCCGCATTTATTTGGTTTACCGCACGGGTTATCAAAGCCGAAGGGTTTTTAATATTATGGCTTTCATCAATAACGGCTACGCCAAATGGGATAGAAGCAATTTTATCAATATCCGAACGCATGGTACCATAAGTGGTTATTACTACCTGGTGGCCACCCGCTCCCATGTTTTCAAAACTGCGCTGCGGGCCATGGTAAATAATTACGGAAAGACGGGGTGCGAATTTCGCAAGCTCCTGTTCCCAGTTGTACAATAAACTGGAAGGGCAAATAATCAAATGTTTTTCGGCGGGATTTTTTTCCAGTTGATGCGCAATAAAACAAATGGCCTGCAGGGTTTTTCCAAGCCCCATGTCATCGGCCAGGCAGGCGCCTGCGCCCACTTCGGCCAGCAGCACCATCCATTCATATCCTTTGTGTTGATAGGGCCGCAATGTGGCTTCTATACCTAAAGGCAAAGGATAGGAAATTGCATCCGCCTGTTGCCATAGGTTCCACCGCTGCCACCAGTCCGCTTTAATTACCCGCTTCAATACCTGCGTTTCCTCATCCGATTTTTCTTCCATCAATGCCATGCCCTTGGCCACGGTTATTTCTTTATCCTTAACTTTGCCATGCTTAATAATAGCGCCGTATTGCCGCATCCATTCATCCCCAAGAATGCCGAGGCTGCCATCTTTGAGCAGTATGCCCCGCTGCCCCGCCAATAACATTTTTTGCAGATTGGCAATGGCTATTTCTTCCCTGCCAAAAGTAAGGCTAAGCCTAACCGTGAGTGTGTTGCCGCTGGTTTCTTTTATGCTAACAGTGGTGGCCGCTTTATCGGAAGAATAGCGGAAATGTTGCAACATATCCATACCCACCACCTGTATATCCTGTTCCAGTAAAAAATGGTAGGCTTTAAAAAACCATTGCTTTTTTTGGGCTTCGGAAAAGGGCAGGTAATAGTAACCATTGAGTTGCTTCACGAAATTGGGATGAAGGCCTTCCAGTAATTTGCTGAACCGCTGTTCCTCCGCCTTGTTCCTTTGTACAATGTACGCCTCTCCGGCTTTTGTAATTTCATAAGTTTCTTTCCAGGGGCTTTCTACCAAAAAACCATCGTACATCCATTGTGGCGTAAGCACCAGGAACGAGCTGCTTATTTCGCTCAGCAGTACCCGGTTCACCGGCATCACTTCAATGATGTTTTGAGAAAATAAACCATTGCGGTTTACTTTATAATCTTCCTCCAGCCGGGCCAAAATATTTTGTGCCAGTTCCGTTGGATGATGTTGATATTGTTCGGGCCTGCTTTGCTGCAGCCATTCAAGTGTTTGAAAATCCTTAAAGCCCATTAAGAAATATTCGTTGCCACTTTCCAATAAAAAATGATAGCGCTTAAAATCACCAATATCAAAGACGGTTCCATTTAAAGTGAACTGCGTTTTCAACAACAACGCTTCTTTTTCTTTACTCACTTCAAATTGCAACTGTGGTTTAAACATACTAAATACGCATGGCGCCGTTCTGGCGCTTGATTTATTATTCCATATTTTATGGTACCATTTAAAAAGAGTAGTAAAGGGTTTCAGCCTTTCGAATAAACCATGTAATTCCCTTAAAAGCGCCGGTTCATAAAATTCATTAAAAGGCATACCTGCACGGCCTGTTTTGTATTTTAACCGGATATGCTGTGCCCTTGAATCCGAATAGCCTTCACTAAAATAGATTAGTATCTCCTTTGTGTTTTTTGGTAAATGAAAAAAAGATTTATTGACTTCACGGCTATCAGGATCCGTTGTTACATACTTAACATCAGCATTTGTTTTGGTAATATGCAGAACCTGCAATATGGAAATGTTTTTTAATAATTGCTGCGGGCACAACAGCAGCCCGGTTTTGTTTTCAACTTTATTTGCCATCATGATTGTGTTCTGCGGCAAACTTAAATGGATACCGGAATATTTCAATTGGTTGGGGAAAACTTGAAGTCATCATTCAATAAAATATTAATAATGCCCTTTGCATTTGACAATAAGGATTTCAGTATTGGGAACTTTGTAGATCAGGCGGTGTTCCTGATCAATCCGGCGGCTCCAATACCCCGCCCAATTTCCTTTAGGTAGTTCGGGTTTACCAATGCCTTTAAAGGGATCATGGTCAATATCACGGTTGATAGCTTTAATCCGGCTAACTAATTGGACATTTGTTTCAAACCATTCATTATATTCTCCGAAAGCGATGGGCGTAAAGGCGACATTTCTCATGGCTACTTTTTGGGGGAATAGGCAACGAATTCTTCCATTGTCATGGAAATATGATCCTGGCTGCTTTCCGCTTGTTCTACAGAGCGGTCAAGTGTATCAGTATGGTTTTGGTCAAATTCACGAAAAGAAATAGTTATATCCACATTATTTTTATTGCCAATAAATACTTTAATCTTGTCAGGCAGGCTTGAGTTAAGTTCAGCGGGATTTACTTTAATTACTGTTTCCATTTTTATTAATTGATAAGTAAAAGTAACTAAAATTTTGGAGTCATTGAACGC
>JAVHOI010000031.1:0-5108 GCA_036169975.1 Ferruginibacter sp. | reverse complement strand
GGACTAATCTGCCCTGCTCTGCCAGTGCCTGCAGTATGGATTGGCGGATCCACCACACGGCGTAAGAAATAAATTTGAAACCTTTGGTTTCATCAAAGCGTTGCGCCGCTTTAATTAAGCCGAGGTTGCCCTCGTTGATCAAATCACTAAGTGAAAGCCCCTGGTGCTGGTACTGCTTGGCCACAGATACCACAAAACGAAGATTGGCCTGTACCAATTTGTCCAATGCCCGTTGGTCTCCCATTTTGATCTTTTGAGCCAAAATGGTTTCCTCCTCCGGGGTAATCATAGAGATTTTTGAAATTTCCTGCAGATATTTTTCCACCGCCTGTGAATCACGGTTGGTAATCTGCGTTGCGAT
Source organism: Ferruginibacter sp. (assembly GCA_036169975.1). GTDB lineage: Bacteria > Bacteroidota > Bacteroidia > Chitinophagales > Chitinophagaceae > Ferruginibacter. The sequence continues at coordinate 4,747 of JAVHOI010000031.1, read as the reverse complement.
CTTAAGTTGCCTCATTGTATAGTATTAATTACAAAATTTCTAACGTTTTAAGGACAGCTATGGTTGGTATATTATAGCAAAGAATTGGTTAAACTACAAAATATACTAAAAATAGTTGGCAAATTTAAGAATCTAATCTTGCATTTCATAACGTTGAAGTAAAAAGGTTGAAAAAAGTAATGGTCAACGATTAACAAACAACAGTCAAAGATCAAGGGTGCCATTTAAATTGTCGCTCTATTTTCTGACAATTTAGAACGCACCCACCATCAACGATCAACTCTTTTGTTTTCGCACTATATTTGCGCTATGATAACTGACCTCCGCTCCGATACTTTTACCAAACCAACCCCCGATATGCTGAACGCCATGTTTACCGCACAAGTTGGGGATGATGTATTTGGTGAAGACCCCTCCGTCAATAAATTAGAATCCATGGCTGCCGGCCTGTTCAAAATGGAAGCAGCCGTATTTTGCCCGAGTGGCACCATGACTAATCAGATTGCCATAAAATGCCATACTCAGCCGGGTGATGAAGTTATATGTGATAAGGTGAGCCATGTATATATTTACGAAGGCGGCGGAATTGCTTTTAACAGTGGCTGCCAGGTAAAAACAATTGATGGTGACAGGGGAAGAATTACAGCGGAGCAGGTATTGGAAGCAATCAATCCAACGGACATTCACAAAGCAAGAACCTCACTTGTTAGTTTAGAAAATACGGCCAACAGGGGTGGTGGCAGTTGTTATGAATTTTCTGACATATTATCCATTAAAAAAATTTGTTTGCAAAATAATCTAAAGTTGCATTTGGATGGCGCCAGGCTTTGGAATGCCCTGGTGTCTAAAGGCGAAACCCCGCAACAGTATGGAGAAGTTTTCGATAGTATCTCCGTTTGCCTTAGCAAGGGACTCGGTGCGCCTGTTGGAAGTTTATTATTGGGTAAAAAAGAATACATCCAAAAAGCGAGGAGGGTACGAAAGGTTTTTGGTGGCGGCATGCGGCAGTCGGGATACCTGGCAGCGGCGGGTATTTATGCATTGGAAAATAATATCAACCGGCTTGAGGAAGATCATCGTCATACCAAACAAATAGCGGAAGCCTTAATTAAAAAAGATTTTATTGGCAAAATAATGCCGGTTGAAACCAATATCCTGATATTTGAAATTTTGAAACCCTACACACCAAAATCCTTCTCGGATGAATTGGCAAAATTTGATATTTTATGTATGCCCATTTCGGCCACACAAGTCCGCATGGTAACACATTTGGATGTAACGGCTGCTATGATTGAAAATTTAATTGAAGTTATCGAAGCTTTATAATTGAATATTGCTAAGCCTGAATCATCTATATACAACCCAGGTCAATTTAAACCTGGAAGCTGATTTCCCGGTAATTTGCTCCTTTCAAATAAAACGGTTAATTATTTATTTTCGCATTGATAGCGTTACGCATCGCTTCTAATTCCTGTAACCGCTCCTGCTTCTTCAACAATTTGGAAGAAAGTTTAGCAATTTTTTTATTCTGGTCACTTACATCTTTATCGGCAGACCTTGAATCCTTTGCTTCTTTATAAGCTTTTTTGGCTTTCTTATTAGCCTTTTTTGCATCTTTTACACTTACTTCAGTTGCCTTAGATGCCTGGTCGCTGCTTGAATTAGCGGCATTCTGAGCGTCTGCCATTGCGGAATTAGCCTTCGACTGGTAATCGATCAGTTTGGTTTGCGCGGCTGACAGTTCTGCTATAAGGCCTGCAACATCATTGCTCACTTTAACGTACTCCAGGTTTAGCTTTCCGGTATCGCTGGTGTTTTTATACTTTTGAGCATTGGTAGGTATTCCACTACACAGGAGCGATAAGAATAAAACCGGAATCAAAATTTTTTTCATGATAAATTATTTTATGGTACTAATAAATTATTCAAACAAGCGGCAATTGGAAATGCTTTTAAAATTTTTCATAAAATAAATCACCTTATAAAATTGCCCGTTCATTATAAATCCAAGATGCAAAATTCGGCCTTTTCAGATAGCAATTGTTACATCATTCACACATTCCGGATTTGTACAAATAATTTATTGTTATTTTCATAAAACTCAATGAATTCGTAAAAAAGAATAAATACAAACGCTAAACAAAAAGCAGCAGTTCAAAAAATTGTTATCGCCTATGGTATTACCAAGGCACTTTTTGAGCAACAAACTATATCTTCGTGATTCTTTTCCAACTCAATACAATTTTACTTATGTTTCCTAAAATAAACCCCACTAAAACTTCGGCCTGGCAGGCATTGCAACAGCATTTTGAAGAAATGAAAAACATGCGGATCAAAGAACTTTTTGATGCTGATGCGGATCGTTTCAATAAATTTTCTTTGAATACAGGTGATATTGTTTTTGATTTTTCCAAAAACAATATCAACGCCAAAACTATTCAGTTGCTGCTTCAATTAGCGGATGAATGCAAATTGAAGGATGCGATTAACGCCATGTTTGCCGGAGAAAAAATTAATGAAACGGAAAACAGGGCCGTGTTGCATACCGCTTTGCGAAATTTTTCCGGTAAGCCTGTAATCGTTGAGGGAAAAGATGTGATGCCCGGTGTATTTAAGGTATTGGAACAAATGAAAAATTTTTGCGCCAAAGTGCATAGTGGCGAATGGAAAGGCTATACAGGAAGCAAAATAAAATACATCGTAAACATTGGTATTGGCGGCAGCGACCTTGGGCCGGTAATGGTTACGGAGGCATTGAAACCTTATTGGATAGAGGACATACAAACTTACTTTGTAAGCAATATAGATGGCACGCATATCAGTGAAACATTAAAAAATGTAACCCCGGAGGAAACATTGTTTTTGATAGCATCCAAAACATTTACTACGCAGGAAACCATGACCAATGCGCACACCGCAAGGGATTGGTTTTTGCAGGAGGCGAAAGATGAAGCACAGGTAGCCAAACATTTTGTAGCGTTAAGTACCAATGAAGCTGATGTGGTAAAATTTGGTATCGCCCCGGAAAACATGTTTGTATTCTGGGATTGGGTAGGCGGTAGGTATAGTTTGTGCAGTGCCATCGGTTTATCTATAGCGCTTACCATTGGCTATGGCAATTTTGAACGGTTGTTGAAAGGCGCCCACCAAACAGACAGGCATTTTGCTGATACGCCTTTTGAAAAAAATATTCCTGTAATAATGGCTTTGTTGGGAATATGGTACACCAATTTTTTTGATACTGCCACCGAAGCTATTTTACCTTACGATCAATATATGCACCGTTTTGCCGCTTACTTTCAGCAAGGCAATATGGAAAGCAATGGTAAATATATAGACAGAAACGGCCAATCGGTTACATACTCTACCGGCCCAGTTATCTGGGGCGAACCGGGTACCAACGGGCAACATGCTTTTTACCAGTTGATCCATCAGGGCACGCAAAAAATACCCTGCGATTTTATTGCACCTGCTATCAGTCAAAACCCTGTTGGTGAGCACCACAACATTTTGCTGAGTAACTTTTTTGCGCAAACTGAAGCCCTAATGAATGGAAGTGAAAATACCGATCCATACAAAACTTTTACCGGCAACCGGCCAACCAATTCTTTTTTGGTAAAGGAAATTACCCCGCATACTTTGGGACAATTAATCGCTTTGTATGAACATAAAATTTTCGTACAGGGCGTTATCTGGAACATTTTTAGTTTTGATCAGTTCGGCGTTGAACTGGGCAAAGTATTAGCCAAAAAGATTTTACCGGAATTACAAACAGGTGATTTGGTAAATACCCACGATTCATCTACCAATGGGCTGATCAACCTGTTTAAAAAAATGAGGAAAGAATAGCGTTTTTTTTTGTAAATTTATTACTCAGATAAAAACGATAATATCATGAAAACGTTGTATTGTACCCTTGCCGGATTTTATTTTACGATTGCTGGTTATTCACAAACAACCGACACTATTGTAAAAATAATACCCCGTGGATACGCCGATAAATTTTTGCTCTTTTCCCCCCAATCAAAATTACTTGCAGAAAACAGGCTGGGCAAAATATACAGTTTACCGCTTGACAATATGCCCTGCCTGGTTTCGAACCTGATGAATTCAATACCCATCCCGACTAAAAAATTATTTCCTGGCAATCCGAAAATGCCCAATAAAATTCCTAAATAAACGCATAAGCAAAGGATTAATCATTTCCCGGTTTCCATATTTTTCCAAACAAAGCAGCCGCCTGGTGATAAATAGCAGCATGTATTATTTAAGCCATTGTTTTGTTCCTGTATTCTATATTGAGATTAATTATGGAGCCCCTTTTTTCGTTAATAATTTCATTTCTAATTTTTCCTTTTTTTTGAAGAATTTCAACGCTGGCAATGGGGTTTCAAATAATAAGGGTATATGAAAATCTGGCAACCCTACCCTGTGCGAATTTGGAACATACCTAACAGAAGTGCAGGTAATTCAACAGTTCTTTTACCGGATGTGGTTAAGTGGTTTGGATTTATATTTGCCCTGCTGTTTGCTTTGCAGAAGCAGGCTTTATTTTAATTCAATTGGACTTTAGTCAAAGTTAATTGCAGAGTTTTTTTCAGATTCTTTCCTGAATTACTCTGGGAGCTTTAAGAAAACACAGCTATAAAAAACTGGTTAATAAAACCTGGAAATAAAAAGAATACATGCCTTTAAAAAGGATGGACGCTAGTGGATGATGCCTGTTAAAAACCGAAGAACCTTATTC
>JAVHOI010000030.1:0-5123 GCA_036169975.1 Ferruginibacter sp. | reverse complement strand
CATATACTTCCTGCCTGATCGCTTTGGTAACACCCGCCGCATGAATGATATACCCAATTTTATTTTCGGATAATTGCCGGGCCATTCCTTCTATATCGTTGTAATTAAGAAAAAGGAACTTCACCGGTAAAGCTTTCAGGTGTCCTACATTACTGTTCTTTCTTATGGCGCCATATACATCCAATCCTTTTTCAATTGCCGCAAGAATAATGTGGTAACCTAAAAACCCGCTTGCTCCCGTAATTAATACCCTCTCTCTCATATTGCTTTTTCTAAAATCCGGTAGCGTTTATAAACAGTAGCATTCAAATTTTTCAATCCATTATTCATCATTTGATTATTTTCCAGGATCCATGACGCTTCCCCTCCGGTAATGTTCTTTTTCATTGCCTGCTGTATTATTTCAGCGTAGAAGTAGGCTTCTACACCCGCTTTCCTATATTCTTCATTTACGCCCAAAGCGATTACCCTTACATAATTTATCTTCTTTAACCCCAGCAATAATTTAAAAATACCGGTGGGTAATAACCGGCCCCTTTTTATTTTAATCAGTACCTGGTTAATATCCGGGATAGCTAACGCGAAGCCAATTGTCTTTCCTTCCTTTTCAGCCACCAGGCAAAAATCCTTATCGAGTATCATCTTCAGGTCTTTGGCTAAATATTTAAATTCATCTTCGGTCATTGGTACAAAACCCGTGTTTTCCTGCCAGGCCGAATTGTAAACTTTTAAAATTTTTTGTACCTCATTCTTAAAGTCCTTCAGGTTGATATTGCGAACCACTATATTTCTTTCTTCAAATCTTTTACTCAAAGCTTCCTTCAACCTTACCGTTCTTTTATCCACCGTATTGGTTGGAAGGTCGTAGGCCAATAAATCAAATTTCTTAATAAATCCATTTGCTGTCAGCAGGTCAATATAATAGGGCTTATTATAAGTCATCATGGCTACCGGCGGCGAATCAAATCCTTCAATCAATAAACCGCAGGGGTCATTGGTAGTTGGGTTTACGGGACCAATCATGGTATTTAATCCTTTGCCGGTCAACCAGTTTTTAGCTTCGGCAATTAATTTTTCGGCCACTGCCGCATCATTATAAATATCAAAGAACCCAAAGAAACCATCCTTCCTGTTGCTAAAAGAATTGTGGTTATTGTTAAGGATAGCAGCTATTCTCCCTTTTATTTTACCATTCTCATAAGCCAAAAAAGGCTGTATCGTTGAATGTTTGTGAAAGGGATGCCTGCCCGGCGTTAATACATCCCTTTGAGCAATATGCAATTCAGGTACGTAATTATTATCTCCTTCAAACAGTGTATGTGGAAAATCAATAAAGGATGCCAATTCAGCTTTTGTTGTTACCTGCTTTACTGTAATCATGCTCTTTCTTTATTTAATTGAGGCACCTTTAATTTGAAAGCGACTTTTTTTATTTTTTCAACCGCATAATCTATTTGTTTGAATGTGTGGGTAGCCATTAAAGAAAAGCGGATCATGGAACAATCGCTGTTGACGGCGGGCGATACCACCGGGTTTACAAAAATGCCTTCATCCATCAGCATCTTCGCCATCAAAAATGTTTTTTCATTATCCCTTACGAAAATTGGGATAATGGGGGATTCGGTTAACCCGATATCAAATCCGGCTTTGGCTAATGAATCCAATGCGTAGTGCGTATTGTTCCATAGTTTTTCTATCCTTTGAGGTTCATCCTTCAGCACATTGAGCGCCGCTAATGCACTGGCAGCAGCGGCTGGCGATATACTTGCGCTGAAAATCAATGAACGGGCGTGATGTTTTAAATATTCGATCACGATTTTATCAGCGGCGATAAACCCACCGATTGAAGCAAGTGATTTGCTGAATGTACCCATTATCAAATCTACTTTGTGGGTAATGTTGTAATGCGCCGCGGTACCTTGTCCCTGTGGGCCCAATATACCAAGGGAGTGGGCATCATCTACATAAACCGCGGCATTATATTTCTTAGCAAGTGTGGCTATTTCATCAAGTTTACTGATATCGCCTTCCATGCTGAATATGCCATCTGTAGCAATTATCTTAAATGCGCCAATGGGCACGCCCGCCAATAACTTTTCAAGGTGCGCCATGTCAGCATGGTTGAATTTAATCAATTTCGCAAATGATAAACGGGCGCCGTCAATAATACAGGCATGATTCAGTTCATCGGAAAATAAGAAATCATTCCTTCCGCCCAGGGCGGATATTACACCCAGGTTTACCTGGTAGCCTGTACTAAATACCAGTGCAGATTCTTTACCTACAAATTGTGCCAAAGCTTCCTCCAGTTCAATATGCAGGTCGAGTGTACCATTTAAAAACCTTGAACCTGCACAGCCACTACCATATTTGTCAATGGCTTTTTTTGCTGCTTCTTTTACGGCAGGATGATTGGTTAGGCCGAGGTAGCTGTTCGATCCGAACATCAAAACTCTTTTGCCTTCAATAATTACCTCTGTATCCTGATCGGATTGGAGAGGCCGGAAAAATGGGTAGATATCTGCTGCTTTCAATTTTTCAGCGGTTTTAAATGCAGTTACCTTGTCAATCAGTGTTTTATTACTCATCGCTTTTTTTTAAAGGGTTTCCTTAAGTTTGTTTCAGTTGAAAAGTAGGCAAAATTTATTTTGTAAACAGTAATTTTTTTTAAAAAATATTTTTCTGTATTTATTACCTGCATTTTTTTTGAATTTTTGATAAAACGCACATACATGTTTCCAAATCTTTCTGATTAATTCCCTGCTTCAAAATTTGATCCTTTTCCAGAAAATTATTATGCATCCTTTCGATAACAGCTTTACCATTTGTGGTAAGCTCAATTACATTTTTACGTCTGTCTCCTGCTACGGGCAAACGCTTTACAAATCCTTTTTCTTCCAATATATCTATGGATCTCAGTATCGCTGATTTTGTTTTATCCATCACCTCGGCAATATCCTGCTGAATCATTTCCTTATGGTTGCTGCGTGAGATATAATATAACACGCCCATTTGTTCAAAGGTAATTTCTTTTGTAAGCGCTGCAAAAGTACCATTAATTGTCTTCAACAGTAATTTACCGGTTTGAACAATCATAAACCCCAGCGTATCCGGCAATTCTTTACAGTCCATATATCAATAGTTGCGTATTAAACTATCGCAAAGCTAACAGTATTTTTTTTACTAAAATATTTTTTTTAATTGCTCCGCTTTAACTTTTTAAGGATGGCTTATCACTGCCAGCCGTTTTGGAGAAATAAGGAGTTGCTTTAGGCGCAGGAGGTTTGACCGTGCAACATTCAGAAAATAAATACTTTATTGATTTAATTTATCCGGAACCTGGCGACAATAAAATAAAGTATGTGGATATGATTGAGAAAAAATAAAAGCCGTTTCATTTATAAAATAGCTGCTTTGTAAGTATTGAAATAATCTGGCATAGTTTCAATTAAATTGCATTACTTATTTGAAACAAATGAAATATTATATCATAGCCGGCGAGGCAAGCGGCGACCTGCATGGCGGAAACCTGATTAAAGAATTGAAGCAATTGGATGCGGCTGCGCAAATCCGTTGCTGGGGTGGAGATAATATGGAAGCCGCAGGAGCTAAGGTAGTAAAGCATTTCAGCGACCTGGCTTTTATGGGTTTTGTAGAAATAATAAAAAACCTGCCTGTTATTTTTCGCAATCTTTCCTTTTGCAAACGGGATATTTTAAAATATCATCCGGATGTACTGGTATTAATAGATTACCCCGGATTCAATTTGCGTTTGATAAAATGGGCAAAACAGCAGGGCTTTAAAGTAGTTTATTACATTTCGCCTCAGGTATGGGCCTGGAAGGAAAAAAGGGTAAAGAACATTAAAAAAAATGTAGATAAAATGCTGGTTATTTTACCTTTTGAAAAAGAATTTTATAAAAAATGGAATTACGAAGTGGAATACGTTGGGCATCCATTGGTGAAGGTGATAGATGAATTCAGCGATCTGCATCCACCTCAGGGAGTTGCTGGTTCAAACACTTTGGGAAACTTATTCCCCGCAAATAAATCCCCGCTTATTGCCCTGCTGCCAGGCAGCAGGGAACAGGAAATTTTAAAGAAATTACCTGTCATGCTGGAAGTAGCTAAAAAATTTCCGGATTATCATTTTGTAGTGGCAAAAGCACCGGGAATTGAAGCTGGTTTTTATGATGAATTGCTAGCGCCTTACCACAATGTTTCCGCGGTAATTAATAAAACCTATCACCTGCTAAGGGAAGCCAAAGCCGCATTGGTTACCAGTGGTACGGCTACTTTGGAAACAGCTTTATTCGGCGTGCCGGAAGTGGTTTGTTACAAGGGCAATGCTATCTCCTTTCAAATTGCAAAAAGGCTGGTTAAGATAAAATACATCTGCCTTGTAAACCTCATCATGGATAAGGAAGTAGTAAAAGAATTGATACAGGATGAATTGACGGTTGAAAATATAATAGTGGAATTGAGGAAGATTTTATTTGATCCCGTAAAACAAGCACAAATAAAAGAAGATTATAAAGAATTAAGAAATTTATTGAGCAAAGGGGGAAATGCCTCGGTCAATGCGGCGCGGGGTATCTATGGTTATCTTATTGAAGGTTGATGGTTGGTTGTTGGTGGTTGAATGCCGGGGTTTTCAACCTTCTACTTTTCCATTTAACCCCTCAATAATTTTATTACCAGTATAATCATTGCTGCCAAAAAAAGCAGGATAGAAATCCGGTTGATGGCATGCATGTACTTTACGAATGGTGCATTGGGCGCATTGGGATCTCTTTTCTTTAAGTATAAATATTGCGCCACCTGGCTCCAAACTCCCATGATAAATTTATTTTGTTTATAAAAATACAACCCACACAGATTTTTGTTGAAATTGTTAAATGTTTGCTTCAATAAAAACTTCAAATGTTTAACTTTCGTAACTTTTCTACATGCAAATTTTCAATTTTTAAAATTATGAAAAAGCCATTTATTTTTTTCATCGTAATGGTCTTTACCACTATTACCGGATTTTCTCAGGTACGGAATTTTGCCGTTACAAAGCCGGATGCGGAATGGAAAAAACAACTGAGTGCGGAAGCATATCAGGTAACCAGGAAGGAGGG
>JAVHOI010000029.1:0-1152 GCA_036169975.1 Ferruginibacter sp. | reverse complement strand
TTTTTTATCTAATGCATTGTAATTAGCCACTCCTACTGCCATATACTTACGATAATATGCAGGAAATAAAAATTTAAATCCAAGCGCTGCAATAGCCCCAGCAATAGAGGGGAAATTACCAAAGCATTGATTGGGTATGCCTTGCGCATTTATTAATTCGCCACCACATAAACCACAATGAGCAAACTGAGGTTCATTCATTTTTTGTGCAAGTAAAAAGGCTGCATCATTTTGTAAAAACGCATCGGGGTTTAAAAAAAATAAATACTTGCCCTTGGCATGCGGAATGGCCAAATTATTAGCAGCCCCAAAACCATTATTTTTAGGTGAATGTAAAAAAATTACTTGAGGAAATTGAGCAGCCAACAAAGGCTGAGGATTTTGTATACTGGCATTATCTACCACCAGTACTTCAAATAAAAAATGAGGGGAACTGCTGCCCGTAATTTTATACAAGGCAGTAAGACATTGGGCCAATAAGGCCGTGGTATTGTAATTGACCAGGATAAAACTTACTTCCATACCGATCAATTGAAGGTTATTTTTTTGCTGGATAGGCGAAAAAGGCAAATACAATGGACCCCGCCATTACCAAGGCAGATGCGCCAAGCAATAGCATTAGCAAGGGTTTCTTACGATCTACCAATGGGTATTTGCTAGTATCTAACATATTAATAATGGGGGTTTGAGAAGCAAGGCCCATACGAGAAGCTTCTAGGTTTTTAACCACTTCCGTAAAAAGGGCAAAGGTAACCGACTTTTCTCTTTGAGATAATTCAACAGGCACCGCAGTGGAACGGAAAGCCGTATTGGCATCTAAAATTTGCAAGCTAGCCGATTGATACGATTTATTGTTGAGCAGTTGTAACAAAGAATCGGCTCGGCGTTCTAAACGCGTAATATTGCGAACGCTCACACTCGTTTTTTGGTTTACGTATAAACGAATGGTTTCATTTACCAAACGATCGGAAAATAATTTAGAAAATATTTCTAGGGGAGATTGAACAGCCACTTTAATGATAGAGCCTTTTTTATTCAGGCGATCTACCGTTAAATCTTTGGTAACAATTTTATCATACATTAAATAGAGCACGCTATCTTGAAGGCGCGTATAAGGTTTACCATATACACAATTATGAAAGTCAATACCCG
>JAVHOI010000028.1:0-5133 GCA_036169975.1 Ferruginibacter sp. | reverse complement strand
GGTGCCGGTACTGTTGAATGTAGCTACAATTTTTTTCGCGATAATGGCGCTTTTGCCAACACCACTTACCACCAGCCGACCCTTTGACGAAGCAATGGCATTCAATGCCCTTTCAAAATCAGCATTGATAAAGTGTTGTAGCCCGAGGATGGAATCCGCTTCCATTTGGATGGTGCGAAGCGCTGTTTGTATGATTTTATTATCGCTCATTTTTGAAGCAGCAAACCTACTTTAATTAGGCCATAACGCAAAAGAGTATTACTTTTTTTCAAAATGGTACTTAAATAAACGAATAGGATTTAACGTTAAAATAATCAATTGACGGCCGGTCAAAATACTCTTTTAAAATTTTAGTTGTAAAATAGTAATACCACTTTAAAATAAATTGATTAACTTAAACCCTTTCAAAACAGCGCTAATTTGAATTTGCAGGTGTATTGAAGTAACTTCGCTCTCCTTTAAAATTCTAAGGCAGGTAAAATACCGGATATATTTAATTCAGGTGAATTTGCCAACCAATCATTATTAAAAACCAGCTTGAGGAAAAAGACAGCTATGGCTACAGTAAAAGCAAAAACAAAACCAGTTCCGGGTAAAGGATCCATTTTAAAACCGGTTGCGAAAAAAGCCGTAAAGGCAATCAGCAAAGAAAAAAACCTGAACCTTACCGCCCAGCTAAAGGATTACTTCGGGTTTGATGGTTTTAAGGAACCACAGGAAATAATCATAAAAAATCTGTTGGCAGGCAATGACGCTTTGGTAATAATGCCTACCGGCGGCGGCAAAAGTTTATGTTATCAATTGCCGGCAATCATCAGCGAAGGCTGCGCTATTATCGTTTCCCCTTTAATCGCATTGATGAAAAACCAGGTTGACCTGGTGAGAAGCTACAGCAGCAAGGATGATGTGGCACACTTTTTAAACAGCTCGCTGAATAAAGGGCAACAAAAAATAGTTAAAGATGACCTTACTGCCGGGAAAACAAAAATGTTGTATGTAGCTCCTGAAACCCTTACCAAGGAAGAAAATATAGAATTTTTCAAGGACCTGAACATTTCTTTTTTCGCGGTGGATGAAGCACATTGCATCTCTGAATGGGGGCACGATTTCAGGCCCGAATACCGGAGGCTGAGGGAAATGATGGAAATGATTAATCCACATGCGCCCATGATAGCACTAACGGCAACTGCTACCCCAAAAGTGCAAAGTGATATTTTAAGGAACCTTGGCCTGAGGAACCCACAGGTTTATATTTCATCCTTTAACCGGCCTAATTTATACTACGAGATATTACCAAAAATACATAAGGAACAAACAGTTACCAGCATTGTACGTTTCATTTCGCATAACAAAGGAAAAAGTGGGATCATTTATACGCTTAACCGGAAAACCACCGAAGAGCTTGCCAATATGCTGATGGCCAATGGCATTAAGGCGGTGGCCTATCATGCGGGGCTGGATAGTAAATTGCGGTCCGAAAGGCAGGATCTTTTTTTAAATGAAGATGTACAGGTAATTGTTGCCACCATTGCATTTGGTATGGGTATAGATAAGCCGGATGTCCGTTTTGTAATACATTATAATATTCCAAAATCAATAGAAAATTATTACCAGGAAACGGGCCGTGCAGGCAGGGATGGAATGGAGGGGAAATGTATTTTATATTACTCCCATAAAGATGTGGCCAAGCTGGAGCACCTGATGCGTGACAAGCCGCTTAGCGAAAGGGAAGTAGGCGCCCAACTGATTAACGAAACCGTTTCGTATGCGGAAAGCGCGGTGTGCCGCAGAAAAATATTACTCAATTATTTTGGCGAAGAATATGATACCGGGCAATGTACCAATATGTGTGATAACTGCAATAGCCCCAAAGAATTATTGGAGGCAAAAACAGAAACACAGCAGGTGCTGAAAATTATTAAAGGGCTTGATGAACAGTTTACCATGATTTACCTGATGCACATCCTGCGTGGTAAACCCAACCCCCAGGTAAAAATGTTCCGGCATGATGAACGGGATTTTTTCGGCATTGGAAAAAATAAGGATGAGCATTTCTGGAACTCCCTGATGCGTCAAATGATTTTGGAAGGCTTTATAAAAAAAGATATAGAAGAGTACGGTGTATTGAAGTTTACCAAAAAAGGGGAGGCTTTCTTAAAAAAGCCCGTCTCTTTTAAAATAGTACTCAGCAATTTATTTAAGGAGGTGGATGCGGATGATGATGAAGGCAATGGGGCAGCACCGGAAACAGCCAGCGCTACTGATGAAAAATTACTGGAGATGCTGAAAGACCTGCGAAAAAAAGTAGCCAAAGAAAAGAACCTTCCGCCATTCGTAATTTTTTTGGAAGGGAGCCTCGAAGACATGGCTACCCTGTATCCTACCACCATACTGGAGCTGGAAAAATGCCAGGGGGTAAGCAAGGGAAAAGCCATTCGTTATGGAAAAAAATTCGTGGAGCTGGTTGCAAAATATGTGGAAGAAAATGATATAGTGAAACCAGATGATTTTGTGATGAAGGGTGTGGTAAACAGGAATAATAATAAAATTTTCATCATTCAGAATGTAGATAAAAAAATACCGCTGGAGACCATCGCGAAAACCAAGGACCTTAAATTAAATGAACTGCTTGAGGAGATGGAAACCATTGTAGCGAGCGGTACCAAACTTAACCTGGATTATGCCATTGATGAGATGGTAGATCAATACGAGCAGGAAGAGATCATTGATTACTTTAAAGCCTGCGAAACCAGCAGCCTGCAGATAGCACAGGAAGAACTTGCGGACAGCGGGTTCAACCTGGAACAATTGAAGATCATGCGGATCAAATTTTTGTGTGTATATGGAAATTAGGAAAGGAACCGGGAATGGCTTTTTAAACAGCGGTAAAAAGTAAGCAGCGTAAATAAAGTAAAAATGGTTTTTTTGCAAATGCCCATTTTGCGGGCAACATTTCAACTGCGAGAAATAAAATCCCCAAAGTGTTTTGCAAGCTTACGTTGTGTAGCGGGAGGAAATCCGGCACATATTTTAGCCAGTCTGTTTATCTGTTTCTTTATAACTTTCAATAATGAATAATTTAAAAACAGTACCAAACGCCCAAAAGCTGAGTTACCAACTTTTAGTGATTTTACTATTAGGTATTTTCATATACCTTGGCCATGGGGTGCTGGTGCCAATTTACTTTTCCATCCTTTTATCCATCTTATTGTTACCTATTACCCGGATACTTGAAAGAATGTATTTGCCGGCAACCCTTGCCAATTTTATCGCGGTTATACTATCATTGGCTTTAATTGCAAGTGTTGTCTATTTTCTTACTTCACAGATGGCTGGATTTTTTAATGATATGCCTGCTATCAGGGGGCATCTGGCCGATCATATCACTACCTTACAGGGCTGGGTGGTGCAAAAACTGCATATCAGTACCGCACAACAAAAGATATTTATTGAAGATGCCAGGGAAGGCGTGAGGCAGTCGGGCGGGCAATACATCGGGCAAACTTTTCTTTCCGTATCGGAAACCATAGTGCTTATCGTGCTGGTAGCCATCTATTCGTTCCTCATCCTTTGTTACAGGCATTTGATCAAAAGGTTTTTGTTCGCTGTTTTTAGCAGCCACCACAAAGAAAACCTTGAATATGTATTGATTGAATCAAAACAAATTATTCAAAAATATATGACAGGACTATTAATAGAAATGGCCATTGTGGCCACCTGCAATTCCGTTTTGTTATTATTAATCGGAATTAAGTATGCTATATTCCTGGGCGTATTCGCTGCTGTACTCAATATCATTCCTTATATAGGTTTGTTTACCGGATTACTTTTTACCGTATTGGTTACATTGGGCAATTCATCCAGCATGAATGATATCATCTGGATAATCGCAGGCATGGAAACCATACATTTTTTGGATGCCAATTTTTTAATGACCAAAATCGTTGGGTCGAAAGTTAAGATAAACGCCCTTATGACCATCGTTGGTGTTGTTATTGGCGGTACCCTGATTGGGTTGCCGGGAATATTTTTGGCATTACCTACCATCGCTATTTTGAATGTTATATTCTCTCGGATAGACACACTTAAACCATGGTCAATATTGCTAAGCGATGACCGGGAAAATATCCCGCAAAAAAGAATTTTAAAACACCTGCAAAAAATAAGGGGTAAAAAAAATTGAACCGGTTTTCGGGGAAATGCTATTTGCTAAAAAGTAAAATTGAATTATACTCTTTGCAGTATAACCCTCCCGCTAATATGGAACAAGTTGAGTAATGTTTTTTTTATTTAGATTAAAGGTTGCAGATAATTAATCCGCAATAGCCGAGTAGGCAAGCGCCCTGAATTTTTCTACTACATCGCCATGGGTGCCACCCTGTAACTGCCGATAAAAAAGCATCACCATTTTCTCTTTTGGATCCACCCAATAAGAAGTGGCGAAAGCGCCACCCCAGCTAAAAGTGCCTTCCTGAGCGGGTGTGCGGGCACTGCCTCTTTCCGTTACCACCGAGAAGCCGAGCCCAAATTTATCAGCGCCCAGGCTAAGGTCGCCAATCTGGTTCATCGTCATCATCCTGACAGAGTTCCTGCTGAGCAATTGTTTTCCATTGTATTTGCCGCCATTTAAAAGCATTTGCAGAAAAACAGCATAGTCGTAAATGGTGGAGGAGAGACCGGCGCCACCGGAATAATAGCTGCTTTTTATTAGCGGATAATTAACCACCGTTGGGCCATTTAGCATATTACCATCCGACTTTTGTAAATGCCCCAATGAATCTTCCTTGTATAAATTAACAAGGCGGCCAGCTTTATTTTGTGGAATAAAAAAGTAAGTATCCTTCATGCCTAAAGGTTCAAAAATGTGGGCACTGAAAAAATCGTTGAGCGTGCTGCCCGAAATAATTTCTATTAGGCAACCCAGCAGATCGGCATTTAAACCATAAGTAAATTTTTCACCCGGCTGGTGCATCAATGGCAATTTACCGAGGCGGTTCATCGCATCCGCCAGCGTACTGTTTGTAACACCAATGCCGGCGGTTAAATTATTTTTGGCATAAATGGCATTGGCTTCCTTGCTGCCAATTTGCGCATAGCCAAGGCCGGAAGTGTGCGTAAGCAGGTCGCGGATAC
>JAVHOI010000027.1:0-5158 GCA_036169975.1 Ferruginibacter sp. | reverse complement strand
CAACCTGGATGGCATCAGGCAATTTTTATGGTGTTGTGCCTTATGAGGGGCGATATGACGCATTGGTTCCAACATTTTTTTCTTATGATAAAAAAAATAAAGCATTTAACCTGCAACAAAAACTTCCGGAAGTTTCAGGCGAAGTAAGGGATGCAAAATGGCTCACTACTGCCGGTGGGCAAAAAATATTAGTAGTCGCAAGAAACAACCAATCTTTACTTTTTTATAAACCTGTGAAATAAATGTTGATGATAAAAAACTATTTTAAAATATCGCTGATAGTTTGTTGTTTTATTTCCTGCGGCAAGGGAAACGCACCGGCGCCTCAACCGGCACCTGCCATTGCGGTAAACCTGAAAAGTATTTCCATCAATATTGCTCCCTTTGGTAATATGGCGTACGGAATAAACAATACGCCTGTTATTAAAGCAGCATTTTCCCAACCCATACAGCGTAGTTCCGTCGCGGCCGCGGTATCATTAGCGGATGTAAACGGTGGGGCGGCACAGGTTGCTACAAGTTTTCAAAATGGCGATTCCATCTTATTGATCCAGCCTTCCGCTCCGTTAAACTATTTAACTAAATATAATTTCAAAATCTCCACGTCTTTAAGATCCGCAAGCAACGGAGGTTTCATTGATGGGGTAGATAAATATTTTATAACTCAGATTGATTCCACCCCAAAATTTCCAATTCTTTCCGATAGCGTTTTGCTTGACCTGGTGCAGCAACAAACCTTTAAATATTTTTGGGATTTTGGTCACCCGGTTAGCGGGTTGGCCAGGGAAAGAAGTAACGGCGATAATAATGTAGTTACTACGGGTGGCTCGGGTTTTGGCATTATGTCAATCATTGCAGCCATCAACCGGAATTTTATTACACGTGCTCAGGGTTTGGCAAGGTTACAATTGATAACTGCGTTTTTGAAAAATACGGCGCAAACTTTTAAAGGCGCATACCCCCACTGGATGAATGGAACTACCGGGGCTGTAATTCCCTTTAGTACAAAGGATGATGGCGCTGATTTGGTGGAAACCGCCTACCTCATGCAGGGATTATTATGTGCCCGTCAATATTTCAATAGCGCCGGTGTGGACGAAACAACTTTACGCAATGATATTAATACAATAAGCGATGGGGTTGAATGGGATTGGTTCAGGCAAAATAACGGGAATGTTTTGTACTGGCACTGGAGTTCAAATTATAACTGGGATATGAATTTCAAAATCCAGGGATGGAATGAAACTTTAATTACGTATATACTGGCTGCATCTTCCGCTACGCACGGTATTCCGGCCTCGGTGTATTCCAATGGATGGGCCGGCAATGGCGCCAATGGTTTTACGAATGGCAATTCATATTATGGCTACACCTTACCGCTTGGACCTGCATTGGGTGGCCCTTTGTTTTTTTCGCACTATTCTTTTTTGGGTGTTGATCCCAATGGGCTTTCGGATGCTTATGCCAATTATGCTACGCAAACAAAAAATCATACGCTGATCAATTACAGTTATTGCATAGCTAACCCCAACAATAATTTTGGCTATAGCAATCTCTGCTGGGGGCTTACGGCAAGTGATATACCAAACGGTTATACCGCAAGTTCACCAGCCAATGATGTGGGGGTGATTGCGCCAACTGCGGCATTATCCTCTTTTCCTTATACACCTGTTGAGTCAATGAAGGCCCTGAAATTTTTTTATTATACCCTGGGCGATAAATTATTTAAGGACTATGGTTTCGTTGATGCGTTTGCTTTAAAAGATCTTTGGTATGCCGGTTCATTTTTAGCAATAGACCAGGGCTCCATTATAGTGATGATCGAGAATTACCGTTCGGGCTTGTTATGGAATTTATTTACCAGTTGCCCCGAAGTGAAAATGGGTATGAAAAAATTGGGGTTCACCGCACCTTATTTATAAAAATATTAAAATGAAAATCAATACAATATTTATTGGGTTATTGTTATTTTTTTCAGCCGCACTTTCCGCTCAAAAAATAAAGCACAACGCTCCGGTTTTTAATGCAGCATCCAGACCACTAAATCTTTCTGATTCGGCCCTGTTGGATGAAGTGCAAAAACAAACCTTCCGTTATTTTTGGGACTTCGCACATCCGGTAAGCGGCATGGCAAGGGAGAGAAGCAATGTCGCCTATAATTATGGCGATGAAGTGGTAACAACCGGTGGTACCGGCTTTGGTGCGATGAGCATTATTGTGGCAACCGAAAGAAAATGGATAGCAAGGGACACCGCCGCGAAATTGTTATTGAAGATGGTTAATTTTTTATCCAAATCAGATTCTTATCATGGCGTATTTCCACATTGGATGAATGGCGCTACGGGCAAAACGATCCCTTTCGGGCGCAAGGATGATGGCGCCGACTTGGTGGAGACTTCGTATTTGTTCCAGGGCCTCTTATGTGTACGGCAGTATTTTAATGGAAACAATAATGTGGAAAGAGAGTTGCGGAACAGGATTGGCTGGATGTGGGATGATATAGAGTGGGATTGGTTTACACGGGGCGGGCAGGAAGTATTGTACTGGCACTGGAGCCCCAACAATGGCTGGGCGATGAATTTTCCTGTACGTGGTTTCAATGAATGCCTCATCCTTTATGTGCTGGCTGCTTCCGGCGAAAGGTATCCGGTAAGCGATGCGGTGTATCACCGGGGATGGGCACAAAGTAATTTCTTTAAGAATGGGAAACAATTTTACGGCTACACCCTTCCGTTAGGCTTTGATTATGGCGGGCCGCTTTTCTTTTCGCAGTATTCATTTCTCGGTTTAAATCCATCGGGGTTAAAAGACCGCTATGCCGATTACTGGGAGCAAAACAAAAATCATACACTCATCAACAGGGCCTATTGCGTAGATAATCCTAAAGACTTCAAGGGCTATGGAGAAAATTGCTGGGGCCTAACTGCTTCGGATACCTACAACGGTTACAATGCCTACTCGCCCACCAACGATGAAGGCACAATCGCACCCACGGCGGCATTGAGCGCATTCCCCTATACACCGGAGTTTTCCATGAAAGCACTGAAACATTTTTATTACGACTTGGGAGATAAGATATGGGGAGAGTATGGTTTTACAGATGCTTTCAATGAAACAAAAAACTGGTACGCAAAATCAAACCTGGCGATAGACCAGGGCCCCATCATCGTGATGATAGAAAATTATAGATCTGGTTTATTGTGGAAATTATTTATGGGCTGCCCGGAGGTAATAAACGGATTAAAGAAGTTAGGTTTTGAAAATCCTCAATCCGCTTTCCCAAAGAGGTAATAAACAGGATTATGATATTTCAAAAATCAAGTGTTGAATATCGGCTTATAGCTGTTGTTGAATAATGAAAAAAATCTGAGGTGGAAGATATAAAGTTTGGCTTTGTACCAAAGTGCCGCCCTTCTCCTTTGGAGAAGGAAAGAGGATGAGCAATTAAGAACTTTAGTGTTGAATATTGACTTATAGCTGTTGTTGAATAAAGAAATAAATCTGAAGTGGAAGATATAATGTTTGGCTTTGTACCAAAGTGCCGTCCTTCTCCTTTGGAGAAGGAAAGAGGATGAGCAATTAAGAACTTTAGTGTTGAATATTGACTTATAGCTGTTGTTGAATAAAGAAATAAATCTGAAGTGGAAGATATAATGTTTGGCTTTGTACCAAAGTGCCGTCCTTCTCCTTTGGAGAAGGAAAGAGGATGAGGTCATAGACAATCCGATAAACAAAGAAAGATTAATTTTGAATATCAAAGAAGGCAGGCATTGGAAGTAAGTAAAAATGGACACTCATACCTCTTCCCAATCGAAGAAGAAAAAATAATCTGGTAAAAAAATTACGATGCTGAAGCGAACAATCATTATAATTAGTATCATTTGCTGCCGCTACAATGCATTTGCCCAAAAAATTAATTTGCATGACGGCTATCCCGACAATATCAATCCAATCGGAATAGTAAAAAATATCAGTGACAGTACTTTGCTTGAAATCGTGCAGCGGCAAACCTTTCGTTACTTCTGGCATTATGCCCATCCGGTAAGCGGTTTGGCCAGAGAGCGGGATGTGCCGGTAAAAGCTCAATACTATTGGGATTTTATCAATGAAGCATGGGACGAACCCAACCTGAGCAAAGATGTATTTGGCTCCGAAGATTGTGCTATTGGCGGTACAGGCATGGGCATCCTTTCTACCATTGTGGCGGTTAACCGAGGCTGGATCGGAAGGGATACCGCGGTTAAAAGGCTGATAAAGATAGCTGATTTTTTAATTAAGGCAGATTGCTATCATGGCATCTACCCCCATTTTATGAATGGTACTACCGGCAGGACGGTACCTTTCGACAGGCTGGATGATGGAGCCGACATTGTTGAAACCTCTTACCTGTTGATGGGCTTTTTATGCGCCAGGGAATATTTTAACAGCAACAATATCCACGAAAAATATTTACGCAAAAGGATTGACCAGATTTGGGGAGCTGCCAACTGGAACTGGCATACCAACGGGAACAGTAAAAGATTGTACTGGCACTGGAGCCCACGAAATGGCTTTGATATGAACTTTCCGGTGTGGGGCTGGGATGAATGTTTGATCACCTACATCCTCTCTGCCGCTTCACCCAATCATGGTATTGCGAGAATGGTATATGATTCCACCTGGACGGGTAGTTTGGGTTGGCTCAATGGAAAAACTTATTACGGCTACAAGTTACCGTTAGGAAGCGCGGATAAAGGCGGGCCATTATTTTTTGAGCAATATACTTTCATGGGCATTGACCCCAACCAGCTTACCGACAGTTGGGGTATTAATTATTTTGAGCAGGGGAAAAACCATACACTAATCAACAGGGCTTACTGCATTGAAAACCCTAAAAAATATAAAGGCTATGGCGAAAATTGCTGGGGCCTTACCGCAGGCGATAGTTACAAAGGTTATGTAGCCCACTGTCCCGAAGTTGACCTGGGTGTAATACAACCCACGGCAGCGCTGTCTTCAATGCCATTTACACCGGGGTACAGCATGCAGGTTCTCAAACATTTTTATTATGACCTGGGCAAAAAAATATGGAGCCAATATGGTTTTACGGATGGCTTTAGTGAATCGCATAACTGGTATGCAAAATCGCACCTGGCGATAGACCAGGGCCCCATCATCG
>JAVHOI010000026.1:0-1162 GCA_036169975.1 Ferruginibacter sp. | reverse complement strand
GAGCGCTGTTTTTTATGAAGGGGATGATGTAGTGGGCGGAGGGATCATTCAGCGGTCCGCACCCATCCTGTTATAAAAGTCAATGTCATTTGGTTAAGAATATTATTTCCGCAGGGGCGATATTATTTTTTAATTGAAAATACCAGAATAACATGCCGTGCCGATGGCACTCTTTACATCTTCTTTACTTTTTACAAAAATACCGCCTCCATGAGGCTTAACTAAATGAAAGTGCAATAATGGAAAAAAGTATGCAGCCTTTTAGTAAAATTTCTGCTCTCGTTATGTAACGCTCTGTATTATGAAAAGAATTATTTTATTTGACGGTGTCCTTACTTTACTGATGTTGGGTGCCTGTAAAAAGCAAACGGAAAATTTTACAACCGCAACAATTGAAAGCTATGCCCCGCTTGAGGCAGGTAAATTTATAACTTACCAGTTGGATACATTCAAATATTTGCCCTTTAGTTTAAAAGATACTACCGTTACTTACCAGGTAAAATATGTAGTGGATGCATTAATCAATGATGCCCTGGGAAGGCCGGCTTACAGGATCATACGGTTCATCCGAAAAACATCCCAGGACACCTGGGTACCGGATAATACCTTTATGGCGGTGAACACCAGCACTACTTTTGAATTTATAGAAAACAACCAGCGTTTCTTAAAATTGAAATTACCCATCAAAGATGGTTATTCCTGGAAGGGTAATTCATACATTGATACCTATTCCTTAAACTCAACTGTTCGGTATTTGGATGACTGGGATTACACTTATGAAGGTTTAAATGATCCGTTAACTTTGGGAAGCATTAAACTTGACAGCACATTAACGGTAAACCAGCGGGACGAAGTAATAGGCATCCCCGGTAACCCGGACTCTTATAGTGAAAAGAATTTTAGTATTGATATTTATGCAAAGGGTATCGGCCTGGTGTATCGAAAATTTCTTCACACGGAATTCCAGCCAGCTACGCCAGGCACGCCAAGCGCCTATTCGGATGGTTCTTATGGCATCACGCTTACTATGATAGACCATAACTAAACTGTTGAACAGTTGGGGAGGTTTCGGATTAAATCTATTTGGCTCCATGAATATTTATCAACTTACGGTATGAAGAAACTTTTGCTTTTTATTTTTCTTTTCGTGGATCATTTCAAT
>JAVHOI010000025.1:0-5183 GCA_036169975.1 Ferruginibacter sp. | reverse complement strand
GATGATTTTTAAAAATTAAAGCAGGTCATTTTGCGAAAGGTAAGGAGTTCTGAGGTTGCAAATTGCGACCTTAAACAAATTTTAATGAGAATATATCCCATAGGTTTTTACTAACTTTTAAATGCATTTCATCATGCATATAATACAAAGCATCCAAAACAGGATATATGAAATAAGAGGCGCAAGGGTAATGCTGGATTTTGACCTTGCCCTGCTTTATGAAGATGAAACAAGGGTGCTAAACCAATCCGTGAAACGAAATATAAAACGGTTTCCTTCCGATTTTATGTTTCAGCTTAAAAAAGTAGAATTCGAAGGATTGAGGTTTCAAATTGATTCCTCAAAAAAAAATATGTCATCACAATTTGTGATGACATACCCCAGCAAGCGGCCAAATATAGCGCTGCCTTATGCCTTTACCGAACAAGGCGTTGCCATGTTAAGCGGTATTTTAAACAGCGACAAAGCGATAGACATGAACATTGCCATCATGAGGGCTTTTGTAGAACTAACAATGGTTTTATTGCTACTAAATGATTTTAAGGAACAACTGAAAGAAATAAAAGGGCGGCTTGGCGAACATGATGCACAGCTAAACCAAATTTATGATGCAATGGAAAACCTGTTGGATGAAAAGGCGGCTCAACGAAAATGGAATGACAGGGAAAGGATTGGGTTTAAAAAGTAAATAAGGCACATAAAGTAAAAGGGTTTATAAAATCCGTAAGAAACCAGGCGATTGATAAATTCAAATATCCAGCTACATGAAAACCCGGTTTCATTTGCTATTTAAGATTTTTATTCAACGTAAATTCAGATTTGCTGATTTATTTTCATTTTTTCCCTGATAACAATAGATATTTGCAAAATAATTTAAAAACAGTAAAACGATCAATATGCCGAATACTTTGTTTGATAAGGTGTGGGATGCACACGTAGTAAGGAAAATTGAAGATGGCCCCGATGTATTCTTTATTGACAGGCATTTTATACATGAAGTTACCAGCCCTGTTGCGTTTTTGGGACTGGAAAACAGGGGGATTAAAGTGATGTTTCCTGAACATACTTTTGCCACTGCTGATCACAATACGCCTACCATTAATCAGCATCTGCCGGTAGAAGATCCATTATCTGCCAACCAGTTGAAAGCGTTGGAAACCAATTCGGCCAAATATGGTATTTCGCATTGGGGATTGGGAAATCCGAAGAATGGTATTGTGCATGTGGTAGGTCCCGAAAATGGAATAACCCAGCCGGGGATGACCATTGTTTGTGGCGATTCTCACACTTCCACCCATGGTGCATTTGGTGCCATCGCTTTTGGAATAGGTACATCCGAGGTGGAAATGGTTTTATCTTCACAATGTATCATGCAGCCAAAGCCGCTGAAAATGCGCATAAACGTAAACGGGTCTCTTGGTAAAGCGGTTACTCCAAAGGATGTTACGCTTTACATCATTTCAAAACTTTCTACCGCCGGTGCTACAGGTTATTTTGTAGAATATGCAGGTGAAGTGTTTGAAAAAATGAGCATGGAAGGCCGTATGACCGTTTGTAACATGAGTATAGAAATGGGTGCCCGTGGCGGAATGATAGCGCCTGATGAAACTACTTTTTCTTATATCAACGGCCGCGAACTGGCGCCTAAGGGTGCGACATGGGATAAGGCGCTGGCTTACTGGAAAACACTAAAGACGGATGAAGACGCCAGGTTTGATGTGGAATATAATTTTGATGCTGAGGATATTGAGCCAATGATTACTTATGGCACCAATCCCGGCATGGGCATGGGTATTTCCAAATCAATCCCGAAAGGAGCCGATTTAAAAGGTGGCACAGCTACTTACGAAAAATCGCTCAAATACATGGGCTTTCACGAAGATGATCAAATGATTGGAAAGAAAGTGGATTATGTATTTATTGGTAGCTGTACCAATGGCCGCATTGAAGATTTCAGGGCTTTCGCCTCCATCGTTAAAGGGCGTAAAAAAGCGGATCATGTTACTGCATGGGTAGTGCCGGGTTCGCACATTGTAGAAGCGCAAATTAAAGCGGAAGGTATATTGGATATATTAACGGAAGCAGGATTTCTTTTACGTCAGCCTGGTTGCTCGGCATGCCTCGCTATGAATGATGATAAGATACCCGCCGGAAAATATGCAGTGAGTACCAGCAACCGGAATTTTGAAGGCAGGCAGGGGCCTGGCAGCCGTACATTGCTGGCAAGCCCGTTAGTAGCTGCCGCCGCTGCTGTTACCGGATATGTAACCGATCCAAGAGAACTGATGTAGAAGATGAATTGAGAATTAGGAATTAAGAATTAGGAATCATTTGTTACAATCAACAATCAACGATCAACAACCAACCACCAACTATTACCTATCAACCAAAAATATGGCTTACGATAAATTTAATATTCTTACAAGTACTGGCGTTCCATTACCAATTGAAAATGTAGATACAGACCAGATCATCCCAGCCCGCTTTTTAAAAGCAACTAAGCGGGAGGGCTTTGGCGATAACCTTTTCAGGGACTGGCGCTATAATGCCGATGATACACCCCAACAGGAATTTATTTTAAACAATCCAATCTACTCCGGCAAGATACTGGTAGGCGGCACCAATTTCGGAAGTGGCAGCAGCCGCGAACATGCGGCATGGGCTATTTATGACTATGGATTCCGTTGCGTGGTGTCCAGTTTTTTCGCGGATATTTTTAAAAACAATGCGATCAATATGGGCATTTTGCCTGTGCAGGTTAGTCCTGGCTTTTTAGAAAAAATATTCTCCGCTATTGAGGCGGATTCAAAGGCTCAGTTTGAAGTTAGTCTGCCGGAACAAACCATTACCATCGTTGCCACCGGTGAAAAAGAATTGTTCGGCATTAATGGGTATAAAAAAAATAACCTGTTAAATGGTTACGATGATATAGATTATTTGCAGGCCATGAAATCGGATATCGCTTCGTTTGCAGCGGCTCATGTAATATAGTCCGGCAACAGAATTTTCATGGTGAGCCACCCTTTAGTGGTGGCTCACCATGAAAATTCGCCATTGACCATTCACGATTAACACAACACAAAATATTAACAGTTCTCACAAAAAGCAAGTGAAAAAAACTCCCCGGCATATCGAAATAATGGATACTACTCTTCGTGATGGTGAGCAAACCAGCGGTGTATCCTTTTCCGCGTCTGAAAAATTAACCATCGCCAGGCTTTTATTGACTGAAGTGAAAGTGGACCGCATTGAAATCGCATCCGCAAGGGTATCCGAAGGCGAGTTTCAGGCGGTAAAAAAAATTACGGACTGGGCGAAGTTGAATGGCTTTATCAACCAGGTGGAAGTACTCACTTTTGTAGATGGGGCTATATCTGTAAACTGGATGCTGGAAGCAGGTGCGCAGGTAATGAACCTGCTTACCAAAGGTTCACTAAATCATCTTACACATCAACTGAAGAAAAAACCCAAAGAACATTTTGCTGATGTTGAAAGAGTAATAACTTTGGCTACGAAGAAGGGCATACAATGCAATGTGTATTTGGAAGACTGGAGCAATGGCATGCGCAATTCAAAAGAATATGTTTTGCAGTACCTCGATTTTTTGCAGCACCAACCAATCAAAAGGGTTTTATTGCCCGACACGCTGGGCGTTTTAACGCCTTCTGAAACTTATGAATTCGTATCGGAATTGGTAAACCGTTATCCTGAATTGCATTTCGATTTTCATGCCCACAACGATTACGACCTTGGCACCGCCAATGTTTTGGAAGCCGTAAAAGCCGGGGCGCATGGCATACATCTTACCGTAAATGGAATGGGCGAAAGGGCCGGCAATGCACCATTAGCAAGCGCAATAGCCGTATTAAATGATTTTATGCCGGGGGTAACCACTTCAGTAGTTGAAAAATCATTGTACACCGTAAGCAAACTGGTAGAAGCCTTTTCGGGATTCCGGATATCAGCCAATAAACCCGTGGTAGGAGAAAATGTTTTTACACAAACTGCCGGTATCCATGCGGATGGCGATAAAAAAAATAATCTTTATTACAATGATCTGATGCCAGAACGATTTGGCCGTCAGCGAAAATACGCGTTGGGCAAAACAAGCGGCAAAGCCAATATTGATAACAATTTGCAGCAATTGGGCATTCAGCTATCTGATGAAGATTTAAAGAAAGTAACCCAACGGGTAATTGAATTGGGCGACCGGAAAGAAATGGTTACCCAGGCGGATTTACCCTACATCATTTCTGATATTTTAGACAGCAATAGCATTGAACAAAAAGTACAGATTAAAAACTACGTACTTACCCATTCAAAAAATTTAAGGCCATCCGTAACCCTTGATATTTGCATCAATGGCGAATCTTATGAAGAAAATGCGCAGGGTGATGGACAGTACGATGCATTTGTAAATGCGCTAAAAAAAATCTATAAACAAAAGAAAAGCGAGTTGCCAATACTGGCAGATTATACGGTTCGCATCCCTCCGGGTGGTAAATCGGATGCCTTGTGCGAAACCATTATTACCTGGCTGCAAAATGGCAAAGAATTTAAGACCCGTGGTTTGGACAGCGATCAGACGGTGGCCGCCATCAAGGCAACTGAAAAAATGTTGAATATTATTTAAGGGCTTTGGTATAAAAAAAATGTTGCCCGGGCATTGAAGCAATGAGCGGCATTCTTGCGTCGCACACTTGTACGGCATACCATTGTTGATCTTTACCTGCGCAGCAGGAAGCCGGTTTTTAAATCAGGCATTCGCATAATAAAACTTTTAAAAAAATACAATAAGAAATCAATGGCAAAGAAAAACATACTCATCGCTCCCGGAGATGGGATTGGGAAAGAAGTAACAGCAGTTGGTAAAAAAGTGTTGGATAAAATAGCAGCTAAATTTAATCATGAATTTACGTATGATGAAGCCTTAATTGGCCACGTTGCCATAGAAGCCACCGGTAATCCATTGCCGGAAGAA
The DNA here is from genome assembly GCA_036169975.1 of Ferruginibacter sp. GTDB lineage: Bacteria > Bacteroidota > Bacteroidia > Chitinophagales > Chitinophagaceae > Ferruginibacter. Next base: position 202 of record JAVHOI010000025.1, on the reverse strand, counting down.
TCACTGGAGAAAATGAAGGCCTCCGATGCTGTCCTTTTTGGCGCTGTCGGCCATCCAAAATATGACAATGACCCATCCGCCAAAGTAAGGCCGGAGCAGGGTTTGCTTAGGATGCGAAAGGAACTGGGATTATATGCCAACATCCGTCCGATCAGGCTTTTTGATGAATTGCTTTCTTCATCAAGCATTAAGCCTGAAATAT
>JAVHOI010000024.1:2392-5196 GCA_036169975.1 Ferruginibacter sp. | reverse complement strand
CGCTTAACCTGACTATCGCATTTGCTGAAGCGTTGATACTATCTGATAAATTAATTTCCTGCTGGTTCCTTTTTTTAGGAGTAACCGTTTGCGTGTGCTTTTCAATGATAATATTTTCTTTATAATTTTTAAACAGCAGGTAAGCGAATCCCAAAAAGAAAAGGATACAAAAGAGGAGCAGCAACTTATTAATTTTATTGCTGCTGTTACTTTTTATAACAGGCTTTCCGTGGCTGGCATCCTTCTCCAACATTTTCATTTTTTCTTCACCGCTATTATTATTTTTTATTTGAGCAACCAATGGTTTTGTCACTTCATGCTTCACCGTGGGCTTATCATTTTGCACCAGCACTACGGTAATATTATCCTTACCGCCCGCATCATTCGCGGCATTTATCAGCAGCTTGCCTTTTGCCGACAGTTCATCTTCACTGCTCAATATTGAAATAATTTTGCCGGCGGGTATCATGTCCGTAAGCCCGTCGCTGCATAATAAAATAGTATCGCCGGGCAAAAAAGGGGATTCCCCTGTATCAATAAAATCCTTTGTCAGCGCAATTTGTGTTTCATAGCCCAATACTTTATTCACCTCGTTTCTTTTGGGGTGCAACATCGCGGCCTCTTCGGTAATCCTCCCGCTTTCTTCCAAAAATCCAACGGCTGAATGATCCCTGGTTACTTTAATCAACGAACCATCCCTGAAGAGGTACAGGCGGGTATCGCCTACATGAGCGAAATAAAAAATATTCCTTTCCATATCCACCAAACCCAATGTAACCACACAAGCCATCTTTTCATTTTGCGGGCTTATTTCTTTTTCGCGGATAATCCTTTCATTGGCATTATCGAGTGCGGATACCAACCGTTCAATAATATCCCCCGGTAATTTATCCAGGTGATCCGTTATTTCATCACGGGTGAGCCGGGCGGCTACTTCCCCACCTTCATACCCACCTACCCCGTCTATTACGCAGGCAATTATTAATTGATTTCCGGCAACGGTTTTCGCTATGAAGCTGTCTTCATTGTTTGTACGCTGCCTGCCAGGATCTGTTATTCCAAAATAATTTTCACCCATTTTTTTTATGTGTGTTTTTTATATCCCTGAAATTTACCACCAACAGCGATAAACATATTACCAATAATGCAATGGCTAAAATATTATTCATCAGTGTCAGGATTTAAAAAGATTAATGCCCACAATGCCATTCAATACAATACGTGAATTAACGGGAAGGTCTGTCCACACGGGGTTTTGCAGGTTGCTTTTAGCAACCTCCTGTTCATTAACAATTGTTTTTTCCCCGAAAGAAGCGAGGTAAAATTTATCCCCGTTCTTATCATAGCGTATCCGCAGGTGTGGGGTACTTACCCATTCGGAAGGTATCCTGAATATATCCGGCGCTGTGGACTCCTCCTCTTTTCCGGATACCGTTATATCCTCATCCCGCATTAAATATTCCAGCTTCTTACCCGCATATTCCCGGTCGGGTAAAGTGGTTTCAAAACGGCCGAACGGTTTCATTTGATTGCCCGATACTTTGGCCGCATCAAATAATAAATCTTCCTGGAAAGGCACTTCATAATAACCTTCGCTGTAAAAAGTAAAATCCTTTAAAATCGCCTGGTTGATGTCAAGGGTTTGTGCGATACCCGTTTGCCGCGGGATAAAAGTGACCCTGAGGTTTTGTTCTTTCTGAACAGTGTTTCCGGGCAATAGCTTACCAATAAAACCCATATCGCCTCTTTTATAATCAGGATGCGAGGCGAAACGAAATACCCATTTATTGCCGGCAGGTTCCACCGTTTTTCCCTGCAGCCTGTACTGCTTTAAATTGGTGTAAAACTGTTTTATTGATTCCTGGATAATGATGCCAAAAATGCCCTTCTTATCCTGCATGAACCCATGGTAGTCTTCCGCATTAAACGAAATGATGTATTCATGATAGAACACTACCCGCTGCGCAAAAGATAATTGCAGTACCGATTCCTCAAACTTGTCAACTATATATTTATAAACCATATCGGGCGTAAGGTTTCTGGCCTCACTTACTGATTCCAGGTTTTCACTTTTAAGGAACCAATCGTGCAATCCTATGCGTTGCCAGAAACTTTGTTTTGTATCCATTTTTGTAAATGATTTTATTGATTATTTTCTCCCGCAGGTTTCTTTTTCTTACCAAATAAATTATTGAAAAATTTGCTTAATCCCTTTTTGGGTGGTTCTTCCTTCGCATTAACTTCAGACTGGGATTTAACCACGGCAATTGTTTTTATTTTACTGATACTGTCGGCCTTTGAAAGTGAAATGGTCTGGTTGTTTACAATATTTAAAAGTACCCCATTATAATCTTTCCTGTGCTTTTCATTATTTTTCCACACCTTATTCCCCGTCCTTTCAAGTGATACCTTATGGCCCAACACCGCTCCGAAGCCAGCTCCTTTGAAAACCATACTGTCCCATGACCTGCCGCCATTTAATGAATAATAGTAATTTGACCGGCTGCCATCATAGTAAATATTTTTCTCCGGGTAATAATAAACAGCGTTCCCCGCTACAGGGATATTATTTCTTTTGCAGGAAAAGCCGGCAGCAATAATACATGCAAAGAAAACAGTAATTGTAAAGGATGAACTAAATTTCATTAACAGGTTTTAATTTGTACTAACCAACAATCATTCCACTAACTTATTCGGGTTGCCCTCCAAAGAGCCGCTAAGGGTGGGCGCTCAGGGTTTCCAAGCTTTGAAAGGTTGGCAACCCTTATTCAAGTAAAGCAATCTTTGGCTATGTTTTTATTTTT
>JAVHOI010000024.1:0-2292 GCA_036169975.1 Ferruginibacter sp. | reverse complement strand
ACCTTTCAAAGGTTGGCAACCCTTATTCAAGTAAAGCAATCTTTGGCTATGTTTTCTTTGTAAAAAAATTATCGCCCTTACTGCCTTGCCTTATTTATTTGCTCCAGGTAACGGATGGCGATGGTATCCCCTTCCGACACCGCTTCAATTAAGTACCGTGCACCCCTGGCCGAATCTTTTTTTATGGCGCAGGAATTATAGTCATTGCTATTCAGAATGGGTTCATTGCCGGCAAACATATATAAAAAGCCCAGCGTTCGTTTTGCGGCTGTATAATTTTTGATGGCCGCTTTATTGATCCATTCAATTCCTTCCTGGCAATTGATTTCATCATTTTTACCTTTTAACGCAAGGTCGCCAAATTGATACATGGCTTCGGCTACACCCTTTTTGGCCAGGTTGCCATAAATCAATACTGCCTCCGCATATTGGTCATTGGCCAATAACTTCGCCGCCCTGCTTAGTTCATTTTCATCTTTATTATTTTCAGCGAGAGCGACAGGTGGGGAAATATTGGTACTGTTTGAGGATTTGTCCAACGCAAATAAATCCTTCTTGCGCAGCCAGCCTTTGGACAACTGATTTTTATTATTATAAAATTCGGTATAGATAAAGTCGTTGGTTTCCTTAAGTGCGGTTATCGTATCGCTGGATTTCACCATATAGGCCATCCGCTTTGTATTTTCATCCGGGGCATTGTGAAAATATGCTTTGGGAGCCATTACTTTGTATTGTCCATATTTCACAACAGGCTTTGGTTCAGCCGGCTTAAAATTAGTGGTGGCAGGGGTTTCAGCAAAACCTAACTTCTTTCTGAATTTATATGCCACCCCTGCAGCCACCATTAAAATAATTAACAATAACAAGATGCCTGCAATAGAATTTCTTTTAATTACAGGATTGTCAGTTTCAGGCATCACTTCCGGCTCATCAATTATCTTCGCCGACAACACCTCGTTTAATGATAAAACCTTATGGGGATTCAGCCCAAGGGAATCCCGGCTTTTCGCGGCTTCCTGGTATTGAATAATCAGGGTTCTTAACCGTTCATTCTCGCTTTGTAAAATTACCGCGTTCAATGCATTCGCTTCCTTGCTTGCTACCAGCATTGTGCTGTTGTGAACGATATATCGGTGAAGCTCCATCCCATTTTTAAAACGGTCCTCAGGCGATTTTTCAAGGCATTTATAAATCGTGCTGATCATCCATTGGGGAACCTGCATTTCCCTTTCCTTTTTTTCATCACTCCAGTTATGCGGAAGCATCAATCTTCTTTTCGATAAGATATCCGGAACCGGCATTTCTATATGCGCCACCATTACTTTGTTCCTTGCTGTTTCTCCTTTATCTGTTAAAGGAAAAGGAACGGTACCTGTAAGCAACTCATACAAAATAATGCCATAGCTATATATATCCGTTTGGAAAAACATCAGCCCGTCATTTTGTTCGGGCGCCATAAATTCAATTGCCCCCGCCTGCCGCATGCTGGTTCGCCTTTGTTCTTCAGACATGATGGCCAATCCAAAATCGAGCAATACATAATTGCCGGTGTCCACATTAAATTTTACATTATTGCTTTTTATGTCACCGTGTTTTACTTCTACTTTATGGCAATGAGCAAGGGCATAAGATAACTGATCGGCAACCTTAATAATTTCTTTAATGGGAAATACCGGATCGTACGGCGGCTTTAGTAAATCCTCCATATCCGGCCCTTCGATATATTCCATCTCAATAAAGGGGAAATTACCCGATTCGGTAAGGCCCGAGTTTAATATCTTAACCACGTGTGGATTGGGTTCCGCGTTTACCCTCTTTAATTTCTCCACTTCATTCTGAAAGTCGCGGAAATTTTTATCGTCATTGCTTTCAGAATGTATGGGAGTGGGCAACAGTTTTACCGCCGTGATTATTTCACCAATTCGCCTCGCTTTATAAACCGATCCCTGGCCCCCCGTTTTCAGGGCGCCCATATTTTCCAACCCCTTCGTTATCGTAAACACTTTGGCCATATCCTTAAGCACTTCTTAACTTGTCAACCGAAAAAATATCCGGGTAATGAAAAAATTTCCCTAATGTATTAAAATCGAAGATAGCATAGTGTTAAAAAATTAATGAAGAATACTTATTCAATACTTCACGGGAGGAAGATTGGGTAAAGAAGTTATACCCGGCAAGGAATAAATTAATGATTTTTTAGGATTAGGTAGTTAAAGCTCAAAGCCTTGTTGATAGGTGGTTAGACTCTATTTACTTTTTTTTCTTGATAAAAAAAAGTAACAAAAAAAATCA
>JAVHOI010000023.1:0-5197 GCA_036169975.1 Ferruginibacter sp. | reverse complement strand
ATTAAAAATCTTGCCGGCTTCATCCCGCACAATATACCAGCTACCGGTACTTTTATAAACTGTTGCCATCATATTGTACAAATTTATAGTAATTGCCCTTAACGCTAAAAGGATGCATTCAAAATACGGGCAGGGTTGCCAACCCCGGGCAATCAGCTATGGAAACTTTTTGAAAACAGTAAAACGCAGCGCCAGTTCAATCAACAGGAAAGCAAGCCCTATAATGGCATAAGGGAAAAATTTTTCCGTATATCTTGTAACTGTAGAAATTTCCACCTTTGATTTTTCAAGCCCGTCTATTTCCTTGTAGATATTTTCCAGCCCGGCATTATCCTTCGCCCTGAAATATTTGCCACCGGTTTCACTTGCAATCGCTTTCAGCAGCTTTTCATCAATGGTAACTTTTTGTTGCTGAATGATTACGCCAAGTTCTGTTTTTATTGGATATGGCGCATAGCCTTCTGTACCCACGCCAATCGTGTAAACCCTTACGCCAAAGGCTTTGGCAATTTCCTTCGCATTGTCGGGCCCTATCAAGCCGCCATTATTTTCCCCGTCGGTTAATAAGATAACCACTTTGCTTTTAGATTTGCTGCTGCGCAACCGGTCAATACCCGTAGATAGCCCGTCTCCTATCGCCGTACCATCTTCCAATAAACCGTTACGGATATTTTCAATGGCGGATTTAAGCACGGCCTTATCCGTGGTAAGCGGGCATTGCGTAAAACTCTCTCCTGAAAAAATCACGATACCAATCCGGTCCGTCAATCTCTTTTCAACAAAGTTTTCCGCTACCGCTTTCGCCGCTTCCATCCGGTTGGGTGTAAAATCCTGAGCGGTCATGCTGCCACTTACATCAATACATAAAATTATATCCACCCCTTCGCCTTCTACCTGTTGTTCATCATTTTTTGTTTGGGGCCGTGCCATCGCCGCAATTAAAAATAACATTCCCAACAACCTGCAAACAAAAGGCACATGCCGAAACAAATTTTTCCACGAAGAAATTCCCTTAAAGTATTTTAGGGAAGAAACCTTTATACCCGCCTGTTGCTTATCGTTATTTTTTACATACCAAAATATCATTGCGGGAAGCAATAAGGCGAGCCAGAATAACTCCGGCGCCGAGAAACTGATGGTATTGAAATAGTCAGTGAACAAGATGGTTTAAGATTTAAGGTTTAGGGTTTAAAGTTTGGGATTTATCGTTTACGGTTAGTTGCTGTATGGTATTGATTACTTCTTTAATTGACCGCAGGCAACCTTCACTTTCATAAGCGGGGGGCAGATATTTGGCGAATTTAACCGCATCGCCACAACGCAGGCTGGCTGCTGCTTTAGCCAGCATCTCCTTATCAAGGTATTGACTGCTCATTAATATCAATATATCGCCGGTTGTTTTATTAAGGTAATTATTATTTTGCCTGAGCGACAAATACCGTTTAAGGATTTCAATTAGCCTGATGTGTACAATTTTTATTTCTTCAGGAACAGACAGGTTGAATGCTTTTAAATTTTCCAGTTCCTTCATCGCCTCATTATAGGGCGAGGTTTTTTTTGGCGATGGAACGGATGCCTTATTTTTTTTCCAATACCTGTAATACCAAATTATAAAAATAATCAGCGCCACCAATAATATTCCTGCTGCTACCCAATACCATACCGGGTTAAATGTATCCGCTTCCCTGATGGGTTTGATGTCCCTAAGCAAATGGGTAGTATCGCTTGCGGAAAAAGAAACGGTGATTGGCATGGAGTCGGTAAAAAAATTATAAGCAGTATTTTCTTTTAATGATTCCATGCTAACCAGAAAGGAAGGCAATACCCATTTACCCGAATCAAAACTGGTTAATGTAAGCGTTTGCGCCAAACCTGAAAGTTGGCTATTGTTGTACAAAGAATCCATTTTACTCCGGCTGATAACTTCAAAATGCCGCAAAGAATCAGGTATAGCCGGCCACCTAATTTTATAAGCTTCCGGCGAAAAAATGGCTTCAATCGTAAGTTTAAACTGTTCACCGATTAATATTTCATTTTTATCAACAGTGGTTTTAATTACAGGCTGAGCATAAGATGACAGAAAAGAAAAACAGGCCATTGCAACCGTCAAAAAAATTATCCGCATTTTCCCATTATCCATTTTCAATTTTTCAATTATCAATTAATCAAAATCATTTTCTTTTAATAAAAAACTTTTGTAAAATTTTTACATAGTCTTCATCGGTGCGTATATGCAACAGGTCGGCGCCGGCCTTTCGGAAATAATTTTTACACAATTCGCTTTTCTCCATAAACCTTTGCTTGTAATTGTACTGGACCATCGCGTCATTGCTGTCAATCCATTGCCGCCTGCCGGTTTCCAGGTCCTGCACCTGCAGTAAACCAGCCTCCGGCAATTGCATATCCATCTTATCATAAATACGCAGGCCAATCACATCATGCCTGCCGCCAATTACTTTCAGGTCATTTTCATACACGGCATCCACGAAATCGCTCAACAAAAAAGCGATGCTTTTCTGATGCGAAGCCTTGTTAAAAAACCTGATTGCTTCCTCCATGTTGGTACTCTTTCCAACCGGCTCCGCGGTAAGCAACTGCCGCACGATATAGAGCGCATGCTGCCTGCCTTTTTTGGGCGGGATATATTTTTCTATCTTATCGCTGAAAAATATTACCCCTACTTTATCATTGTTGTTGATGGCGCTGAAAGTCAACACGGCGCCTATCTCCGTAATTATATCACGCTTCCTGGAATGAACGGTTCCAAATAAATTACTTGCGCTTACATCCACCAGCAAATAAATGGTAAGCTCCCGTTCCTCTTCAAATACCTTCGTAAACGTATGGTTGAACCTCGCGCTTACGTTCCAATCAATGAAACGCACATCATCACCTGCGTAATATTCCCTCACTTCCCTGAAGCTCATTCCTTTTCCCTTAAAAGCGGAATGGTATTCACCCATGAATAAATGAGTGGTTATTTTTTTGCTTTTAATTTCCAGCTCCTTTACTTTCCGCATAATATCAGCTCCCGCCAACTCACCCGAAGCGGGAGCGCCGGGAATAACGACCTGTTCGATATTTTTTTTCTTTTTTAACAAGGGTTGAAGTATAAAAATTAGTAATTGAATAATCCGTCCCGGCGGATAAAACTAAAGGGCAATTTGAATTGTTTATTATTTTTTGGTTCTGGAAGAACTACAATTTAATTATCCAAAACCTTATTCCCTTACCCGCTTATTGACGGTTTTAAACCTTTGTGGAAAGCTGGGTATTTGAATCCTACCTTATTACCTTCAATGACATAATGCTACAAGCATTGTTACCGGGAAAATTGTGTTTATAAATTGGTAAACCTATTTTCTTTCTAATTGAATTCAATAAGGTTGGCTCATTTAAATCAATTCATTTCTACTAAGGTTTAAAATCATTTCTCAATTTGGGTTTCTAAAAAACAATAACCATTCCGATACCTCAAAATAAGAAATGATTTAAAAAAATGTGAATTTGATTTCGGCTTTTTCCCTTTTATCTCCTATCCTATAAATAAAACCCTTTCAAAGCCACCCGCTTACCGGCGGGGATTGAGAGCCTGCTTTATTAAGGCACGTTTACCACCCTCAATATCTCGCTGATGATCATTTCCGCATTCACATTCTCCGCCTCCGCCTCATAAGATAATCCAATACGGTGGCGCAATACATCCTTACAAATACTTCTTACATCTTCCGGGATTACATAACCCCTTTTATTTAAAAACGCATACGCCTTTGCCGCCAAAGCCAGGTTGATGCTGGCCCTTGGAGACCCGCCAAAACTAATGAGTGGTTTAAGCTTGGGCAAATTGTATTTGTCCGGGTACCTGGTGGCGAATACTATATCCAGGATATAATTCTCCACTTTTTCATCCATGTACACCTTCCGCACCAGTTCTTTGGCCGTTAATATTTCACTGGTGGATGCCACGGGATAAATGGGCGGAAAAGAAAGCCCCAATGTATTCTGCCTTACAATTAATTGCTCCTCCGTTTTAGAAGGGTAATCAATGATCACCTTCAGCATGAACCTGTCCACCTGCGCTTCCGGCAACGGGTAAGTGCCTTCCTGTTCGATGGGGTTTTGGGTAGCCAATACCAAAAATGGTTCATCCAGTTTGAAGGTAGTATCGCCAATGGTTACCTGCCGTTCCTGCATGGCTTCCAGTAAGGCGCTTTGCACTTTTGCCGGCGCCCTGTTTATTTCATCCGCCAGAATAAAGTTGGAAAAAATGGGCCCCTTGCGAACCATGAATTCGTTCCTTGCCTGGTTATATATCATGGTGCCTATCACATCGGCAGGCAACAAATCGGGCGTAAACTGGATGCGGCTAAAATTGGCGTGAATAGCCTGTGCCAGCGATTTGATGGCCAGGGTTTTCGCCAGACCCGGCACACCTTCCAACAGTACGTGGCCATTGCTCAGTAAGCCAATCAGTAGCCTTTCTATCATGCCGTGCTGGCCTACAATTACTTTACTTAATTCATCATTGATCCTGGTTACAAAACCCGCTGCATGATTGATCTTTTCGTTCAGCAGGCGGATGTCTTCGGCAGTTTGTAGCATAAAAAATATTTACCCCAACCCCTTACAGGAGCCCGAGGTTTTAAGGTTAAAAATTAAGCGCCTGTTGAAGGCATGGATTTGTTTATATTAAATCCGGGTTCAATAAAAACGCTCCCTGGTAAACTTCCAAAAAAAACGTTAAGGTATAGAAGTGTACACAGGCGGCGAAATTACGAACAATGCACTTACAAAAATTTGACCACAATAAGCAATGAAGTTAAAATGTGTTTAAAACAGGGCTATCTTTAGAAAAAAATTTACCATGACGGATATTCAACTCATAACAACAGCCAATAACCTTGAAGGTTACCGCATAAGCAAACACCTCGGTCTGGTGCGTGGTATAACAGTGAGAAGCAGGAGTTTACCTGGAAATATTGGAGGTGGTGTACAATCCTTATTTGGTGGCAAACTTTCCATTTATGTTGAACTGTGTGAAAAAACCAGGGAAGAAGCCTATCAGTTGATGATACAACATGCCAATGAAATGGGCGCTAACGCTATCATCAACATGCGCTATGATGCCAATGACGTGATGCAGGGCATTACGGAAGTACTTGCCTATGGCACGGCGGTGGTGGTGGAGAAGATTGGT
>JAVHOI010000022.1:0-5200 GCA_036169975.1 Ferruginibacter sp. | reverse complement strand
GAAAATTTGAATCCAGTCCCTGCCTGCGCTCTTCTCCATACCAGTACCAGGTATTTTTAATTTTGATAATGCCACCACCATGCGCCTGGATATGATTACCCTGGTCATCCGGCCAAACTTCGTTAGGGTAAATGGTTAGGTTATTTTGTGCAACCACATTCAGCCCTGATAATAGCAGGATAAATATGGCAGAAATAGAAAAAGTTTTTGAGCTCATTTTGTATATTATGTTTAAGATCACCAGTTGGAATTTAGGATTATTTGATAATGCTGCTGTGAGCATAATTTATTCGGCTTAATCAAACGGTGAAACTGATTATTTGGCTTTCAATGTCGTTGACTTAAGCGGTTGGTGAGGACCAACCGCGGCAACGAGCCGTGGCGGGTGTCCCCACCCGCCACTCAATTCGCTTAAGTCAACAACATTGATTTGGCTTTGTTCAACTTACAAAAACTTAAAAATATTTTGAACCAAAGAACACTTACTTATTCTCCTATTTACTTACTACTATTTTTTCCACCGAAACAAAATTTCCTTTACTGCATTTCATCCTATATTCCATAAAATGCATCAATATCGGGTTAAATTTCTTTTGCATTTTCATGTTCAACTATTAATCAACCATTGTACAGGACAAAATCCTTACACTTAATTTTTGTTTTGTAAACCCATTACTATCGGTTCATCCCGATCACAAACAATTGCTCCATTTACATATTTCAATTCCGCCAACTGTATCACACTTCGTTTATCCTCAACAGATCCTCTTGCGGCAGGATTCGCTTTGCTTCTGCCGGGATGCGTGAAGTAATACACAAAGGCACGGCCGCCATTCACCACCACATCGCAATGCCCGCCGATAGCCTGGTCATCTTTTCCTTTGCCCGGCTCTTCCAATATTCGTTTGGCTTGTTTCTTCCACGTCAACAAATCATCCGATGAATACACTTCCGTCCCTTTCCATACATCAACGATCATAAAATATTTTCCCTGCCAGAAAAATGTCTTTGGCCCTTCACCTCTTGCAGCAATGGCTTTGCCTTTATCAACCCAGTTGTATAAGTCTTTACTGTCGGCATAGTAAATAGATTTGCCATCCTTTTCGTTGTTGTACCACATTCTAAAAGTCCCATCCGGTAATTTAAATACCGATGCATCAATCACTTTTTGGTTAGCCAGTTTTAAGGTGGATTCGTATTTCCAGTTTAATAAAACCTTGCTGGTTAAATGCACGATTTCTCTTGGATGGTTCCAGTCGTTGAATATACCCGGTACATAAGTTAGGTACATGTGGTAAATGCCCTCTTCTTCAATGACATCAGGCGCCCAAAAAGTGTAGCCACTATCCGGACGGTAATTAATATTCGCTGTGTCTTTATATTTCCAGTGTAGGCCGTCTTGCGAAACAGCAATACCAATGCGTGTGCCATGTACCCACCTTACCCCAATTGTATCTGATGAATTGGCTGCACGGCGGTTGGTGTACAGCATCCACCATTGCTTTGCTTTTTTGTTCCATACAATCACTGGATCGGCAGCGCCATCATGAATGGGATCGCTGTAAAGCGGCTTGGGTGCAAATTGTTGTGCATGAAATTCCTGCAACATTTGTGCTATGCAGAACAGTATAAAAAGGCATGCTATTTTTTTCATTTTTATTCAATTAAAACGAGCATGAAGAACCGATAAATGAATGCTCACTAATTTATTACTTATCACTCATTACTCATTACTCATCATTCATCTCTCATCTCCCATCTCTCATCACAGCACTTTCACTGCTTGTCTTGCCAGCATCTTCCACTCTTTTTTATCTTTTTGCCATACGGTCATGATGGAGAGATTTACGGTTCCGGCGCCCTTGCCTTTATCGTTTGTGGTGGCCGTTAGCTTATGGCGAACGATGGCCGTTTTGCCGGATACATAAATGGTTTGATCTTTTAAATCAATAGTTACAAAATCAGAATTACCGTTGGCGATGTTTTCTACAAAGGTTGCCTTGTCTTCTATTTTACCACTGGAGTGGCCATAGGACAAACCCTTATCAGCAATTTTTTCCAGTGCGGCTCTATCTCCATCCACCATTGCTTTGCGCAAGGTTTCTACAGCAGCGGCTACTGCTTTTTCGTCTTTTGTTTGTGCAGAAATTACATTCGTAAAAATGACAGAGAGGAATAAGAGCGAGAGGAATCGTTTCATATGTTATGTTTTTTTATGATTGAAAATTGTTATGGTTTATGGAACCAGTTCGTTAGACCTCACCCCCCGCCCTCTCCGAAGGAGAGGGGGCCAGAATCTGCGAAGATGATGAGCATGATTAAATCAATCTATCTTGTCCTCCTGTTGTTATCATACAAATTATTTCACAAATATAATGGGTGTCAATGTTACCGGCCCTAATAAACCTGCTGCTTTGGGTTGCCATTTAATTGCGGTGAATATCCCGTCGCTGCCACGGTTTTCCGCTAAACGGGAAGGAAAATTGGTGTTATAAAATCTCTTCCACATCACTCCACGTTTTTCAAGATCAGCAATCCTGTTGGGCATTCCGTTCGTAACTACTACTTCCAACAAATTAGTTGGTTTCAACAATTCCGCATCAATTTTTTTTTGAAAAACGGGGCCTATCAAGGTTTGCAATTTCATCCCATTCAACCATACTTCAGCGGTTTCCCTCACCTCCCCAAGATCAAGCAAATAAGCGGCGGCTTTACCAGCCGGCTTTGCAAAATGAATACTATATTGTGCAGCGCCACTAAATTTTTTTACTTCTTCACCTGGCAGATCAGTCCATGAACCCAATCCTGTTTTTTCAACTGATGCTGGAAGTGATGGGCCTCCCTTGATAAATTGTATCGTCCAGTTGCCTTTGATTTCCGCTGGCGTTGTTGCCGTTTTATAGTAAGGATATGCTTTACCGGTAATGGGTTTATCTGCGGTTTGAAGTATGCAACTTTCGCCTGCCTGTAGTTGCAGCAATACTTCAACGGTTCCATTATTCAGTCTTGTTTTGGCGATACCGTTCGTCAAATTCATTGGGTTAAAGATTACTATATTTTTTTCGATAGTTTGCAACGATACCCAATCATTGAATGGTTGCGTACCGGGGTTATTGATAAAATAATAATGGCCACCACTATAGCTCCGCCTGTTGTATTGCAGACCTTTATCAACCAATATTTCCCTTTCGGCTTTTGCCTCAAGCAAAAGGTCATCCAGATTGCCGCCTGTCAAAAAGCATCCTTTACCAACCATTGCTTTTTTTACTGTAGTTGTGATGAAAGAAAAAGATAAAGCGTGGAGGATGGCTTCCAGTTCATTCTTTCTATTCTGCAATTGAAACAAACCAGGTACATCATTGGGCAGGTGCTGATAAAAAACAATGGTTCCACCGTTTACGGCCAATGCCACCAATTGCTTCATCGTTTCCAATGGAATAATTTTTACATCGCTAAGTAAAATGGTTTTATAATTATGATTAACAGATTTTAATAACCCGCCATCCGTCCTTACCTGTTCTATAATTTGTTTATCCGAAATAAGGTCAAACGGATACCCTTTCTTCAACAGCCATTCCGCACTTTCTTTAAACACGGTTTTACCAAAGCCTTCCATGCCATCAAAATGATTCAGCATATCCCTGCCAGGGCCCGCATTCTTATCATTAAACGGAAAGTATAACAACACTTCATTATCCGGTTTACCCTTCTGTAAAAAACTTTGGCAACGGGCCACATAATTATTCAGCGTGCCAAAATCTTTCCAAAAAGAATTGGCGGGTGTAAAGTGTACGGCAGCATAAAATAACCATCCCGGCCATGGGGCATTTTGCGGCGAGTAATTGGTGCCATGCCAGAACACATGGTTAACGCCACCCACAAAATATTTATCCACGGCTTGTTTTACATCACCCAATGAAGATTGGAAATGTTCACCCAACCAGGTGGCAGTTTCAGAAGAAGCCAAAGGCTTGCCCATTACATTGGCGGTGGAAGTGGCGAATTTAAAACGCAAAATATCCTCCCCTTCCGTTTCGGGAATATCCACCACTGCATAACAATCCAAAATATTGGCAGGCGAACCATGCGATTGGTTTCTCACCATCTTTTTTTGCCCGAAAGCCCAATGCTGCCAAGGTTTTGTAAAATTATCCAATATCAAATCCGAAATGGTTTGACGGTAATCCAGCAATACCCGTCGGCTAACTTCAGTGGTATCTCTTGAAAATAATTGTGGCAAATAATTTTTCAGGTCATACCCTCTTCGTTGTTTGAACTGAACCAAAAAATCCGGTGTCCAGTTGCTTTGACCTCTTGCATCATCCACTTCGTAACTATCATTGAAAAAGGCACGAATGCCGCTGATATCCCTTCCTTTGAATACCGTATCAAATTTGTTTAAATAATGTTTTAATGCAGTGGCATTAAAATGATCAATCACGTCTCCTTCGCCACCGGGTGCGGCACGCTCTACCATTTTACCATGCCACCCAATAAACAAAGCCGTTAATGTCCAGTTTCCGCCGTTTGGAGGAGCTATCCAGTTTAGCTTTCCGGATGGAGCTACTTTATTCGTTAGTTCAATTATTTCTCCTTTATCGCTGTTAGCCATCAACGTATTTAATGCTAACGGCAATTCATAACGAAGCTGGTCAAAGGCATAAAATTGCAAATTTTTATTGGTGGACACCGGGTAGGATAATGAATTAACATCAACAGGTTTTCCACTTACCGTCCGAACCAACGCGGCTTGCGTAAATTGAATCAGTTCATTTAATTGCTCCCCTACTTTTAGCTGATAAGTTTTTACATTTATATTTTTACAGGCATCCGTAGGAGTTACCCATGGGCCGCCGAATGGCCAGCCGGTTGCATTGGCGAGGTCAATCCCCAGGTTCAATCTTTTAGCTTCCGATAAGGTATGTTGCAACATATCCATCCATTTGGGCGATAAAAAATCGATGAATTTATCCTCTGCGCCTTTTACACCGTAGATGGGTGTTATTTCCAAACCACCCAATCCCGCCCGCTGGTATAACTGCATGGCTGCGGTTAAATTGGGCTTGTCAACTGCGCTTCCTTCCCACCACCAGCGGGTCCATGGTTTGTTGGTTTGGGTAATGGCAGGCCATATTATTTGTGCGTTTATATTTTTTAAAAAACAAATTAAAATGGCTATGGAAATGATTTTTTTTATCAT
>JAVHOI010000021.1:0-1169 GCA_036169975.1 Ferruginibacter sp. | reverse complement strand
GATTTTAAACACAGCCTCCAAAATGCTGGCGATGAGTGGAGGGCAGGTTGGGTGTCCCATTGTTTTTCGTGGACCGGGTGGAAGCGCCGGGCAGTTGGGCGCACAGCACTCCACCGCTTTTGAAGCATTGTATGCGAATATCCCCGGGTTGAAGGTAATATCAGTAAGTAACCCTTACGATGCGAAAGGTTTATTGAAAAGTGCGATTCGTGATGATGACCCGGTTATCTTCATGGAGTGCGAAGTGCTGTACGGCGAAAAGGGTAATGTACCTGAAGAAGAATATTTATTGCCAATAGGTAAGGCTTTTGTAAAGCGGGAAGGGAAAGATGTAACAATCGTATCCTTCAATAAAATGATGAAAGTGGCGCTGGGCGCTGCGGAAGAATTAGCGAAGGAAGGCATTGAAGCGGAAGTGATTGACCTGGCAACCATTCGTCCGTTGGACTGGTTTACTATTTTAGAAAGTGTAAAAAAGACAAACCGCCTGGTAATTATAGAAGAACAATGGCCATTCGCTTCCGTATCTTCCGAAATAACCTACCGCATACAGAAAGAAGGGTTCGATTACCTTGATGCGCCTATCCGCAGGATTTGTTCGGCAGATGCGCCTATGCATTATGCACCTAATCTGGTTGCGCAATATTTGCCGGATATTCCAAGAACGGTAAAACTGGTAAAGGAAGTGATGTATTTGAAGAAATAGAAAAAACAGCCATTAATCCCCACTGTTAAGCGGGGAACTTTAATGAAACTTTTAAAACACGATGTTCATTAATTTTTAAAAAAGATTTTTTTGGATAAATTGAATTGAAAAGATCCGAAGCTAATGTTTCGGATCTTTTTTAAGCTGGCTACGGTAGCAGTTCCGCTTTTTGTGTAGCTGCATTAAATGCAGATGGTTTTATTTTTAAATACCAGGTTTCATTGGCAGCTTTTCCAAATATTTTATCGGCTCTTTTATATTTTAAATAATTGCGGCCTTATCATTTTTAATAAAATCTTTCATTAGGGGATTTAAGAAGCGCCTAAAGCCAAAGTAACTTTCATCGGGTGCATTTCCAATTGTCGCGTTATTTCCTGAAGGGTTGCCAACCTTGGCAACAGGTTTTAAAATAATAAGAGTTAATAACAGGTTGGCAACCAAATTCGACAATTATATATAACCC
>JAVHOI010000020.1:0-5213 GCA_036169975.1 Ferruginibacter sp. | reverse complement strand
CTCAGGATACAAGGTGGCCGCTAATTTCAATGAATCCCCGAGGTTGCTGAATAAATCTGTGTAGTCATAGTTGTTATCAAAAAAAGGAGGATCCCGTAAAACCAATTCCTTAAACAATTGAATGGCACTGGAGGTTTTATGCCTGGCCAATGCCTTTAGTACTTCATTTTGAAAAATACTGGTATCGGCGGTTTGCTCATATATTTTTTTCAGGATGCCAACAACAATTCTTTGGGTGGTATCTTTTATATAACCTAGTTCAGCGATTAGTTTTGTCTTACTATCCGCATAATTTTTATCCACCCTCAACGCATTGATGGCGGCTACAATTTTTGGAGTTCCTTTTTCGCCATAATAAATATTGCTGATAGATTGCTGCGCCTTAGAATAGATAGCGCTGTCTTTACTTAGCAGATCGGTAAAAAAGCTATCAAGTTTGTTGATGAAAATATTTTCTCCCGGCTTTTTATCTTCAGGCGCAAAGCCTGAAAAGAACTGATAGGTAAAATCATTGTGTGGTTGCAGTGTGTCGCCAATGGTTACCAGGCTAAACTTATAGTTGCCTTTAAGAATGACCATCCTGTTGATTGTTCTGGAGGAACCGGTATCCTTAAAATTAAATTGATAACCTGTTACACCATTTTTTAATGTACAAGAATCTTTTTTATATAACAACATGTCATTGCCATCATTGTAATCATTTATTTCATTTTTCCAGAAGTTGGCGGAATCTTTTACCCAATAATATTTGGGATATTGTTGTACACTCACTTCAATCGTTTCGCCGGTAGAATCGCTGGTGAACAGTGCGTTTTTGCCCTTCGGCCAGTAACTGATATTTCCCGGATTATTGGTACTGTTAGCAATATCCGCTGTAACTTCTTCCAATTTGATCCGGTAGGCTTCATCCAGGGTGGGCGCCACCGGCGTAGTTACGGAAAAGTGCAGGAATGAATCCGCATACTGTTTTTTTGTACCATACCGGTAAGGAGCAAAGCGAAAGGAATTAAAGAAATCATCAAAATTCTTATCAGCATTTTTACTGCTCACCGCAAGGCAATAATAGTGCGGCCCTTTTATGATATACCGGGCTGTTACCTTGTTCCCGTTTTTCATGATTCCCTTCACTTCAAGACAGGGGTAACCCAGCCAGTTGGTGAGCTTTCGGTCAATTTGTTTTTCAAAATAATCAGGAGAATGAAAGGATTCCTCAATCAGTTTCAAATCAAAAGTATCTTCTTCCAAAAACTTAAAATTATAGGCACTTTTTTTAAAAATAAGATACGCATCGCCAGTCGCTTTATCAATGGCTTCATACTCCCAGCGATTAATTCCGTCTGTAGAATTGGTATTCAAATTTTCATGCGGAGCCTGCGGGAAGCTCACGGTAAACCCGCCCTGGGCCGGCATGAATAATTCAGGATCAACAATATTTTCTTTTATTTGTATGGATGAAAAAAATTGCGCCGCCTCTTTTCCGTCAACATAATTTTCTTTGCCACTCATTTTAAAGATCAATATTTCAAAAGGGGTAATGAAAATATTATATCGTTGCAGGTTACCCCGCCTTGTTTTGTTGGTGATGTCAAATCCCTGGTATCCGTTTTTTTCAATCACCTTTTTATTAAGGATTTTCCCCGGAATATTTTCATAGAGAAGGCTATCCGTTTTTTTCATGGTCATCGCTTCTGTTTGTCCCAGAAAAGGAGCGAATGTCTTTACCCTCGTTACCAGGTAATAACTACCATTACTCATGTCGGAATACTGTCTTCTGTCTAAATGCTGGAAGTCGTCCTTCATCTTAAATAATGGTCCGGGCATATTCACACTGTAAAATCCGTCATCAGCCGTTATAGTAGAAAAAGTAACCGGGACGTTCAGTTGATCAATTTTTTCTTTTTTCAAAGTTTCCCTTTCCGTCATTTTGATGGGGCGCAATATATATCCCATCTTTCGGAGCAATTCTATAACGCCCCTGGGGCCGGGCAAATGAGCGGCTCCAACACCCGCGAAAAGGCTGTTTTTTTTAATGATGGTATCAATAGAACCAGCCTGGATCTCATTTCTTTTATATAAGAATTTCTCCCTGAAAGCATCCGATCTTTCAGTTAATATATCTAATGAATCCATCAGGTCAAGATCGCCGCTGCGATAGGCATCCTGTATCTTTTGTCCAATATCCCTCATGGATTCCCCATCAGTGTCTATATTTTTTTTCTTTTTCTCTTTGGCCATTTCGGCATAAGCTTCCAGCACCACTTTTTCGGTTTCATTATAATCTTCAACGCCTGCGGATCGTTTACCCAATTTTTTCCCTGTTTGAAAAATGTACATGTCCAGGAAAGTGTCTTCTTCAAAATCTTCCCTGGCTTTAAAACTTCGGTACAATAAACTATTAACGATGGCAGGTTCAGTACTGAGCGCCGCTTTTAATTCCGTATCATAATTATTTATCCTGAAAGAGTTTTCGTTTAAAAAATCACCGCCCCGCGACCGGATATAATCAGCATAATTTTCTTTTAGCTTGTCTAAGTGTGCCATTTGCCCCTGCCACAGATCAGGGTTCAGTTCCAATGCCACCGCATCCACATGCTTCATGGCATAATAAAATGAATCGCTTAAATGAAATACCATTTTGCTGCTCACATGCATGGTGCCAAAAAGATAGGATGGTTTTTTTAAGCCATTACCGGTGATCTCCCAGAAAAGGCTGGGATATTTTTTAACCGATTGTTTCTGACAATAAACATTGGCAACAGCCATTAATAATAAGACGGAAACCATAACCAGGTGATGCTTTTTACTCATATTTGTTTTATTAAAAACTATTGGAATTAAAGGTGCATAGAAGTAAACAGTTCACAAAATAAACCGTACGTAATTAACGCTATTTTTCTTATTATAGTGGAGGATTTAATTAAAAGATTTGGCCGTTTGCCGCAATCTGCTTAAAATGAGCTACATTTGCGCTCTTAAAAATCATGCCGTAACATGATAAGTGTCCGCAGATTGGCGGGCTACATCTCTGTAACAACTACAGTATAGGTCTGATTATCATTAAAAAATTTTTTGATACACATGAAATTAAGTCAGTTCCGATTCGACCTTCCATTAAATCTGATCGCCCAAAATCCAACCAAGAAAAGAGAAGACAGCCGAATGATGGTGGTTCATCGCAAAACAGGTGTGATTGAAGATCGCCATTTCCGCGATATTATCGAATATTTTGATGATAAGGATGTAATGGTTGTAAATAATACAAAGGTTTTTCCTGCCCGCATGTATGGCCGTAAGGAAAAAACAGGCGCTAAAATCGAAGTGTTTTTATTAAGGGAACTAAATAAGCCAAACCGTTTATGGGATGTTATTGTTGACCCCGCCCGTAAAATAAGGGTAGGGAATAAATTATATTTTGGTGAAAACGACGAACTGGTTGCAGAAGTAATTGACAACACAACCAGCCGTGGGCGCACTATTCGTTTTTTGTGGGATGGCACGGAAGAAGAGTTTAGGGTAATGCTGGATTTTATGGGTGAAACACCATTGCCAAAATATATTAAACGCAAACCCGATGAAGAAGACAAGGAACGTTATCAAACGGTTTATGCCAAGCATGAGGGCGCTGTTGCAGCACCCACCGCGGGGTTACATTATAGTAAAGAACTAATCAAAAGGCTGGAAATTAAAGGGGTCCGTTTCGCGGAAGTTACCCTTCATACCGGGTTAGGCACTTTCAGGCCAATTGAGGTGGAAGATTTAAGCAAACATAAGATGGATGCCGAATATTATGGTATTGATGAAACAGCCTGCCAGATAGTGAATAAGGCTAAAGCCGAGGGCAGAAGGATTTGCTCTGTTGGAACCACTACCATGAGAGCTATGGAATCATCATTTACCGCACAAAAATTATTAAAGCCATCCGAAGGCTGGACGAATATGTTTATCCATCCCCCTTATAATTTTTCAATTGCCGATGCTTTGGTAACCAATTTTCATTTACCCAAAACAAGTTTATTAATTATGACCTGTGCTTTTGCCGGTTACGATTTGGTGATGGAAGCCTACAAAAAAGCCATTAAAGATAAATATCGTTTTTTCAGTTATGGAGATGCGATGATGGTGGTGTAAAACAATAATTTTACCCTTTTATAATATTTTAACTCTCCGGATCCGGGGAGTTTTTATTTGCATTCCAGGCCCGCGAATAAAAAAGGGCTGAGATAGAAATCCCTGCCCGTTAAATCCAATATCCTATGAAAAACCAATTCTAAGACAATAGCAAACTATTATTCGTTGCATCACTATTGTTAAAAAATTGTTATGTGGATATGATTTAAACATCAGCCCTGGGATATTTAATGACATAAAAATTATTGACCCTCTTTTCAAAATGTATTAAGTAACTTGGTTTTTTAAAAACAATGCTTATGCCAACCATTCAACAATGGCTTTCGGAATATGGCGAAAGCCATAAAAATGAAACTAATAAAACAATCCATTGGATTTGTGTGCCTGTTATCTTTTTTTCCATTACCGGTTTATTGTATGGAATTAAACTTCCCTATTCAATTGCAGGGTTGAGGTTAAATGTAGCTATGATAGCAATGGTGTTGGTTGCCGCTTATTATTTTTCGCTAAGTAAAACGCTTTGGATAGGCATGTTACTCTTTGGCCTTGCCTGCTTATTACTTTGTTATTATATTGAATTAAGTGGTTTTATGCCACTTTGGTTGCTGTGCCTTATACTATTTACCGTGGCATGGATCGGGCAGTTTTACGGGCATAAAGTAGAAGGCAAAAAACCATCTTTTCTAAAAGACATTCAGTTTTTAATGATTGGCCCGGCCTGGCTGATGAGCTTTATTTATCAAAAAGCAGGCATACAATTATAATTACTCCAGTCCAAACAAGTCGCTGTTTAATGCCTGCAATGTTTGTTCCTTATGGCTTCGGTCAATCAATATTGAAATATTGTGATGGCTGCCACCATAGCTTATCATTCGCACCGGAATATTTTTTAATGCCATAAACAGCTTTAGCATCACATCTTCCGTTTGCATTATTTCGTTGCCTACAATTGAAACAATCGTTTGGTTGGTATCTGTTTCCACCGTTCCAAATGGCTCCAGCTCTTTTATGATATCGGGCAGGTGAATATCATTATCTATCGTAATGGATACGGCTACTTCCGATGTTGTGATCATATCAATTGA
>JAVHOI010000019.1:0-5245 GCA_036169975.1 Ferruginibacter sp. | reverse complement strand
TACAACCATAGTTACAAAAGCAATTGCGAATATTTTATGGATTATGAAGATGAAACTATACTGGTAAAAACAGTAAGGATAATTGAAAAAGGCGATGAGCTTACCATTAATTACAATGGCGACTGGAACGATGGTAAAAAACTTTGGTTTGATGCAAAATAAAAGATTCTCCGTTTACAGGTCTATTACTTTTTTTTCATTGCAGCTTCTTTCCGCCGATTCAATAATGCGCATTACATTGATGCCGTCATCAACGGTTACAGGCATGGGTTTGTCTTCAGTCAATGCTTTATATACCCCATCATAATAACCGTAATAATTGCCCTGCAGGGATTGAATCTTTTCACGGATAATTTTACCGTCTTTCTCTGTGTGTAACAATCCCTGTTCCGATTCGGGCTCTGTACCCCAGTCGGCGGTGTTGGGTATTTTACCTGCTGTAAGATCGGCCTCCTGCACATCCGTCCGGCTTTTTAAAAAAGATCCTTTGCTTCCATGCACAATGAAACCGGGCAGGCTTTCTCTTACAAATAAACTTCCTTTTAATCTTACCCTTAAATTTTTATAATACAAAAGAATATCAAACCAGTCATCTACTACAGAATCCGGCCTTGTAATACGGATGTCGGCGAAAAGGGCTTGGGGAAATCCAAACAAACAAATAGCGCTGTCAATGATATGTGGCCCAAGGTCTTTCAAAAGCCCCGAACCCGGGCTTTTAATTTCTTTATGGGGCTTGGGGCTGAGTTGTGGTTTGAACCGGTCGAAATGAATTTCCGCTTCAATTAAATCTCCCAGCCATCCTTCACTAATTATTTTTTTTACTGTTTTAAAATCACTGTCCCAGCGCCGGTTTTGGTAAACGGATATTTTTTTATTTACTTTTTCGGCGATATTTTTTAGATCAACCGCTTCCGCAACGGTAGTGGTAAATGCTTTTTCCACTATTATATTTTTACCTGCCAGTAATGCCTGCCTGGCATATTCGTAATGGGTAGCAATAGGTGTATTTACAATTACCAGGTTTATGGAATCATCTGCCAACAAGGCTTCCAATGAAGGATAGGAGATTACACCCGGATAAAATCCGTCTATAATTTTTTTGCTTCTTTCCCACGCTCCTGCCAGTTGAAATCCAGGATGCACCTGTAAAAAAGGGGCATGAAATACTTTGCCAGACATACCGAAGGAGAGTAGCGCTGTTTTAATGGAAGTCATTAAAAAAATTTTTTTGGATGAACAAAGCGGTCAAAAAATCACGGCACAATTTAACTTAAAATAATTTAAGTCCGTAATATCCAATCAGGGTAAATAATAGGCAACGGCTTACTACACCAATGCAACACCATGTCAGCAGTTTTTTCAGGTTTGCATTTAAACCAATGCCTACGGCGATACTTATTGAAGCGCCAACAAAAAATGTCCCTAAAAAACCTAAACCAATGATGCCATATTTATTCCAGAGGCGATATACTAAAGGATGTTTGGTCATCTGCTCTTTCCCAGGTTTTTTTTTGTGAAAGAATGCCCTTATTTTATTGCCTAAAAAAGCGGAAATAAACACCCCTGCCAATCCGCCCGACACACTTGCAAAAAATATGGTGTAAGGCGATAACCCCAATGCGAAGCCGGCGGGAATGGCAGCGTATATTTCGAATGTAGCAAGGATCGCAACGGTTAGAATTTTAAAAAGCATTTTGTATGGTAAAGGGTTAAAATATTAGCCTGTGAAATTAGTTGAATGAATTCATTAATTGTCGCTTTCCCTGTTAATGTTGGGCTATAAATTTCAGGATCTCTTTTTGTCTTTTTTAAAATGAGGGCAATATGATAGTAAAACAACTTCCCTTATCTTTTTCTCTTTCAATTAATAACCAGCCATTTATTTTTTGAAGTAATTCTTTCACCAAAAAAATACCCGGACCGCTTCCTTTTTCATCCTGTGTTTCCCTGGTTGTGTCATTTTGGTTAGTGGCTAAATTTTGCAATTGTTCGCCTGCCATGCCAATCCCCTCATCCTTTATTTTAATAAAAATCTGATTTTCCTTTTTTTTCGAATGAATATAAATAGTAGTTCCGGATGCGCTGTATTTTATCGCATTGGTTAGTATATTCCAAAGTGGTATTTCAAGCAGGGCGTGATCGCCTAAAGCTATATTGGCCTCTATATTTTTTTTAATGTCGATCTGTTTTTGGTTTGCCTGTGCCTAAACGTTATTAAGTACATCCATTACGCAATCATCAACGCCTGTGGGAGTGATAGCCGACTTTGCATTTTTAATTTGCATATTCGCCCATACCATCAAATTGTCCGGCATTAGTGCAACAGGTGTCTTGCCATATTGAGTGGTTGACTAATTTTTATCCCGGTTTAATGTTCGCAATGAAAAAATTAAGGGCAACAGCTCATATATCCTTACCAGTAGTTATTTTATTTCGTTTTGGAGTATTCTGTTTGGCCAATTGAATTATCACTAATCACCCCATCATGCCCTTTTTTTTAAAAAAAACTTACATAATTCATATTTTAATGTACTCTTATTGACTTATTTAATTTCTTTTCTATTATATTTGCCTTTAAATTAAATTACCTTACATCTCAAGTACTAAAATTAATGTATATGCAACGTTTTCATTGGAAACAAATCGTCCTAAGTGTTTTACTTTTCGCCACTACCTCCTTGGTATTCGCTCAAAAGGAAGAAACAACTTATAACACCGTTAAACCTTTTACCGGTAGTAAAGAATTTAGAAAATTTTCTGTAGGTATCAATGTCGGGGCTTTGGCTCCTTCTGTAATTGTTGGAGGCTCCAACAACTTTACGAAGTCGCTATATACTTTTGGATATGGCGCTAATGTAAGATACCAGTTTAACCATTATTTTGCCTTGCAGGCAGATTACCTTGGTGGTAAACTAAAAGGTAATAACAGCAATAAATTGGGCAATCGCTTAGAAGATGGCAGAACAGTTAAAGCTTTTAAAACAAAATTGAAATACGCTGCAAGTATTAATGGGCAGTTCACCTATGGAAATGTAAACTGGCTTAGAGCAAAAAACACTATTGTGCCTTATATTTCCGTTGGAGCTGGTTTAGTAGGTTACGAACCCCGTATCAGTACGACCAGTGATAATCCTGCCACTTATGATGCTTATGATAATGTACCTAACAAGAAAGAATTATTTGTTCCGGTAGGGTTGGGATTCAAGGTGAATGTTTCACCAATGATAAATCTTGATCTTGGATATCGTATGCAATTTGTAGATGGAGATAATTTTGATGGTGCTTCTTATTGGACCGCAAATAATAATTTAAGTCAAACGCACAGAGATAAATTTTCTTATGGCTTTGTAGGTTTGGAATTTGCCCTTGGCAATAAAGCCAAACAACAACTGTTATTTGATAATCCCGCTGCAAGAACAAACAGCATTTTGCAAAGCCAGATTGATACAGTTAAAACTATCATAGATGCCTTAAAGAATGATACTGATGGTGATGGTGTTGCTGATATTTTTGATAAAGAGCCAAACACGCCGGCAGGTTCACCAGTTGATTCTCATGGTGTAACTAAAGATACAGATGGAGATGGCGTACCAGACTGGAAAGACAAACAACTGATCACTCCTACTGAATGTCAGCCGGTAGATGCGGATGGTGTAGGCAAATGTCCTGAACCAGCATGTTGCACTGAAATAAAAGATTTAATTGCTAAAGGGGCGCTTGCACCTGCCTGCCCAACTGATTACCCAAGCCTTTCCATGAAGGGTACCACTTTGAGTAAGGATGCAAAAGCAATGTGCGCAACAGTTGCATCAAAATTAAAAGATAACCCAACTTGTACAATTACAATTACCGCTTATCCGGGTGCATCTAAAGCACAGCAATCTCAGGCAGATAAGAAATTAGATGCTGTTAAGAATTACCTGGTAGAAACATTAGGTATAAGTGGAGATAGAATAACATCCGAAAAAAGTATTGGTGGCGGAGATGTGAATGTTATTGATATTAAATAGGTTTAATTTTTACTTTTTTACTTTATTTAAAACCCTCCCATTCGGGAGGGTTTTCTTGTTGATGTAGATGATGGCGCAGGTGGCTTGCAGGCTTCTTTTTTTGTAATCATGTTCCAAATACGCCCAGCTTTCTAACTGTGGCACTTATGACTGTGGCTTTGTCTGTATAGTAAAATATCCTTTTAAAAAAATTGGAGAGGTGTGCGTCTTTTAAATTCCCGATTACATTGTCAGCATTTCTTAAAGCAATTTTTAACCTGTTGCCACCTTTTGTTATATGGCAGTTGATGACTTTACCTCCGGTAATTTTTGTGCTGGAGCTTAAATGGAACCAACTGGTAAATTGTTTGGATGTTTTAAATTTACTCAATCCTTCTAACCCTACTTCACCAAAAATTCCTCTATAACTTAGAAAAGCGTTGTTAATATTCGGTTTACGATTTATCTGCCTAATTCACAAACAAAAGATTTTACTTTTTCCCTATCCCGCCAAACAATCCGCTTAATACTTTCAAAGCGTTTTCTACTACGCCTGAATTACTGACAGGCAATTTCAGATAGGTTTGACCGGTTTCCTTATCCGTTTCCGTAATATTATTTATCAATCTTTTCGTGCTTTCCGGGTTGCTTAAAATATTTAATAACCCTTCTAAAAAACTGCCACCTTTTTCTACTACATCCTCTTCAATAGTAGTGCCTGCCTTAATATTTGTTACAGGCGATATATCATTTTCAATTACAGTATTGCCATCAACTTTTGGCGTGGTTTCTTCTTCCGGTATCTCCACCTCTACTATATTCCCTTCCGGCGTTACGGCCATTTGCTTTTCAATTGCCCTTTCTTCATTTACATTGTAATCCGGTGTTGGCACAGCTAATCCTGAGGTAACGGATTCCACGGATTTCATAAACTGTTTAAATTTGTCATCACCCATAAATATATCATTATCGCCGCCATCTAAAATACCCGCCGCGATTCCTGTTTTAAATTTCAACACATCCAGCATACGGTGTTCAATACTGCCCTGCGAAACAAGGTTGATGATGCTTACATTTTTCTTTTGCCCAAGCCTGTAAATGCGGCCAATCCTTTGTTCCAGCACCGCCGGGTTCCAAGGGATATCGAGGTTGATCATATAAGCCGCCGATTGTAAATTAAGCCCTACGCCACCGGCATCGGTTGATAAAAATACTTTGCAATTTTCATCGTTGCTAAAATTGGCGTACAGGCC
>JAVHOI010000018.1:7817-22741 GCA_036169975.1 Ferruginibacter sp. | reverse complement strand
ATTATGTAAAATTTAATGATGTCTATAAAATGCAAGCAGCGGAATTAATGGCTTCCGGTAAAACAAAAGAGGAAGCTGAAAAAGAAGCGCCCATAATGATAGCCACACAACAAATGCTGTTAGCCTGGGAAGAGGGGAAGCCCGAAGTGATTGAACTATGGAAAACCATGAACAGTTGGGTATATGCGGGCTTTGATATTACTTACAAAAAAATAGGAAGTGATTTTGATAAAATATATTATGAAAGTAATACCTACCTGCTGGGAAAGGATATTGTAAAACAGGGGTTGGATAAAAAAGTGTTTTTTCAAAAAGAAGATGGCAGCATCTGGATAGACCTTACCGCTGATGGGCTGGATGAAAAAATAGTACAGCGTAAAGATGGCACTTCAGTTTACATTACCCAGGATATTGGACTGGCACTACAGAAATATGAACAATATAAAATTGACCAAAGCATATATGTGATCGGTAATGAACAAAACTATCACATGAAAGTGCTGCAACTGATTTGTAAAAAATTAGGCATGCCCAATGCGGATAATATTTTTCATTTGAGTTATGGCATGGTGGAATTAACTACCGGAAAAATGAAAAGCCGTGAAGGTACCGTGGTAGATGCGGATGAAATAGTGGATGATATGATAGCCACTTCCCAAAAGCTTACCGAAGAACTGGGGAAAGTAAAAGATTTTGCGGCGGAAGAATTAAAAGGCCTCTATGATATTATTGGATTGGGCGCCATGAAATTTTACCTGCTGCGTGTGGATCCAAGGAAAACCATGATATTCAACCCCGAAGAAAGCATAGACTTTCACGGATTTACCGCACCTTTCGTGCAATATACCTATGCAAGGATTAAGAGTATTTTGAGAAAAGAATCAGTAAATGGCTCCCCGGTTTCTATCGGAAGGTCAATGATAAATAAGGTTGGTTTTGAAACCAGCAAATTACTAAACCTGGAGAAAGAAGTGATTGTAAATTTAGAGCAATATCCGGTAATATTGGAACAAGCCTGCGATGAACACAATCCTTCCGTAATCGCCAATTATGTTTTTAATTTAGCCAAAATATTCAACTCGTTTTATGCGGAACATTCCATTGCCAATGCCGAAACTGATGAGAAAAAACAATTGCGTTTACAGATAGCCGGTATGGCAGCCAATACAATTAAAAGTGGCATGCAACTAATGGGAATAAAGGTGCCGGAAAGGATGTAGCCCCTGCCCCCGCTGGCTATCGTAAAAATCAGGTGGCTACGGTATTTGATATTTATTCGATCTTTTATGACGAAGCAGATTTTCTGCCCAATATTTGAAATTAATATTAATTCATTTTATTCAGGCTCTTCGAAGATCTCTCTGCTAACCGGCGGGGCTGGGAGCAAGCATCCTCCTCAACCCCTCTTTAAAACTCAATGGATTAAAGCCCAATTCCCGTTTTGCCTTATCAATAATAAACCCTGTTTTTAGCGGGCGTTTGGCAGGCTGGGTAAATAAAGAGGCATCCACTTTTTCAATCAATGTTTTATTTAAAACAAGATAATGAGCGGTAGCCATTGCCATATCATAAGGGCTAAGCATCTCCGGGCCTGATATATTAAATACTCCGGTGGCATTTTTTTCAACCGCCAGTAAAATCCCCTTCGCCAGGTCTTCCACATAAGTTGGTGTGCGCCACTGATCGCCCACTACCTGTATTTTTTTACCCGCTTCCAAATTGTTTTGTACCCAACTAACAATATTGTTTCGGTTACCCACCAATATATTTCCATACACCAATACCGTCCTTATGATGCACCACTTCAAATCACTTTCCATAACTGATTTTTCGGCTGCCAGTTTGCTGCTGCCATAATAATTTATTGGTCCCGGAACATCCGTTTCCGAATAAGGGCCGTTCAATCCATCAAAAACAAAATCGGTGGAAATATAAATAAACCGTGACCTGATACTTTCAGCGGCGCTTATTAAAAAACGGGAGGCCGTAACGTTAGTATCCCAGCAGGCAACGGGATCTGATTCACATTCATCTGCCTGTGTTATAGCCGCGGTATGTATAATTATTGCAGGCTGGTGAACTTTAATAAATAAAGCCACTTCCATACCATTGGTAATTTCAAGCGAATAATAATTATACCTGTCGGAAGCAGGGAAAGGCAAACGGGATGGCCCCCTGCCCGTT
Organism: Ferruginibacter sp.; assembly: GCA_036169975.1. Lineage (GTDB taxonomy): Bacteria > Bacteroidota > Bacteroidia > Chitinophagales > Chitinophagaceae > Ferruginibacter. Next base: position 20,557 of record JAVHOI010000018.1, on the reverse strand, counting down.
GCAATAATATCATGAGTTGTCGTATCCCTCAACAACTTTATCAAATGCTGGCCCAGCAATCCATTTGCGCCTGTTATGAGTATCTTCATTTTATGAATAGATTTTTATAAAAAAGTGTAAATAATTTTAAATACCACCATACTGTTCATTCACCCTTGCCCCGCCTTCAATGCTTTTATCATATTACGAATTTCAGTAAGTTCCCTTCACTTTTGAAAAAAAAATAATCTGTTTGGTTCAGTTTTTTTAGGCTGGGTATTTTAAAACAGATAAAAAAAATATCAAAAAATTGAGCAATTGTGACCCATGCAATAGATTTTTATTCCGGGATGATTCCTATTTTTCTTTACTCAATACATAATGATCCTTTAATTGACTAAAATTACAATTTAAGATTAATTAAATGGAGGAGGAATAGCTGATTAATTTTAATTGTGTATTTTTGGCATCTTTTAAAATCTGCTATATTCACGAAAAATAACAGATCATTAAATAAATATCAAAATTTAACCGTCTTCATTAGATATGGCAAAAAAAGTAACAAAGATTGGGGTACTTACTTCAGGAGGTGATGCGCCTGGCATGAATGCCTGTATCAGGGCTGTAGTGCGAACAGGGATTTATCATGGGCTTGATGTATATGGAATTGTGCGGGGCTATACCGGCATGGTAGAGAATGACATTTTTAAAATGGAAAGCCGTAGTGTTGCCAATATCATTCAAAGAGGTGGCACTATTTTAAAAACCTCGCGATGCAAAGAATTTTTCACTCCCGAGGGAAGGAAAAAAGCTTATGAAAATTTAAAACAATTCGGTATCAACGGCCTGGTGATTATTGGAGGAGATGGAAGCTTTCGTGGCGCACAAACTTTTAGCAACGAATATGATATTCCCTGTGTAGGGTTACCTGGTACCATTGACAAAGATATTGCCGGTACGGATTTTACAATTGGCTTTGATACGGCGGTAAACACTGCCGTGGAAGCCATTGATAAAATCAGGGACACCGCAGATGCGCATGACCGTTTATTTATCATTGAGGTAATGGGCAGGGATGCCGGCTATATAGCACTTCACAGCGGAATTGCAACCGGAGCGGAAAACATTTTGATCCCCGAGCGTAAAACCGATATAGAAGAAATCATTAAACAATTGGCTGAAAAAGAAAGGCGGCACAAATTGGTAAACCTGATTGTGGTGGCCGAAGGCGATGAATTTGGTGGAGCCGATTATGTAGCCAAAATAATAAAGGAAAGGCTGCCGGTGCAGGAAGTAAGGGTTTGTATTTTGGGTCATATCCAGCGGGGTGGATCACCCAGTTGCTTCGACAGGCTGATCGCAAGCAGGATGGGATATTCAGCGGTGGAATGCCTGATTGAAGGACGGTTCAACGTATTTGTAGGCATGGTAAATAACCGTATGCAATTTACGCCTCTAAATGAAGCCGTTAAAAAGAAACAACGCATAAGTGAAGAATGGCTTAGGATCGTTAAAATCCTTGCTTCTTAAAAACCCGGTACCCGTTTCTGATCTTTAAAAATGAAAATATTTAGAATAAAAAACTAAAAGATTATTCATTATCAATTTATCCATTTTCAATTAATCATTTTACAATTTTCCAGTAATCCCATTATCAATTAACTGACATCAATATAAAAATATGAGTACAAATATTACACAATACCTTCATCAGGATATGGATAAAGCAGCAGGCCTGCAGCATTCCATCAAGAAAACAAAAATCGTGGCCACAGTTGGCCCCGCCTGTTCTACCTTCGAAAAATTATTGGAGTTGGTAGTTGCGGGAGTAAATGTTTTTCGTTTAAATTTTTCTCATGGGGCTTATGAAGACAAGTTGAACATAATAAAACATATCAGGGAAATTAACAGGACCCAACCATTCAACATAGCCATACTTGGCGATCTGCAGGGGCCAAAATTAAGGGTAGGCGCCCTTGAAGACGGAAAAATAGTTTTGAAGGATGGCTATGAATTTATATTTACAACAGAAAAAATAACCGGAACCGTTGATAAGATTTATGTATCCTATCCAAACCTTGCACTGGATGTAAAAGTGGGTGAACGCATATTTTTGGATGATGGCAAAATGGAAGTAAAAGTAGAGGAGATTTTAAATGATAAGGAAGTGCGGGTATCGGTAACATTGGGTGGCATTTTAACACCCAATAAAGGGGTAAACCTTCCCGACTCGGAATTAACAATGCCATCGCTTACTGAAAAAGATATTGCGGACCTTGCATTTATTATTGATAATAACCTCGACTGGGTAGCCCTGTCATTTGTAAGAAAAGCGGAGGATATTATTGAACTCAAAAAACGTATCAAAGCAAAAAACAGTAAAATAAAAGTAATTTCTAAAATAGAAATGCCCGAAGCGCTGAAAAACATAAGGGAGATCATTTTAGAAAGTGATGGCGTGATGGTAGCCCGCGGTGATCTGGGTGTGGAAGTGCCGATAGAACAGGTACCGATGATACAAAAAGAAATCATCCGGAAATGTATGCGCAGGGCAAAACCCGTAATTGTTGCTACCCAAATGATGGAGAGCATGATGGAACGGACCAGGCCAAACCGCAGCGAAGTAACAGATGTTGCCAACGCCGTGCTGGAAGGCGCTGATGCGGTGATGCTTAGCGGAGAAACCGCCATGGGCGATTATCCAACCCTGGTGGTGGAAATGATGAGTAAAATAATTTTAGAAGTGGAACGTACGGCTTATGATTATGACCGGGATGATATGCTGACACCTCAGGCCCACTCCCCATCTTTATTAAGTGATGCGCTTTGCTACAGTGCCTGTAAACTTGCCCGTGATATTAATGCAAATGCAATTATAGGAATGACGCAGAGCGGTTATACCGGTTTTATGTTGAGCAGCTACCGGCCCAAGGCGCCCTTATTTGTTTTTAGCAAAGAAAAAACCCTTATAAATCAATTGAGTTTAAGCTGGGGTGTACGTGCCATTTACTATGCTGAAGAAGAAAATTTAGACACCATTATTTTTGACCAGGTAAATATACTAAAGGAACGGGGTTTTATAAAAACCGGGGATGCGATAGTGAGTACAGGAAGCACACCTACACAGCTACACCTGCCCACCAACACTATAAAAATTACAATCGTAGAATAATATTTGCAGTAGTTTTTTAAAGAAGCATAAAAAAACTGAAAATTCAAAAAAAATTTCATAAGGATGCCCTGTCAATAGCAGGGCATCCCTATTTTATTTATTGCCACACACAAAGAATAACTGCGGCAATAATATTGCCCAACAATGTGTAACCACCGTTAATTAAATGAAGCCCAATCGGCCTTTTTTCATACAGGTAAGAAATACTGATCGCGGTAATACCAAAACAAATACCTGTCAATCCGCCTAATTTTAAACCGTTGGCAAAGCCTGACATTTGAAGTTTAGCCACAAGTATGGCTAACCCAAAACTAACTACCAGCATAGCTAGTAAAGATCCCACCATAATGCCTGCCATTCCTTTGGTGGCATTGGGATCGGCAGCATCAATTTTTGTAAGTGCCAGCCATTTATTTGAGAATAATACTTTGGAATACCACAAAGCCCCTAAAGCAAAGTAACCTAAACCAGCCACCAGTAAGGCAAGCCAATTAATGTGATGTAAAAATTCAGTGTTCATGATATAGTTGGGTTTTATTTTCCACTGTAAGATGGAATGGTTAAAAGGAATAGAAAAATACGCACCATTTGGCAGAAAACAAATAAAATTTATAAAAGTGCCTTTTGAAAAAAAAAACAGGCTATCCTTTCGACCGGATAAATTTCAATAAATTTCTTCTTGCCTGGTTTTTGATTTTGCGTTGAAAAAAAGAATTCCACCCAAATAATTCACCCGGTAAACCCAACGCTTGTTTACTCCATTTATGGATACTAAAGGCATCACTGTGTTCAATAATTTTACCATCAGCGAAACGTATATTGGCTTTTATTTTATTCACCACCTTTCTGCCGGTTTTCGAAAATGTATAAGTGGCAACCCAATCACAGGTACAATATTCTTCATCCAGCTCCAGGATATTTCCATAGGTTAAAGAAAAATCCCTGGCATTTTTACAAAGCATCTCCCACATGTATTTTGCTTCATCCCCTTTAAGCAACTCAAATACAGGATCAAAAAAAACAATACCCTCACTATAGCAACTATTCATACCCATATAATCAAGCTTTTGAAAGGCGGAGTAAAATTTAATAATTAACTCTTTATTTGTTTTCATTACGATAGTGATTTAGTTTTATTAAATTGAGCTTTATAAAACAATTAAACATGATAAAATATTTTTTTTCATTCGCATTCTTCCTGCTTACAATTTCAGTATTGGCTCAAAATGCGGACAGTACCTGGTTCGTGAACAATTATACGAAAATAGAACGACAAATACCCATGAGGGATGGCATTAAATTATTTACTTCCATCTATATCCCCAAAGACAAAACAGAAAAACACCCTTTCTTAATGACCCGTACGCCTTATTCCTGCGCACCTTATGGTGATAATAAATTCGTACATATTTGGGGTAGTTACAAAATGGCGTATATCAGGGAAAATTATATAATTGTGACGCAGGATGTACGGGGCAGATATATGAGTGAAGGAGAATTTATGGATGTACGCCCTTTTAATAAAAATAAAAAATCCGCTAAGGATATTGATGAGGCAAGTGATACTTATGATGCTATTGACTGGCTTGTGAAAAACATTGAAAACAACAACGGAAAGGTGGGCGTATATGGCACTTCCTACCCAGGCTTTTATTCTACAGAAGCAGCGCTTAGCGGGCATCCCGCATTAAAAGCGGTAAGTCCGCAAGCGCCGGTAACCGATTGGTTTATTGGCGATGATTTTCATCACAAAGGTGTATTTTTCGCCATGGATGGTTTTTCTTTTTACCCAACTTTTGGCAAGCCTCATCCTAAACCCACGATGGATTATGGCGAAGGATTTGAAACGCCCATAAAAGACAATTACAAATTTTATTTGCAAGCCGGCACTGTAAAAAATTTGGCCTCACTGATTGGCGACAGCATAAAATTCTGGCACGAAATGTACCTGCACCCTGACTATGATGCCTGGTGGAAAGCGAGAAATGCGAGGGTAGGTTTGTACAATGTAAAACCAGCCATGCTTTGGGTAGGGGGATTGTTTGATGCGGAAGATTGCTATGGCGCCTGGAATGCTTACAAGGCCTGCGAAAAACAAAGCTCGCAAACAATCAGTAAAATTGTAATGGGCCCATGGTATCATGGGCAATGGAGCCGGGAAGGAAGTTTTTTGGGCAATGTCCGATTCGCTGCTAACACATCAGCCTTCTTTCAACAAAATATTGAAATACCTTTTTTTAATTTTTACCTGAAAGGAAAAGGAAATGTTGATGAAATCGCGGAAGCCAATATATTTTTCAGTGGTGAGAACGACTGGAAAAAATTTGCCAAATGGCCACCACAAAATGTGGAATATAAATCCCTTTACATCCGGGGAAATGAAGGATTATCTTTTAAGAAGTCGGCTTCAAATTTAAATAACGCCGGTATGAAAAAGCGAGCCGCTATTTTTAGTGAATACATCAGCGACCCGGCTCATCCCGTTCCATACACCGAAGATGTACACGATGAGCGAACAAGGGAATACATGACAGATGACCAACGCTTTGCCTCCAGAAGGCCCGATGTGCTTACGTTTGAGACGCCTGTACTGGAAGATGCCCTTACCCTGGCAGGCCCGGTGATTGCGGAGTTGGTTACCAGCATCAGTACAACGGATGCCGATTTTGTGGTAAAGTTGATTGATGAATTCCCTGATGATTTTCAATACGATCCTTCCATGAAGGGCAATGGCAATAATTATCCGATGGGTGGTTATCAGATGCTGGTAAGAGGCGAAATAATGAGGGGTAAATTCAGGAATAATTTTGAAAAACCCGAACCATTTGTACCTGGCAAAATCACCACCGTAAAATATGAGTTACCAGATGTGGCACATACATTTAAAAAGGGGCACCGGCTAATGATCCAGTTGCAAAGTACCTGGTTTCCACTTGCAGACAGGAACCCTCAAAAGTTTATGAATATTTATAAGGCCGAAAACAGTGATTTTCAAAAAGCGACAATTCACATTTATCATGACAACCTTAATCAAACCAGGTTTATATTACCCATTCTGAAATAATGGGTATTCCTTCAACCAATCCGGAGATACTTTCACAAGGGTACAAAAAAAAGGGGCCAGAATAGAAATTCAGCCCGTTTTTAAATCCAATATCCTATGAAAAACCAGGGTATTAACGCTGGTTCTATGATTAAATTGTAATAAGTGTGAAATAATTATAACCTTTTTTAAAAACAGAAGCGATTAATGGAAAGCATTTTACATCCTGAAAAATGAAACAGGTGCCGGATTGTAGCGCAAGGCTGCCAACTTTTTAAAGACTTTTATTATTTGAAAACCTATTGCCAGGTTTGGCAACCCTAATGAAAACAGATCGCCAAATTGAAATGCACCCTAGCTGCACGCCGTCAAACGATAAATGTTTACATTAGCCGATTATTGCAACTGACTTCAAAAAACAGATGAAATTAATAACACAGCCCCCCAAACGAACACTTAACAAAGCCTTCTTAAAGCAACGACCTTTGAGAAGCCAGATGGATTTATTCAAAACGGCGCTTAATACGCTTTTAGCACGCATTGACCCAAATGAAACGGAAGAATTTCATAAGAACCTCGTAAGCGGATTTTTAAAAACAGCCATCTATCAGGACAATAATTTCATCAACACCAAAGGCAGGCAGGACCTGGTAATACATAATGGCAAAGACAACCGAACATCCGTTGGCGTTATCATTGAAGCCAAACGGCCTGGTAATAAAGCAGACTGGTTTACGGCAGACAAACCCAATGGAAAGGCATTGCACGAATTGGTGTTGTACTATTTGCGTGAACGTATTGAGGCCAACAATAATGACATCAAATATTTAATCGCCACCAACATCAATGAATGGTACATTATTGAGGCGAAATATTTTGAAAACATTTTCTTTAAAAACAAAGCATTCGTAAAACAATATGAAGACTGGAGAGATGGGAAAAAGGTAACCAAAGACACTGGTTTATTTTACAATGAAATCGCAAAGCCATTTATTGAAAAGGCCGAAGAAGAAATACCCTGCGGTTACTTTAATATTCAGCGGTATGTAAAAGCGCTGAAAAGCGGGGATAAAGAAGAGGATAAAAACCTGATCGCATTACTCAAAATACTTTCGCCGCAGCATTTATTAAAAGTGCCTTTCGCCAATGACAGCAATGAACTTGACGATAAATTTTACAGGGAGTTGTTACACATCATCGGATTGGAAGAAGCCAGGGAAAGTGGCAAAAATATCATTCGCAGAAAAGTAGCGGATAGAAACGCCGCTTCACTTTTGGAGATGGCAATTAATAAATTACGGACCAAAGGCACACATAAGATAACGGATATACAAACCTTTGGCGAAACATCCGATGAACAACATTTTAATATAGCCCTGGAGCTTTGTATTACCTGGATAAACAGGATTTTATTTTTGAAATTGCTGGAAGGGCAATTGATAAGCTATCATAAGATTCCCTCACCAAACGCGGAGAAACGGAAGGGTGAAGCTTACCGGTTTTTAAATACCGCAACCATTCCTGATTTTGACGAGTTGTTTAAACTGTTTCATAATGTTTTGGCGGTTAACTTTGCCAGCCGCAATAAAGAAATACAACAGAAATACAAACTGGTGCCCTATCTCAACAGTTCGCTTTTTGAGATAAGTGAACTGGAAGATTTAACTATTTGTATTGACTCCATGGACAATTCGGAAACGCTGGTATTCAACGGCACCAGTATTTTAAAAGAACAGAAAACGAAAAATAAAAAACTTAAAACGCTTGATTATTTATTTCAGTTTCTGGATGCCTACGACTTTGCAAGCGAAGGAGCCGAAAATATTCAGGAGGATAATAAACCGTTGATTAACGCATCGGTACTCGGCAAAGTATTTGAAAAAATAAACGGGTATAAGGATGGTTCCATTTATACACCCGGATTTATTACGATGTACATGTGCCGCCAGAGTATCCGGCTGGCGGTAGTACAAAAATTCAACGATAAAAAGAATTGGAACCTTACGACATTTGATGAACTCTACAACAAAATTGAGGACACCAACGAGGCCAACAACATCATTAACGATTTAAAAATTTGCGACCCGGCAGTAGGTTCAGGCCACTTCCTCGTTTCGGCGCTTAATGAAATTATCGCTATAAAAAGCGAACTGAAAATACTAAAGGACAAAAATGGAAAACGCTTAAAGGAATACACCGTGGAGGTGGAGCATGATGAACTGTATGTAACAGACGAATACGGGGAAATAGTCACTTACATACCACAGAACAAGGAACGCCAGCTCATTCAGGAAACATTGTTTTTAGAAAAACAAAGGATCATTGAAAATTGCCTTTTCGGAGTTGACATCAACCCCAACTCTGTAAAGATTTGCCGGTTACGTTTATGGATTGAGCTATTGAAAAACGCTTACTACAAAGAAGAATCGAATTATAAAGAACTGGAAACCTTACCCAATATTGACATCAATATAAAATGCGGCAACAGTTTGCTTAGCCGCTATGCCCTGGATGCTGATTTGGGCAATGCTTTAAAAAGTGTAAATTATGATATAACGGCCTATCGCGGATTTGTAAACGAATATAAAAACTGTAAAGACAGGGAAACAAAAAGGGGGCTTCAAAAAATAATTGATTTTATAAAGAGGGATTTAAATAACAACATTTCCCAATCAAATCCTATAAAGAAAAGACTGGATAAATTATTAGGCGAGTTTTATCACCGGTTTTCAGGCAACACCCTGTTTGAAGAGGATGTTCCTTATGGCGACAATAAAAATAAGGCTGCAAAAAAAGAAAAAGAAAAAGAAAAACTTGATGCAGAAATAAACAAACTAAGTAAAGAGTTGGAGGGAACAAAAAATAATGCCATTTATAAAAATGCTTTTGAATGGCGGTTCGAATTTCCTGAAGTGTTGAACAACAATGGGGATTTTGAAGGGTTTGATGTGGTTATAGCAAATCCACCTTACATAAGACAGGAAGAATTGGGTTCAATAAAAAATTATTTACAAGAACGATATAAAGTATTCATTTCTGGTGGTGATATTTTTTCCTACTTCTATGAGTTAGGATATAATATTCTAAAACAAAAAGGAATTTTTTCTTTTATCAATAATACTTTTGATAAAACATCAGCAGGAAAAATATTAAGGGCATTCGTTTCAGATAATTTTCATTTCAAAAAATATATTGATTTTACAAGTGTCGTGGTCTTTGAAGAAGCGACTACATATCCTGTTATTTTAATAGCCGAAAAACTTAAACAACATTCAACTTTTCAATATTTTAAATTCGATAAAAAAACTTTTTGTAATAAAGATTTGATTAATGATGAAAAGGGTTTTTCATGGATTAATCAAGTATCATTAAAAGTTGCATCGTGGAATTTCCTCAATTCAAAAGGGGCTGAGTTGCTTGACAAAATTGAAAAGCACAAACGATTATTGGGAATATATGGTAAATGTTATTATGGAATTAAGACTGCATTAAATGAAGCATTTGTTACAGGTAAAAGTTTAGGGCAAACAACTCATCTAAAATCTGTTTATGATGGAAAAGATATAAAAAAATGGACATCACCAGCTCCAACAAAAAAAATGATTGTTTTTGAAAGTAAATCAACGAAAAGGAAGTTTGGAAACTTAGTTGAAACAGATGCATTTAAAAAAATAAAAATGGAAAATGCGGAAATATTTAATCATTTATTGCCATTTGAAAATGCAGCAAAAAAAAGATTTGATAAAGGCGATTATTGGTGGGAACTAAGGAACTGCGCTTATTATGATCAATTTTCTAAATCCAAAATAATATTTCCCAATCTTCAAAACAAAAACAAATTTTCATTTGATGAAAGCGGCGTGTATTTGAATGCACCAGCGGTTATGCTTCCAACAAACGATAAATATTTATTAGCAGTTTTAAATTCAAAAGTTGTTTGGTATTTTCTTAAAAGTATTTGTGTAGTTAGAAGTGGCGGCTTTATTGAAGTAAAGCCTCAATACTTTGAACAAATTCCAATTCCTGAAATCAATAAAATAGCACAACAACCATTCATTGATTTAGTTGATAAAATTTTAGAAGCCAAACAACAAGGCAACGACACAATGGATTTGGAAAAACAAATAGACGTTTTGGTTTACAAATTATACGGGATCACCGAAGAAGAAATTAAAATCATTGAAACAAAATGAAATTGGGTTGTCTAAAAGGCATGATTAATATGTACGATATTTAGGATGTGGCCGGCTCTGTTTTTTGTTTCAACTCTTTACGATCGCTTTTGATAATTGAATACCGCCCAACTGTTAAAAAACACCGCCAGGCCAAGCACCGATAGCAGGTGGTATTTTATATCCGCAAAACCGCTTCCCTTTAATACAATCATCCGCATAACTTCTATAAAATAAGCAACCGGGTTTATTTTGGTGATCCATTTCGCCCATTCGGGCATGCTGTCTATGGAAGTGTATAATCCCCCGAGAAGCATGAAGACCATCATTACAAAAAAACCAACAAAGGTGGCCTGGGTCTGGGTTTCAGCATAAGTGGATATCAGCAGGCCAACGCCTAATAATGCCAGCAGGAAAGCCATCGCGAATAAATAGATCAGGCCGATATTCCCTATTGATACGATATGATAGAAAAACCTGGATACCAAAAGCCCGATAGTAAGTGTTACCAAACCCAAGATCCAAAACGGTATCAGCTTTCCTAAAATAAAAATGGATTTGGAGATAGGTGATACATTGATTTGTTCGATGGTGCCAATTTCTTTTTCATGAACAATATTTAAAGAAGCAAGGAAAGTACCAATCATGGTAAGCAGGGTTACAAGAATGCCAGGCACCATAAAGTCCTTATAATTCATGGTAGGATTGTACCAGTTGGAAGAAGTGATTTCAATGGTTGGGATAGCATTGAATGCGGGAAACGTCATCCACTCCATTTGTATTTCCTTATTAAAATCATGGATGATATTGGCCGCATAAGCGCCACCCAGATTCGCTTTGGTTCCATTTACGGCATTCACAGCAAGCAGCATATTGCCTTTATTTTCCTTTACGAGACCCTTCTCAAATCCGTGGGGTATTTCAATAATGAGGTCAGCCTTATCCGATTCGATGGCTTCCATCGCTTTATTATACGAGGGTGAATAATCCGTTAAAATAAAATAACCCGATGAAGTAACCTTCGTTATGAATTTTTGCGAGTAGGAAGAATGGTCATGATCTACGATACTGAGTAATACATTCTTTACTTCGTAATTGGCCGCGAATGGAAAAATCAGCAACTGTATAAAAGGCATTACCAACACCGACCGCAAAATGGCGGGGTTGCGAAACACCTGGCGGAATTCTTTTTCCAATAAAAATAATAACTGGTTCATGCCAGGCGGATTTTAAATTTTGATAAACTGATGGCCAGAAAAATCAATGCCATCCCGAATAGTATCAGCGTTTCTTTCCAAACCATTTTAAATCCCACTCCTTTAATCATTACATCTTTTACAATAATGAAAAACCATTTGGATGGTACCAGGTTCGACATGATCCGCAAAGGCACTGGCATACTTTCAATTGGAAACATAAATCCACCGAGCAACAAAGTAGGCACCAGCAACCCCATCAGTGAAATCATTAACGCGGTTTGCTGCGAATTGGTAACATTTGAAATCATTAACCCAAGAGATACCGCGGTCGCTATAAACAGCAGGGCTTCCGACATCAACAATAGCAGGCTCCCATTGATGGGAACTTCCAGTAAAGTGACACTTACTATTAAAATGGTAGTAACATTTACCAAGGATAAAAACATGTAAGGGATGGCTTTGCTTAAAATGAAAAGCAATGGTTTTAACGGTGATACCAACAATACCTCCATGGTATTTATTTCCTTTTCACGAACAATTGCAACCGAAGTCATCATGGCGGAAATCAGTATTAATATCATCGCCATTACCCCGGGTACAAAATTGTAAGCGCCTTTTAACTGCGGGTTATACAACATGTGGATTTGTTGCGTAATCAAATAGGGGGTGGTTACCTGCGCATTCAAACCGCTTTGATAATCCCTGATAATATTGGTGGCATAATTGGTAACGGTAGTCGCGGAATTGGGGTCAGTAGCATCGGCAATCAATTGCACCTGCGCATGGTTGGCGTGCAATAAGGATTCCCAGAAGCCAGGCTGAAAAACCACTACCAGCCTGATTGTTCCGGTTTTGAAGGCGGCTTCAATTTCACTTTGAGAATTTATATTGCGGGCGATATTAAAATACCGGCTGGCATCCAAACGCCTGGCAATTTCGGCGGTTGCTTCATCTTTTGAATTGTCCAGTATGACAATATTTGAATCCTTAATTTCATTGGTGAGGGCGAAACCAAATAAAATAATTTGCACAATGGGCATAAGGATAATGATCAGTAATGATTTTCTATCGCGGAAAATGTGGTAAAATTCTTTTTGTACAAATATGATAAATTGCTTCATTTTAATTTTTTTATGTTTGAAACCCGTGCAACCTCACCACCCTTCCTCCTCTCC
>JAVHOI010000018.1:6011-7717 GCA_036169975.1 Ferruginibacter sp. | reverse complement strand
AGGCTTGCCTTAACCCCTCCTTCGGAGGGGCAGGGGGAGGCTGTTTCCTTGCCAATTTCAAAAACACTTCATCCATTGATTGAACACTAAATATTTTTTTCAGGTTCCGCGGTGTATCCAACGCTTCAATTTTTCCATCCACCATAATGGAAACCCGGTTACAGTATTCTGCTTCGTCCATGTAATGCGTTGTAACAAAAATAGTAATGCCCCTTTCAGTTGCCTGATAAATCAGGTTCCAGAATTCACGCCGGGTTATCGGATCAACACCACTTGTAGGCTCATCCAAAAAAACTATTTTAGGCTCATGAAAAATCGCGACGGAAAAAGCGAGCTTCTGCCTCCAGCCAAGCGGCAATGATTTTACCAACACATTGGCTTCGGATAAAAGGTTCAATTGATGTAATAAAACTTCCGTTTTTTCCCTGATCAATTTCCGGCCCATACCATATATGCCGGCATAAAAACGTATGTTTTCCTTAACGGTGAGATCTTCATACAATGAAAATTTCTGGCTCATATAGCCGATATTTTTTTTGATCTGCTCGGTTTGTTTATACACATCGAAACCCGCTACGGTAGCCAATCCGGAAGAAGGCAACAATAATCCGCAAAACATCCGCATAGCCGTGGTCTTACCGGCGCCATTGGCACCAAGGAACCCGAATATCTCGCCCTTCTTTACTTCAAACGAAATTTCGTTGGTAGCAATAAAATCACCAAATCTTTTGGTCAGCTTATCAGCGGTTATTACCATCTCATTCATTTTTTATCAGAATTAAAAGATATCAGGATAAACAGGATTGGTACAGGTAATAAAATCCTGTAATCAAATAATCACTAAATTCTTAAATCCATTCATGCCGGTTCCCCATCAATTCTATAAAACAATCCTCAATATTTGGTTGGGTAACCTGAAATTCAATTTCGCGATGGGATAAATTCAGGAGGTAATTCATTGTCTCCTCCTTACCCTTATTTTCATTTTTTAATACAAGGTGATGAAATTCACCAAACGCATAACATTTTTCGGTATTGTTATATTTCTGAAGGTCGCTTAGCAAGCGATACATTTCCGAAGAGCGCACCGACCACATTCTTTTAGTAAATTTTTTGATGATATTTTTGGGGGTATCAATGCTCATGATTTTGCCCGACTGCATCAGCGCTACCTTGTCGCATAGCGCTGCTTCATCCATGTAGGGAGTGGATATTAAAATGCTGATGCCTTGCTGTTTCAGGCCCTTTAGCATCTCCCAGAATTCCTTTCTCGACACGGCATCCACGCCGGTAGTAGGTTCATCCAAAAACAAAACGGATGGACGATGGATTAATGCGCAACACAATGCCAGCTTCTGTTTCATGCCGCCTGATAATTTACCTGCACGCCGGTTTTTAAATGGTTCTATCTGAATATAAATATCTTTGATGAGTCCGTAATTAGCTTCAATACTGGTATTAAAAATAGTAGCGAAGAACCGGAGGTTTTCTTCCACCGTCAGGTCCTGGTACAGGGAAAATTTTCCGGGCATATATCCAATACGGTTGCGTATTTCCTTGTATTGTTTTACTACATCAAAACCATCAACCATTGCATTGCCGCTATCCGCCAAAAGCAACGTAACCAGTATCCTGAACAGGGAAGTCTTACCGGCTCCATCAGGACCGATCACCCCGAAAAGTTCGCCCTTCGCCACATCCATTGA
>JAVHOI010000018.1:4664-5911 GCA_036169975.1 Ferruginibacter sp. | reverse complement strand
CGTTCTTCTTTGGTTTGAATGGTTTTGGGTGTAAACTCCGCCTTGTCCGAAATCCAGCTAATGGTTCCCGTTAGTTCCCTGTATTTTCCCTTGCCATCATCCACCAATACTTTTACGGGCTGATTCAATTTTACCTGCGCCAGTTGATTACCCGTTATGTATGCACGCAATTTCATCGTTGAAAGATTGGCTATTTTATAAATGGCTTTGCCTGTACTGGTGTATTCATTGGCATCAGCATATTTTGTAAGCACCGTGCCGGTTACCGGATTTACGATCTTTGTTTTATTCAACTGATCCTGGATTTGGGCTACCTTTTTTACCAAAGGATTTTTTTCGCTCAATATGCCGCGGTTTTGTATGGCCACTGACCGGCGTTGCGAACTGACCTGGCTTTGTAATACCGCCAACTGGCTTTTTGAGGCGGCAATTTGCTCCCGCAGTACATTCACCTGCCCGGTGATATCATCCAATTGCTTTGCGGGTGCCGCATCTGCCGCTACCAGGTTTTTATAACGCTGTTGTTCCTTTAAAAGTGTCTTTAATTGTTCTTGCTGAACGGCGGTTTGTTTTGTTTGCGACCCCATCTGCGACTGCAAAATGCTGATTTGAGGAGAAGCGTCATTTGTTTTTTGCGTTAACGCATCCACCGAAGAAGCCGCCTGTTCCTTTTGCAATTCAATAGCCGAAGGGTCTATATTTCCCACCACCGAATCCTTTGCCAGCGTTGACCCTTCCTCAACATCCAACCGCAGTATTTTTCCGTTCGCTTCCGCCGAAACAATTATTTCATCCGCCTCGAAAGTCCCTGTCGCATCATATTTGTTATTGCCATTATTACAGCCGGAAAACATTATGGCCGAAAGAAAAATTAAATTTTTAATAGCAGATTTCATGTTCGTGTTTGATTACTTTTTTTGAAATGGTGATTAATTCCCCAAAATAATTTTATAATTGTATTGCGCCTGAAGCAGCGCTACTTCGTGCAGTTTTTTATTAAGCATTGCCTGGTTTTCCGCATTCAGTCCCCTGATATAATCGTTGGTAGTGATAATGCCATTGGACAACTTGACAAACGCATTCTCTTTAATCCTCGTTCGCAAAAGAATGATCGCTGAATCGGTGAGCACCAACTGCCCGTACTTCTCTATTTCATTTTTTTGCCTTATCAATAATTGCTGATTATTTTTCAAAAAATTTTCCTTTTGCTTTCCCGTCACCTGCTCCTGTATTTTTAAAACCGCCTG
>JAVHOI010000018.1:0-4564 GCA_036169975.1 Ferruginibacter sp. | reverse complement strand
AAAAATTTTCCTTTTGCTTTCCCGTCACCTGCTCCTGTATTTTTAAAACCGCCTGGTCGTTGTGTCGCGTAATGCGGCTCATGACCGGTATATTCAGTTTTACGCCCGTAAGATAAAACCATTGAAATTCGTTTTTCAACTGATTCAATCCTGGCTTACCATATCCGCCGTTTGCGAAAAAGGATAACTTTGGATTTGTTTTCGCATTAATCAGTTTTGACTGCAACTGAATATTTTCCTGTTGAAAATCAAATAACTTTAATTCCGGGCGGGTTACCACCGTATCAGCAATTTTATATGGTACAACAGGTTTGACGAGTACGGTATGTTCATCCAAATCGGCGTTGGTAAGAATGGAGAGGTTTTGTAAAGCCTGGGTTTTAAGCGAGCTGAATTCAATTGTTTGCTGTTCCGTTTTTAATAGCTCGGCATTCAACAGGTCCTCATCGCTTTTTGTAGCTACTCCATTTAAAACCTGCGCCGCTATGGTTTTAATACTATTATTCAGGTCTTGTTTTACGAGGTTCATCAACCGGATATTTTGATCCATCAATAAGGCGGTGAAAAAATAATTATTAATTGTTGATTTAAGTTGATGCAGGTCAACTTCCACTTTTTGCGCTTCCGTTTCCGTATAAACCCTTTGCAGTTTTTTTTGTCCGGCAATCACGCCACCATCGAAAACCGGCTGAATTAATTCAAGCGTTCCTTTATACTGGTCTTTATCCAAATTCTGAAAGGATACATTTGGAAATTTAGGCAATGATATTACCTCGGACTGGTAGGTGGCCTGTGCATTGATATCAAGCTGGGGTAACCATCGGAGGTTTAAATTTTTTTCCGTCATGTTACCCGCTGCGATGGTCAACGCCTTTTGCTGATACATGGGCGAATTTTTATTAGCCAGGTCATAACATTCCTCAATGGTGAGTGTAGAAATTTTTTGAGCAGCCACCAGTTGGATAACCAAAAGAAAAATAATGAAAAGACGTATTTTCAACATCATGATTAAGTTTTTTATTTTACGAACATTGGATTTAATGACCCGCCCGGACCCACCATTTACGATTTTATTTTTAGGATACCAGCGTTGGGTACGGGTGGGCAGCATTGTTGTGTCACTCACTTGTACGTCATACCTATTTGCATCTATTATCACGTTGTAATGAAATAAACAATCAGCTACCTGCCCGCGCAACATGCATGATTCGTTTAAATAAAAAATAAATTCCCACTTACTCATTAGCAAATTAGCACATTAGCTAATTAGCAAATTTTCACATTTTCACATTTTCACATTAATTCTTATTGCATTAATAATAAACCCAGCCACCTCTTTTTTTCGTACCAGTATCATTGCCTTATATTGCTTTTCGCTCATCCGCAATACATTCTTCAGCATGGGTTTGGCCACAAACGGAAAAATGCTCAGCGACTGAATATTGATCAGCAATTGTTCGGCGCTGATTTTATTAATGGTTCCCCTTTTTATTTCACCACTGATCTGCTTTTGAAAGCTAACCAGCGCATCGCTTACAGGCAATTGCTTTAATCGCTTCATCGTCATTTCAGGATGGCGGCTCACTTCATTTATGACAAACAAGGGCATATCCGGAAATTGGCTCAGGCGCTCCATATCCAACAGGACAATCTGTTCGATTTTTTCAAACAATGGAATATCAGATGAAATGACCGCGGCAAGATTGGAAAAAAATTTCCCGAATTCCTGTTCAAAAATCAAAGCGAATAATTTTTCCTTTGATTCAAAATAGTAATGCACCAGCGATTTGTTGATGCCTGCCGCATCGGCAATATCCTGCATACGTGCGCCGGACAATCCCTTTTGGGTAAACGCTTTCCGGGCCGCCTTCAATATTATTTCCTCCTTCCCCGCTTCTTTTGGTTTCATGCTTTTTTTTTAACCATTTGGTTAATTTTGGTAAAGATAAAACCCAATTCCATCTTTGCCAATTTTTTTAACCAAATGGTTAATAATTTTTTTTCATTGGTATTTACACCGCCGGTTCCCGTACAACATCCGGAATGATATTATTCCGGATTATCCAAATCAACAGCTAAAATAATTTAGTGTTTCCCGTTTTTTTAACCACTTTCGATATTGCTTAGCGGTAGCGCATTGGTTCATTCCAATTACGGTAGCCAGTGGATGCGGCTTATCAGCTATTCCTTTGCCAGCCCCATCAACAAATAATTTCACAACATGTATTTAAGCGGCGGATTCCCTTTTTCAACACCATGTGTATAAATAATTTATGGCTGTATCAAAACCATTTCCTTAAATTTGAAATAGAAGCGCAGTTTACAGGTATCAGACAATACTTTCAGTTAACTTTAAAACCCACCCATTTTGACAGAAACAATTATCAACCTTGAAACCGTTAACCCGATTGAATTCTTTGGCGTTAACAATGGTAAACTCGACATTCTAAAAAAGAAATTCCCCCTTTTAAAAATCCTTAGCCGTGGCACACAGGTAAAACTGAGCGGGGCACCCGAACAGATTGTAGATGCCAGGGAAAAAATCAACCTGATCGTTCAGTACATTGAACGCAATGGCCACATGAGTGAAAATTATTTTGAACAAATTTTAGGCGGTGATGATCAGCAGGCGGTTGATAATTTTGTTGACCGGAACCCCAATGACGTATTGGTATTTGGCCCCAACGGGAAAACCGTAAGGGCACGTACTGCCAATCAAAAACGGATGGTTACCGCGGTTGATAAAAATGATATCGTATTCGCCATCGGGCCTGCCGGTACCGGTAAAACCTATACCGCCGTGGCTTTAGCGGTAAGGGCATTAAAAGCTAAGACAGTAAAGAAAATAATTTTGACGAGGCCCGCCGTAGAAGCAGGGGAAAATCTCGGGTTTTTACCCGGCGACCTGAAAGAAAAAATTGACCCGTACTTACGTCCATTGTATGACGCGTTGGATGATATGATCCCAGCGGACAAGCTGGGTTATTATATGACGACACGTACCATTGAAATCGCTCCGCTTGCCTACATGAGGGGCCGTACCTTAGATAATGCTTTTATTATTTTGGATGAGGCCCAAAATACCAATGACGGCCAGTTGAAAATGTTCCTTACCCGTATCGGCGCCAATGCCAAGGCGATCATAACGGGCGACCCTACACAAATAGATCTGCCAAAAAATATGCGCAGCGGTATTGACAAGGCTTTGCGAATTTTAAAAAACGTAGAGGGTATAGCGCATATAGAACTGGATGAGGAAGATGTGGTACGGCATAAATTGGTAAAGGCCATTATCAGGGCTTATGACAAGGATAAAAAATTCGACTCAACCAATGAACGGGGATAAATAATTTATAACAAAAAAATATTACTCATGAAAAAGATAATCACCGGGCTTGCTTTAATAATGGTTTTATACAGTTGCAACAGCGGAACAAACGGTTCACCCAAAAGAACAGTCGCGGCTTTTATTGAAGCCTCCAAACAAGGTAATATCGCCGAAGTAAAAAAATACATTACCAAATCGGATGCGGGCCTGCTGGAAATGGGTGAAAGTTTTCTTGCCAAACTTGATCCCAACGGCGCTAAAGACATGAAGGAAAAAATGTCGAAAGAATTTAAGGACAAGACCAAAGATGCCAAAATTGAAATAAAGGATGAAAAAATTGATGGGGACAATGCGACAGTGGATGTTGAATTTACCCATGATGGCAAAAGCGAAAGCCGTCCTTTTAGTTTAATGAAAGAAGATGGGCAGTGGAAGATTTCCTTACTTTCCACGGGAATGAAAAATGCCGGTTCAAATAATCCGGATGCGCAGGAATCCATGAGATCAATGAACATGGACAGTTTGAAGGGTTCAATAAGCAAGGGTATGGAAGAATTCAATAAAATGAATAAGGATTCTTTAAAAAAAGTGATTGATGAGGGAATGAAAAATATGGAAAAATTAAAAGATGTCCCAAAACAGCCCTAATATAATTCATATTTTATTCAGCATCCCGCAAGACGGGATGCTTTTTTATTTTGGATAATCCAAAGATGATTAACTTTAACCATGAAATCGAAATTAGTGTTGGCAATTGTATGGATAATGGCATTGCCCTCCTGCAATAATGAAAAAAAAGTATCCAATACGGATATAGAAGTAGCCCGTGCCTTTATAAAAGACATACTGGAAAATAATTTTAAGGAAGCGGAAACATTCGTATTAAAAGAAGAAACGAATAAGCAGTATTTCGACCTGTTTAAAAAAGAATATGAATCCAAAAGCCGGGAGGAATTGGAAAACTATAAGAATGCCGATATTATTATCAATGAAATCAACCCTGTAAACGATTCCATAAGTATTGTAAACTATTCCAACTCTTATAAAAAAGACAAAAGCAATAAGGTAAAAATGGTGAGGGTAAACGGCCAGTGGCTGGTTGATTTAAAATATACTTTTTCGGGGAATATGTAATTTATTTTAATGCCACGGGGGTTTTTAATAATGATTTTGAAAGCCGCATTGGGATGCAGGTCAGGTTTTATCCCTACGCTTTATAAACCAGCTTTAAAAACA
>JAVHOI010000017.1:0-1180 GCA_036169975.1 Ferruginibacter sp. | reverse complement strand
ACATTCATCAGGGCACCATCCCTGCTGCTTGTGAAAGGACGGCGAAGGTAATAAAAAATTGCGAATTAAGAAATGCGAAATACAAATAAGTTGAAATTAAAGTTCCAAATGTGTTGATATTACTGGTTTCCCAAAGAAAATGGCGCCATGATTATCAAAGTCATTGGCAGAATCAGTAGTAAAAAAACCAAGGCGTCCATTTTTGGTACATTTTTCCGCCAGCACACTATGTCTTTTTAAATAATCAGCTAAACTGTTGGCAACAATTTCTCCCTGTGATAAAATGGTTGTTCCGGCAGGAACGTACTGTTTAAGTTTATCCAGCATCAATGGATAATGCGTGCATGCCAATAAGATAGTATCAATGTTGGGTGATTGGGCAAGTAGCTGGTGAATGTTTTTTTGGATAAAGTAATCCGCTCCGGGTGAATTGTGTTCATTGTTTTCTATCAGGGGAACCCACATGGGACATGCTTGTTGGTAAACCCGGATGGCCGGGAAAAATTTTTCAATTTCAATTGGGTAGGAGTTCGATTGAACTGTTCCGGAAGTGCCTAAAATACCCACTTGGTTATTTTTTGTAAAGTTTCCAATGATCTCTGATGTAGGCCTTATTACCCCCAATACCCTTTTATCCGGATCAATAAAAGATAAATCCCTTTGCTGAATAGTACGCAGCGCTTTTGCTGAAGCGGTATTGCAGGCAAGTATCACAAGTGGGCAACCCTGTTTAAAAAACCACCGGACGCATTGTAATGTATATTGATATACTGTTTCAAAACTGCGTGAACCATAAGGCGAACGGGCATTATCGCCAAGATAAATATAATCGAATTGCGGTATCTTCGCCGTAATTTCTTTTAATACAGTTAAGCCACCATAACCACTATCAAAAACTCCAATAGGTCCATTACTCATATACCAAAAATACAAAAGCCATCCCGATAATCGGAATGGCTTTTGTAATATTATTATTTAGTTATTGCTTTGGTTTGCCAGCGCCTGGTTTTGCAGTTGGAGCCTTGTCTGTAATTCCCAATTTCTTTTTAACCAAAGGTAAAATGTCGTCTGAAGGAGGGCTTACCAAAAGGCTTCCTGCTTCAAATATATATGCAAAGCCATTTTCCTTAGCCACTAACTTAATATTTTCTATTGCTTTCTTTTGTATAGGCCCCAATAG
>JAVHOI010000016.1:2041-22853 GCA_036169975.1 Ferruginibacter sp. | reverse complement strand
TGTCCTCACTAAAACAGTTTTTCCCCGTAAGCCTGTAAATGGCCGTTGATTTTTCCGATGCATTTGCTTCCAGCGTAGAATGTGGTTCAGGTAAATCAATATCAATGCCGGCATCTTTTAAAGTAATAATATCAAACAAGTTTTCCAATAATGGCCTTATTTCATCAACTTTATGCTGGTTATTTGTGGCGAAAATAAGTGTGTCCATAAAAAATTATAAAGTGAAAATTTGTTTCAGGCAGTTCCACAGTTTGGTCTTTTCAGTTTTATTATCATGGAACTGCGATAACATTGGTGCGGTTAAATAAATTTGATTATTATACTGTTGAATTTGATAGTTGGGAAAAACCATTGGCAATTCAATCTGAACCGGAGTTACGCCAAATAAAAATATTTTTTCCGGATTTAATTCAGATGTTACCGTTTTATAGTTCACTTTTTTGTTTTTTTTGATATTTAAAATGGCAACATCTTCCAAGGTTAATTTACAGGCGGATAAAATACCCAATAAAAAATTTAATTCTTCATCCGGCAGGTACAATGTTCCATCGCTTTCAACCAATAGGAGAATATTTTTTTTGTTATTTCCTAAGGTGAAGTAGCCTGTGGAAGTTGTTGTTTCTTCGGATTTTTTTTCGTTATTTAAATCAATTAACGAATGATTAAAAAGTTCCTGTAAAACGATTGGAGGAAGTTGAAAATTATTTAAACTCATGTAGCGGGACTTTACTCTGTATTTTTTTTTGTTTCTTTGCAGTAAAATTAAGGATTATGACAGCAGTTGAAGATTTTAAAATTACAAAAGCGGAACGTAGCAAATTAAAGGATATTAATTTGGAAAATATTCCATTTGGAAAATACTTTACGGATCACATGCTTGAAGTGGATTATGAAAATGGCGCATGGAAAACTCCCCGGATATTGCCTTATCAAGCTTTGCGACTGGATCCATCATTGGCCGCCTTACATTATGGCCAGGCAATCTTTGAAGGGATCAAAGCTTATAAAGATGCAGCGGGAAATCCGCAAATTTTCCGGCCCTACGATAATTTCAAACGGTTTAATATTTCCGCTGAAAGAATGCAAATGCCTGCGGTTCCGGAAGGAATATTTATGGAAGGGTTACGGTTATTGATTGATATTGACCGCGATTGGATACCTGCTAAAGAGAATCATGCTTTGTACATCCGCCCTTTTATGTTTGCCAGTGATGAGGCGATTGGAGTAAAGACAAGTGGCAAATATAAATTCTTAATCATTTTAAGCCCTACAGGGCCATACTATCCTAAACCAATGCGTATTTACGTGGAAGAAAAATATGTACGTGCGGTAGAGGGTGGCTATGGCTTTGCTAAAGCCGCGGGAAATTACGCAGGCTCTTTGCTCGCTTCTGCGGAGGCAAATAAAAATGGATACGACCAGGTTTTGTGGATGGATGCTTTTGAGCATAAATATGTGCAGGAATGTGGTACAATGAATGTTTTTTTTATCATAGGTAATATGGCTATAACCCCTGGTTTGGAAAAAGGTACTATTTTGGAAGGCGTTACCAGAGATAGCACAATTGTATTGTTAAAAGAAATGGGCTACAAGGTTGAGGAAAGGGATTTAAGTATTGATGAAATTTTGGATGCTTATAAAGCGGGAAGTTTAAAAGAACTTTTTGGAACAGGTACCGCCGTAACGATTTCGTTAATTGAAGAATTGAAGTATAAGGATTTTGTTATGAAATTTGATGTTGAAAAATGGAGTATCGCCCCCGAAGTAAAGCGCCGGATGGATGCTATAAAGAATGGGAACGAACCTGATGTTCATGGATGGCTGTATAAGATTTAAAAAATTTTTTTTGTTAAAAAAGGGGCATTTACCATGTCCCTTTTTTTTATAATTTCACAAAAGATTTCTTTTCTATCTATTATAAAATCTTAAAATGAATTAATAAATAAGGGTTTGATTGTAGTTATAGTTATAGTTGAGTGCTTCTTAAAAAGAAGCCTGTTAGTGCTTATACTTTTTGGATATTGGGACGCTTATAATTCAATTAAATTCAAATATATAGTGCCTTTACCAATGGTAGTGAAAAATTACGTTTGAGTGGTTTTACTAAAAAATATGAATGATCCAATAAACATTCTTCCTTTACGTTTATATTATGTAAGTACCCCATTAAATTCTTAATCCAGCGGTCTCAATTTTTTGAACCAAACCTATGAACTATGCAAAAAATCTACTTTTTTGTACAATTGGTACTTTGTTTTATTACGGCTTTACCAACGTTAACTCAAGGTCAGAATTGCACTACACTTACTGCGACATTTTCCACTTACGAATCCCGTTGTGCGGCAACAGGAGCTATTACTGTTTATGCCTCCGGTGGATCAGGCTCTTACAAATACAAAACAATGGGTCCCGTAAATTCCAATTATACTACCAGTAATAATATTACCGGTTTATCTGCTGGTGTTTATTCAGTTATAATAAACGACCTGGTTTCTAATTGTACATTTACTCAAAATAATGTAGTAGTGCCAGGCACCTATAATGATCCAAGGTTTACTTTAACCGGCATACCCGTAAGTTGTGATAATGGTAGTAATGGTAGTATTACCGTAAACGGCCAGCAATTTGGCAGAAACCCTTTTGAATATTCCATTATAGTGCCATCTCCTATGGGGGTAGGTACAATAAACAACACCGGAGTGTTCAATAATTTATCAGCAGGTGATTATAGTATTAGGATGACAGATTCCTGCGGAGGCATCCAGACCAGAACCATCACAATAAATAACTATTCCTGGTGGATTGATTCCTACTCTTTTAATAAAATATCATGCGATTCCGCCTCTGGATATATTAGGGTAATTGACAGCAGGGGTAATGTTAGTACGTTAGATCCCATACCGGGATTTATGTATGGGGTTGTAAGGCATTCGGGAGATACTATCTGGTCCTCAAATCCCGATTTTACCTTTTATCTTGCCGGTGTTTCAACTATAGATATATTGGCAAAAGATGGCTGCGGCATTATCAAAAAAGGTACTGCCCAGTTAACTTTCAGCCCTTCTGTAGGAGTCGGTGTAATCATTAATAATAAAACATGTAATACTTTTTCCGCATCTTTAACCAGCCTGTTCAATTTATCAGGAGCTGATTATTGTTTGTATGATTTCAAAAATCGGAATGTAGGTTGTAATTCTACCGGTAGTTTCAACAATTTACTTTATGGGAACTATTGTATCAGGATCCATAGTTTATGTCCGGATAGTATTATTATAAGATGTTTTACAGTATTACCACCTCCGTTATCTATTGGAAACAAGGTGGACATTTATAATAAGCAATGTTCCGCGTTTTCGGCAGATATTACCGGGCAAACGGGGTTAACCAATCCGGTATATTGTTTATATGATGCTGCAAATGTGGAGATCACCTGCAATAGTACAGGGGTATTTAAAAACATTGCATATGGCAGCTATTGCATCAAAACAACTGATGGTTGCAGGGATACTTCAATATTAAGATGCTTTACAGTTTTGGCGCCCCGCCCCTCTGTTCCCAACGTTATTAAGCCGTCCTATATTAACTGTAAAAACGTCAGCATCACCGTAAATGGTGATAAACTTTTATCCCCTGAATATTGTTTATATAATTCGTCCGGAGCATTAATTAGTTGCAATAGTACAGGCATCTTTGATAAGCTTACTACTGGAAACTATTGCATAAAAATTTATGAGGCCTGCTATGATACTACCATAACACGATGCTTTAATGTAGGAGTCGCAGTCATTAAAAATGATCTAAATGTTGACATTAGTAACAAGGCTTGTTCAACCTTTACCGTAAAGGGAAGCAGTGATAATATGAAAAATGAGCAATATTGTTTGTTTACCAAAGATGCTGTCTTAATTAGTTGTAACAAAACAGGCGTTTTTAATAATGTTGCTTATGGCGCTTATTGCCTGAGAGCAAAAAATTTATGTCCTGATACGTCGTTTACTAAATGCTTTACGGTTTCACCTCCGGTACCCTCCGCAGGAAGTAGTGTAGATATCAGTAAGGAGAATTGCTCATCTTTTACTGCAAAAATTACCAATCAGAAAAATCTTACCAATCCTCAGTATTGCATTTTTGATAATAATAATGTACAAATAAGTTGCAATTCTACAGGTGTATTCAATAATTTAAATTATGGCAGTTATTGTATAAGAATAGTAAATACTTGTTATGATACTACTATTACGAGGTGTTTCAGCGCTTTACCTACACCCGTAAATATTACAGTCAGTACCAGCAAATCCTGCTCCTATGGGTATGCTACATTTGGCATTTCTGTAACAGGAGGAAACCTGCCCGTAAATATTAAAATTTATAAAGCGGATAATAGTTTGTTTTTTGATAAAAATTATAATTCCAACAATATAAATGTAGATAGCATACCGGGTACTGTTTCTGGGGAAACCTATAAAATAAGGGCAACGGATAATTGTGGAAATGCGGATTCAGTTAGTACTGGTGCCACTGCTAGTATGGCTACGCACTCGGCTACAGTATTTACCCAATGCCCAAGTGCTGCATGGTTAAATGGTTCGGGCAAAATACAATTAACTACTACCACCAATATGGGTCTTTTTACCGTAAGAATAATAAAAAAGGACGGGATAGCGCTGTCGCCCGAATTAATTCCAAACGCAGTATCGGCTGGTGTTTTTACTTATAATGATTTGGGCAGCGGTACCTATATTGTTAGTTATAAAATAAATGATCTGTGCAACAGATACCTTTACGATACCGTATCAATAGCGCCATATTATTACCCGAATTTAAAAAGGTCGTCAGCCTATCAATGCGATGTAAGCGGCTTTAGTGTAGGCGCTGTTGCCTCCAATGGAGTAGGGCCATTTTCGTACGAGGTTATCGGAAGTGTACCTGCATTTCCATCAATAAATACAACACCGCAGGTAAGCCCAATTTTCAATATTAATAATGGTACTAATTATTCTCTTATACGTTTAAGGGCATTAGATGCCTGCGGAAATGCTACATTGGGCGATGCCAGTATTTTACCACTGGCAAATTATAAAATTGATGTAGATAGCAATTGCTTCCAGAGCAGTAGTACTTTATCGGTTGACACTATTTATAACTCAACCTATGCCTGGTACAAAAAAGATAATTATAACAGTACGGACAGTATTTATCTTGGTTCAGCTACCAAAGTATTTATTCCTTTTTTATCCGCAGGTGATACGGGTATTTATATCTGTCATATTGCCGTAAATACCGGTTGTGTGAAAAGATCGTTTTCATTTAATTTATCCGGTCTTTGCTACAAAGTTCTTCCGGTAAAAATAACCGCATTTTCAGCCAGATTAAGGAACGAACAGGTGTTGTTAAACTGGGAAACCGGGCCTGAAGCCAACCTGAATAATTATATTATTGAGCGAAGAAACAATTACAATAATTTTACTGAAATCGGGCACGTTAATTCAAAGGTGAATTTATCAGGCTCTCCTCATTATGATTTTATTGATACAAAACCGGAAAGTGGTAATAACTTTTACCGGTTGAAATTAATTTACAACAATAATTCCTTTACCTATAGTAATACCATATTAATAAATCAAAGCCGGAATAGCCAGCTTATTCATTGTTATCCTAACCCGGTTTCAGATAAGCTTACCATTGATTTTAAAAATTCAGTATCGCATGAATATAAGATTAGCCTTTTAAATATGCTTAACCAGGGTATATGGAAAATGAATTGCTTAACCGGCCTTAATAACACAATTCAGATTCACCGGCCTGAATCTGTTGGAAAGGGTATTTATATTTTAAAGGTTATTGACATGAATACGAATGAAGAATTTTCTGAAAAAATTATTTTTCTTTAGCTTAAAAATCGGATTTCAGGCATGTTTCAATAAAGTATTCATAATGTCTAAAAAATAATAATTATTAATTTTCATTTTTAGATGAGAATTACTACCTTTGCCGTCCAAAAAATAAAGGGTTAAAAATGCCTACAATACAACAGTTAGTTAGAAAAGGAAGAGAAATAATCAGAGCTAAAAGCAAATCAAGAGCTTTAGATGCTTGTCCCCAGCGCCGTGGCGTATGCACAAGGGTATATACAACTACCCCTAAAAAACCAAACTCGGCTTTACGCAAAGTAGCCAAGGTTCGCTTGACCAATAAAATTGAAGTTATTGCCTACATACCTGGTGAAGGGCACAATTTGCAGGAGCACTCAATTGTATTGATTCGTGGCGGAAGGGTAAAAGATTTACCAGGTGTACGTTACCACATCGTTCGTGGCAGTTTGGATACAGCAGGTGTAAAAGATCGTAAACAAAGCCGTAGTAAATACGGAACCAAGAAAGAAAAGGCGAAAAAATAAATTAATATATCACGTTTCACTTTTATCGAACAACGATAATAAAAAAACAACAATGCGTAAGACACAACCAAAAAAAATACCCTTAGCACCAGATCCAAAGTTTAATGACAGATTAGTTACCCGTTTTGTAAATAATTTAATGTGGGCTGGTAAAAAAAGTGGCGCTTATATCATTTTTTACGATGCTTTGGATAAAGTAGCTAAAATAACTGGCGAAAGCGGTTACGATGTGTGGAAAAAAGCATTGGGCAATATTACTCCGGGTGTGGAAGTTCGCAGCCGCCGTATTGGAGGGGCTACTTTTCAGATACCTGCCGAAGTTCGCACAGACAGAAAGGTTTCCTTAAGCATCAAATGGATGGTAAAGTATAGCCGCGATAGAAATGGACGCAGTATGTCGGATAAATTAGCCAATGAAATAGTGGCGGCAAGTAAAGGTGAAGGCGCAGCTTTTAAGAAGAAAGAAGATACACACCGTATGGCTGAAGCAAATAAAGCTTTTGCGCATTTTAGAATTTAATTCTAATTCAAAAATATATTTTAAAGAGCCGTTCCTGATAGAGCGGCTTTTTTATGTGTCAGGCAATGGTATAGGCTAATAGGGTGCAATCCCTTAAGGAGCGTTGCAGCATTCATCGTTAGAAAGGAGCAACGGTGTATGAAGCAAAATAGAATCTGAAAGAAGCTGACGGCAAATACCTGAGCCTGCGAATAGAAACTTCATATAAAGCGGTAATGTGTGGGGGATTTTGGTAAAGAAACAAAGGCTCTAAAGGTTATGGAATATATTGACGTAAATGAAGAGGTTGCATGAGTAGGAAGTTGATAACCTTCCCTGGTAAATCTGTTAATATATTGGCGGAGTAATGAGCGAATGCCCGGGGCGGTGAGCCTTTGATCAAAGTAAACCGATAGTATCAAAACCCCATAACTATCAGGTCTGGAGAAGCCATAGTACCCGGTAATTATTTGATTGTTTTTTTAGCAATATTATAAAAAGGAAAGGGCTGATTTTTAAAATGAGGGAGCAAACTAAAAAGTATTAGAAAGAAGGCGATGAAACCCGAAAAGCTTTAGCGAAATACCTGAAAGAGGATAGGGTATCCGAAACAAAAATGCAATTGGAGGATAGCTCATATCAAAAATAATAAGGAAGCAACTCCGCGGATTAAAAGTTAAGCAGTATGCCGGAGAATTTATGAAAAACCGGATTATTGAAATAGCGCTATTGCCGGTAGGGTGCAATAAGGGAAATATTGGCGTAGCTGGTGATATGCCCCCTTCCCGTTCTGTTCAGGCGGGAATAAACTTAGCGATTTCCTGAAATACAACGGCTACCAACAACACCAGCAGGCATTACTATCCTGCAATTACAAACACAGCCTTGTTGCAAAAGGTGAAAATAACCAAAGTATTCTTGAAAAAGATATCTACAAATAACCTAAAAAAATTTTAATTTTATTGGTAATAGTATCATTGGCAGCGGGGTAAATTTTGAGGCGGGCGCTGTTGCGGCTAATCATTATAATGAAAGAGAAAATAAAAATATTTCAGTCGTTTTTAAAAATGAAATTATTCCTGCCGGGGTAATTAAATTTGGCGCTTTGGTGGGCGACCATTTTAAAATTGGCGCCAATGCGGTTCTTTCTCCGGGCACTATTTTGCCGTTAGGCAGCATCGTAAAAAGGCTTGAATTAATAGACCAGTTGAAAAATTATACGGTTGCCGGTGCCAGCCATTTACCTACTTCCGGCGCTTTGTAATTTTCCATCTTGTCCAGAATAGCATTGATGTTTTCATCTGCCAATAACATATCCCGGTTCAATGATTTCAGGAAACCATTATCCACCATTGTTTGTGTCAGCAGGTTAAGGCTGTCGTAAAAGCCGCCGATATTTAATATGCCCACCGGTTTTTTATGAAGCCCCAACTGGCCCCAGGTAAGCATTTCAAAGAGTTCCTCCATTGTTCCAAAACCGCCGGGCAACGCCAGCACGCCATCGCACAGCTCATTCATTTTAGTTTTTCTTTCATGCATCGTTTCTACCAATATCAGTTCGGTAAGGCCTTCGTGCGACAGTTCTTTTTCCTGCAAAAATTTTGGAAGTACACCAATCGCTTTTCCACCCGCGGCTAAAACCGCGTCGGCTATCGCTCCCATGATGCCCACCTTTGCGCCTCCATACACCAGGTCAATTTTTCTTTGCGCCATTGCTTTGCCAAGTTCGATAGTTGTGTTTTTAAAAATCGCTTTATTGCCAGTGCTTGAGCCACAAAATATGGTAATTCTTTTCATGTGAGTTTTATTTTTTGCACGATATGTAAAGATGCTGTTTTTAAAACGAATGATTTTAAAAAGGGGTTAAATTCTAATTTTCGTCCTGTTTACATAAAGGTTGCCAGCCTTGTCAACAGTCTTTCAAATAGTTGAAGACTATGAATGGTTGCCAACTCTATGCTACATCTGATAGCTATCGGATATCGCCGGATGGAGGAGCCTCAAACCCAGTGAGTCTGTTGTGGCCGAAACGCATCCATTTTAAAATTTAAAATTGTTCAATCCTAAACAAAGTTCCGGGATGCTACCGGTAACTGCCCGAAACCGTATAACAAATCTTATCGTTTATTCGGTGAAAAATATCCCCGTTGATTTTGTGGATTTTCTTTAGCTTTCTTTTTACCAGCAACCTTCCTTCACTGTCAAAATATTGGGGTTGCGTAAAATAACTCAGTATGTAATATTTCTTATACGCGAAGGGCGAATTGGAAACCTTCGGTTTTATGGAAATAAACACCATTGATTTCTTTTTATCATCCACATAATAATCAAGGTTATTGATCCAGATACAATGTATGGTTTGCATTTGGTTAATCAGTTCCGTAATTGACGCAGCGTTCAAATGGTATTTGTTTAGCGTATCCGTTAGCCGGGTTTCATTCACATCAAACTGGTAAATGTAGGTAATGGTATCCGTTTTTATTTCAATGGTCAGGATGGAGAATTGTTTGTCGGTGAATACAAGATTAAAAGGGGTTTGTTCATAAATAGTTTTGTACGATTTTTCTATTTTATTAAGCGCCTGTTTGTTTTGATAATAATATTTTGTGGTAAAGTTTTTTGCGGATGAGCAGGAGCTTGTGCCAGCCGCTATTAAAAATAACCAAACAAACCCATATAAAAATTTAGTTGCCATTTACGTTTTTTATTTTGTGCAATAAGTAATTCCAAATGTTATTTTCTTTAAAAAAGCCGGGCTAAGCTGCATCAATGTTCTGCCGCCATAATCCCAATATACCAGCGTAATCACATCATCCGCTTTCATTATTTCCTGTAGTACGATGAAATGCGTGGGAACGCCCAATTTTAATTTAGTATGATTTTTTTTGTGTACCAGCCGGTTATTAATAAACAATACCACCTTGCCTGTTTTAAGTTTTTGGCTGATGTAGCTATACAGATCGCCCACTTTAGGATGAAAGATATCGGCGCCCCTTGCATCTGCTTTGTAGTGCAGCATTTTTCTTATCATCCGGTTAAACTTGGCATAGTTAACGGATGCCCAAAATGTATCTTCATCCCCCGGATCATAACGTCTGTTGAAAATATTCAGGTAACCTTTAAAGTGATCGGCAAGGCACAAATACCACATTTGTTCGGCCGGACGAATATCCAATATGCCTTTAAATTTAAGGTTGCCCGCAATTAGTTTTACAGGGACGGAAGGTTCGAACTGGATGCCCGAATAGGTAGCCTTTCCCTGCTGGTATAACTTTAAAAGTAATTGTACATAACCAAGCGGGTCTTGCTGCAGCAGTAGGAACGAGAAAGCGCCGTAACCACAAAAATTAGTACCTCTTCCCTGGTACGGGCTTAAAGGATGATGAACATTTATTTTTAAATTTTGTAGAAAAAGGGCGGGCTTAATATTGAGCCAGTGGGGGCTTGGTTCCAGCCTTTCTATTTTATTGATAAAAGCGATGGCCTGTTGAAAAGAAGAAGTGGGAACCGAATCTTCCGGCGCTTTGATTAAGGGATATGCAACTGCGAATGCTCCAAAAAATAAAATGAAGCCGGATACCAGAAAAGCCGCTCTGCACGGGACACTTGATAATTTCAAAGGATGATTTGTTTTTTTTATTTGAAGGTAATAAAATAGGATGCCATTTCGTGGAGTTAAACCTTGTAATTAATTTTGAGGATGAAATACCATGCCAGAAAATAGCCTTCTATATTCCATTTTGTTGGCCAGGGCACAGGTTGAAAAATATATTTATTTAAGATTTGCTTTTTGTTCTACCCGTGCCTTATACCTGGCAATGGTATTATTGGCCTCTATTAATTTCAGCTTCAGTTCATATAGTGCAGGTTCGCCGGCTTTCAGCAATGCCTCTGTTTCTTCATTGCTTTTTTGCAACAATAATATGTCCTCATCCAGCATATTGTTGAGGGCATGGGCTTCTTTCAGTTTATTCGCACACTCAAGCGCCACAGCCTGTTTCATTTGATGCGTTAGCATATTTTCCTTTTGCAGGTTTTCTTTCATCAGTCTTTCGCTTTCGAGATAACCCGCTGTGCTCCTTACCGATTTTTTCATTTTAGCCACTGTTATGGTGCGTATGAGCCACGCCATAATAAAGCCCGCGATAAAGGCTGCGCCTGCATATAAATAGATCTGTGTCAAAGTAATAATTTTATGGCCGCAAAATATTTCTTCTGAATAAAAATAATTATTGATTCATCCTGTTTTCTTTTGCCCAGGCCTGTAAACGGCGCAAAAATACAATAAGATCGCAATAATGATATTGATATGGTTTTCAAAGGGTGCATTTCAAATAATAAGCATCTAAATAAATGGTGGGCAACCCAATGCTAAATTTTATAATGCTCCCGGGGCATTCTATTTAAAATTTCCGCAACACACGGCCTTTTGTATTGTCAGCTTTTTTGCGCTTTCTTTTCCAATAAATTAATATTAAAATTAATTTAATCTTTATACTTTTGATCTATCAAATTTCAAAATTGCTATGTGATCGAAAATAATTACTTAAATAAAATTTTTAAATTTTCTCCTGTACCAAGCCTGCTACTTTTTCCGGATGCGCCAAATTTTTCTATTGCGGATGTAAATACCGCATTTGTAAAAGTTATCAGCATCAGGAAATCAAACCTCGCAGGCAAAGGTATTGCTGAAGCCTTCCCATATCAGCCGGAAGATTTAACTTCCGGATTTATTTTTAATTTACGCCAGTCCCTCCTTACAGTTATCAGCACGGGTAAGCCCCACAAAATGCCCGCCTTTAGGTACGAAAGCCCCGCTGATGGTGGCAATAAATTTGTAATTAAATATTTTGTTCCTGAAAATATCCCATTAATTGATGATGAAGGAAATGTAGCTGTCATTATGCTTACATTAACTGATATTACAGATTTCAAAAAGTTGGAAATCAAACAAAAGGAAATTGATTCGCAACAATATTTTTTCGAATCAATCGTGAAGAATTCAGATGATGCCATTATTAGTAAAACCATGGAGGGCATTATTAAAAGCTGGAACCGGGGTGCCGAAACGATGCTTGGTTATACGGAAAAGGAGGCCATAGGCAGGCGTATATCAATGATTGTTCCGAAAGCCCTTTTTATTGAAGAGCGGAATATTGTGCAAAGAATTAAAAAGGGTGACCATATTGACCATTATGAGACAAAACGGCTAAGGAAAGATGGGAGCCTTGTTAGTGTATCATTGTCCGTATCTCCGGTGTTGGATGCTGATGGTAATATCATTGGCTTTACCAAAATCGCAAGAGATATTACCGCACGCAAAAAAGCGGAAGACCAACTGAAGGAAAGTGAACAGAAATACCGCCTTATGGTTGAAAGAAACCTGGCAGGTATTTACCAAACTACTCCCGATGGTACCATCCTCGCCTGTAATGATGCCTTTGCCCGCAAACTAGGTTACCCATCGCATAAAGATTTACTTTTAAAAAATGCCGGTATCCTTTATTTTTCCAATGAGGAGCGTAATGCTTTTATTGCCCGGTTAAGAAAAACAGGTAAACTAAAAAGCCCGGAAATGATGCTTAAACATCGTAATGGCTCTCCTGTATATTTCGTAGAGAATTGTTCCATCTCAAAAAATTTGGAATCGGGCGAAGAAATCATTGATGGGGTGATGATAGATATTACCGGACGCAGAAAAGCCGAACAACAATTGCGGTCTCAATACGGCCTGCTTATCGCATTAATCAACAGCACCAAAAACATCATCATATTTTCTTTAGATAAAAATTATTGTTATACCGCTTTTAATGATTGCCATATCGCTGAAATGAAAAAAGTATGGAATCAGGATATTAAAATTGGTAAGAACCTGCTGGAATATATGAACCTGCCTGAGGTGAGCGCACTGGCAAAACGAAGCATTGACCGCACATTGCAGGGAGAATCTTTTTCTGAAATACAACAGCAACCGGGTGTGGATATTTGTTACGAGTTTACCTGGAACCCCATATTTCAAAATGAAGAAGTGACGGGTGTTACTGTTTTTATACAGGATATTTCGGAACGCAGGAAGGTGGAAGCTGCCCTGCAAAAGAGCAAAGCCATTTTGCGCAATGTACTTGACAATGCGCCAATTGGAATATGGATGTTGAATAGCGATGGACACATGTTGTTTGTAAATAAGGCTTATTGCGACGCTATTGGTATTTCCGAAGGCCGCTTTCTAACAGTGCCGCATTACGCCATACTTTACCCGCCCGAAATAGCAGCAGCCTGCATTGCATCGGATCAGCGGGCCATCGCCGGAAAAGGCCCTTATATTTCTAATGAGCGGTTGCTTTTTACGGATGGAAAAGTGCATGATGTGGAGATATTAAAAATCCGTATTTCGGATGAGCAGGGCGGTAACGCTGGTTTAATCGGCCTGATGCAGGACGTTACTGAACGTAAACTGTCGGAAGAAAAAATCCTTCAACTTTCGCAGGCGGTAGAACAAAGCCCGGTATCCATAGTCATTACTGATACTACAGGCGCCATTCAGTATGTGAATCAAAAATTTGTTGATATCACTGGTTATGGATATGAGGAAGCTATTGGAAAAAATCCAAATATTTTAAAATCAGGGCACACCTCTCCGGAAGAATATAAGCAGTTGTGGGATACCATTGTATCGGGCGCTGAGTGGCATGGAGAATTTCAGGACAAGAAGAAGGATGGTAGCCTCTATTGGGAGTCCGCAGCCATTTCGCCCATCATTAATGCGGAAGGAATTATTACTCACTTTCTGGCTATAAAAGAAGATATTACCGGGCGTAAAAAGTCGGAGGAGAAACTCAAGGACACCATTACCGAACTGGAACAGTTTGCCTACGTAGCTTCCCACGATTTGCAGGAACCCCTTAGGATGGTGACAAGTTTTCTTACCCAGTTAGAAAAAAAATATGGAGATGTTGTTGATGAAAAGGGTAAAAAATATATTGATTTTGCCGTTGACGGCGCTCAGCGGATGCGGCAAATCATCCAGGATTTACTCGAATTTTCGAGAGTGGGCCGAACCGATGATAAACTGGAAGCGGTTGATCTGAATGAATTGATTAAAGAAATACAGGTGTTGTTTAGAAAACAGGTTGAGGAGAAAGACGCCCATATTCATGCCGACACATTGCCGGTTATTAATGATTATAAAACGCCGCTCCGCCAGGTTTTTCAAAACCTGATTGGCAATGCTTTAAAATACGGGAAAAAAGATGTGCCTGTCAAAATTGATATTACCGTAAAGGAGTTGAAAAATTATTGGCAATTTGCAGTAGCTGATAATGGCATTGGCATTGATAAGGAATACTTCGATAAAATCTTCGTGATTTTTCAAAGGCTTCATAATAAAGATGTATATTCCGGCACGGGAATTGGGCTTGCGCTTACAAAAAAAATCATTAATAAACAAGGAGGGAAAATCTGGCTGGAATCTGAACCAGGGAAAGGGACTACATTTTATTTTACCATAAAAAAGTTATAAAAAAATACGGATGAAGCAGGTACACATTTTATTAGTGGAAGATAACGAAGGCGATATTTTTCTTACAACTGAAACGCTTGAAGATAGAAAAATTATCAATAAAATCAGTATTGTCAGAGACGGGGAAGAAGCTATTGAATTTCTGGAAAATAAAGGTGGTTATGATGAAGTGGAATTACCAGATTTGGTTTTGCTGGATATAAACCTGCCCAGAAAAAGCGGGCATGAGGTGCTGCATTATATGAAAAGGAGTATGCGGCTCAAACATATTCCGGTAATTATGCTCACTACCTCGTCATCTGAAAGAGATATAAGCCAGGCTTTGGCCGGCGATGCCAGTTCGTATAATACCAAGCCACTGGAAATAGATAAGTTTATGGATTCTATCGCGAAAATCAAGGATTTTGGAATTTCCATTGTCAAGTTAACCAGCAGTGAAAGTTAGTACAAAATGAAAAAAGATAAAAAGCCTTTCAGCATATTGGTGATAGAAGATAATCCGGGTGACTTTGCCTTAATAGAGATTTTTTTAAGAGAACAAATTGCGGATCCGGTAATGGTAAATGCCGGTAATTTTAAGAAGGCCTCCGAAATTTTGTCTGCCGGAGATATCAATTTCGATGTGGTATTACTTGACCTTTCTTTACCTGATAAAAGTGGCCGGCAATTAGTCATTGAAACAATGGAATTAGTTTCGGCCTGCCCGGTAATCATACTGACGGGGCTTGCCGATATTGATTTTAGTATCAGTTCTATTTCGCTGGGCATTTCAGATTATTTACTCAAAGATGATTTGAATGCGACTACACTTTACAAAAGCATTTTATATGCAATGGAAAGAAAGAAAACAATCCTTCAACTGGAAGCATCTGAAAAAAGATACAGCAGTCTTTTTCATTTAAGCCCACAACCCATGTGGGTATTCGAAACAGAAACATTGAGGATTGTTCAGGTAAATAAAGCCGCTATTGAACATTATGGATACAGCGAAGAAGAATTTTTGCGAATGACTATTCTGGACATCTGTCCCAAAGAAGAAATTGAGAAAGTAAATGAAATTATCAGCATACATAAGACGGATGAAAATAAAATTTTTGAAGGAAAATTTATTCATTGCAAAAAGTCGGGAGAAAAAATTGAAGTGGAAATTTACAGCAACGTAATATTTATAAGTGAGAAAAGATTCAGATCGGTAATTGCCATTGATGTTACGGAAAAGAATCAGTACGAGCATAAAATTATAAAAGCGATCATAAAAACGCAGGAAGATGAGCGGTATCAAATTGGAGCCGAACTGCATGATAATGTGTGCCAGATACTGGCTACCAGCCACCTTACCCTTGGTATGCTCAAAGGGGCAATAGCTCCTGCCGGCATGCAATGGTACAATCAAAGCGAAGAATATATTACCCTTGCCCTGAAAGAAATACGCAATTTTTCTCACCGGCTGGCACCTGTAATTTTTGATGATACCACACTGGAAGAAGCCTTCCGGAAATTGTTTGACACCTTCAACATTCAAAAAAAATATCAAATTTCACTTCGCTTTGATGAAGCGGTAAGCAAACATCCTTTAAGCGCTGATGTGGAACTAAACCTTTATAGGATATTGCAGGAGCAATTGAGAAATATACTTAATTACGCGAAAGCCGCTTCAATTGAAGTGGATGTACATATTGAGGATAGTAAATTAAAAATGCGGGTGACGGATGATGGTGCCGGGTTTGATGTGGATAAGGTTACAGAAGGCATTGGCCTGGCCAATATGAAAAGGCGGGCAGAATTATTTTCCGGCAAATTCGAAATAAATTCATCGCCCGGCCATGGGTGTACAATGGAAGTAAATATTCCCCTGCATGCCACCGCTTAAAAGAATAATTTGGTGAAATAAAAAAAGCCCCACAAAATTGTGGAGCCTTTAGTGGAGAATAGCGGGATCGAACCGCTGACCTCTTGCATGCCATGCAAACGCTCTACCAACTGAGCTAATTCCCCTATCGGATTGCAAATATAGTTGCAGTAAACCGTGCTTCCAAAATCAGTTTTAATTTTTTTTATCGGCCGGTTGCGCTACCTGTTGCTGATTTCCGGATACAGCGTTGTTTTTAATGGTTCCGGTTTCCATTGTATGCAAAGCTTCCAGGTTTTGCTTAGCCAATACGAAACCGGAATCCAGCGCCAGCGCTTTTTCAAAATATGTTTTTGCTTCCGCCTTTTTATCAAGATCGTACAGGGCGAGGGCATGGATATTATATACGCCCGCCTGTAAATAAGTCCTGCCTGTCTGTTGCCCAACATTGTAAGTCATGATGAAGGAAGGCTTGTAGGAAAGGAGTTCTGCAGCCTGTGCCGTTTCCACGCATTCGGTTAACCGCTTAATGCCATATTGCAGTTCCATTAATTTATAAGCATGATAAGGGCTGTGTGTTTTTTTGAATAATTTTTCAAAAATATCTATAGCTTCTTTCGGTTGTCGCAATTTATCCAGGCATATACCTTTCAATTCCATCAGGTTGTTATCATCCGTATTTACAAGCAATCGTTTCTGTGCCCAATAATAACATTGTGGATATGCGCCCTGTTGCATATACAACATGGCAAGCGTATCGCCGTAACTGGCATTGCCGCCCCGTTCGGCGAGATAATAATTTAATGCGATGGTAGCGGTATTGGCATCGCCACTTGTAATGGCCTGCTCAAACACTTTCAGGTGTTGATTATATTTATCGGGTACGAGAGTTGGCTTTTTTGCCTGCGCCCCAGCCATTAATCCTGCTGCCATCCAGAAAATAAAAAGAGGTATGTTTTTAATCACGGTAATTTTTTATCG
Source organism: Ferruginibacter sp. (assembly GCA_036169975.1). GTDB lineage: Bacteria > Bacteroidota > Bacteroidia > Chitinophagales > Chitinophagaceae > Ferruginibacter. Next base: position 5,608 of record JAVHOI010000016.1, on the reverse strand, counting down.
CTCCAATAAATAAAACGGATCCATCGGATGTCTTCATCAAAATTCAGTTTTCATTTTTTAGTCGTCCCCGATTTCACCTTTTCCTTCCAGCCATGATTTTACTGATTCAGTGGTTACTGATTTTGGCCGTTCCAACGGGAAGCCCAGCGCCCTGTCCCAGCAAAGGCTTGCTAATACGCCCAATGCCCTTGACACGCCAAAAAGTACGGTATAAAATTCATATTCCACCATGCCATAATGCACCAATAAAGCGCCACTGTGGGCATCTACATTGGGCCACGGGTTTTTAATTTTTCCTAATGATTGTAAAATAGGGGGCACCACTTCGTAAATATTCCAGATGGTGCGGCACAATTTATCTTCGGGCATGTGCTTTTTACCAAATTCCATTTGGGCTATATATCGGGGGTCGGTTTTTCTTAATACGGCATGGCCATAACCCGGCACTACCTTCCCGGCTTTCAATGTATCCTGAACGTATTGCGCAATTTGTTCCTTTGCGGGCAAGTCGGTATCTAACTTATCCTGCATTTCATAAATCCATTTAATTACTTCCTGATTGGCCAGTCCATGTAAAGGGCCTGCTAATCCATTCATTCCCGCGGCAAAAGACAGGTAAGGGTCACTTAATGCGGAACCTACCAAATGGGTAGCATGCGCTGATACATTTCCTCCTTCATGATCCGCATGGATCGTCATGTACAGGCGCATCAATTCTTTAAATTCTTCACTATCATATCCCATCATGTGGGCAAAATTTCCGGACCAGTCCAATAAGCCATCCGGTTGTATATGGTCGCCGTTTTTATATTTGCGGCGATAGATGTAAGCTGCAATCCTTGGCAGGCGGGAAATTAAAGCCATTGAATCTTCCAATGTGGCTTCCCAGTAATCTTTTTTACTCATGCCTGAGGCATAACGTTTCGCGAAATTACTTTCCGTTTGCAGCGCCATGATGGCAATAACGAACTGCGTCATTGGGTGCGAATTGACAGGCGTAGCCTCGATGGTGGCAAATACGTGATTGGGTACATGGCTTCTGCGCTGTAGTACGGCGGTGATATGATTTACGTTTTCTTCGGTTGGTAATTCACCCAGCAACATCAGGTGAAATAAACCTTCGGGCAATGGTTCATCGCCCCCGGGAGCCTTTGGTAATTTTTCCTGCAATTCCGGAATAGTGTAGCCTCTGAAACGGATACCTTCCTGCGCATCCAGCAGCGAGGTTTCTGTTACAAGCCCGGTAATGCCCCTCATGCCCTGGTAAACCTGGCTAAGGGTTACTTCCCCGATCTTTTTGTTACCATGCTCTTTCAGCATTTCCTTTATTTCGGTAGCTATTACATCAGCTTTTAATTTAAAACTGCCTTTTATTAAATCCATAAAAATATTTTATTTAGATAAAAAATGTTATTAATGATAATCAATAAAGAAGGCATGAAATTACGATGCGACAGGCGGTTAAACAAAAGTTTTTGGAATTTAGGTTTTCTTTTTTCGTAATAATGTGATTATCCTGTACCCTGTTTTTTTAATGAAAAAAAAATGGTTATTGATGATATTTTTGCGACTGTAATGTTTAAAAGTTTCTTAGCCTGCCGTATATTTTTATATTTTTTCCACAAATGATAACCTAAATTTCATGCTCCGGAATATTCGCTGTAAGTTTGCATGACCTCACGGATTTTTTTCTTATTGTTTCCAAAAGTTCTGAAAGCCGCTGGTCACCCTGGATAGTCGTTTAATCAAATTAGATTTAGTTGTATGTTGATGCTTTTTCATTTTACCTGGTTTAAGCAGGTGGAGCCGGAATGATTTGTTGATACTATAATTATCGCTGTTCAATTTATTTCAATCAGTTATTCATATTTATAAATTCATGCAATGACCAAGTACATATTTGTAACCGGTGGCGTTACTTCTTCATTAGGTAAGGGTATTATCGCGGCATCTCTTGCAAAACTTTTACAATCACGGGGATTGAAAGTAACCATTCAAAAATTTGATCCATACATCAATGTAGATCCGGGCACGCTGAACCCTTACGAACACGGCGAATGCTTTGTTACCGAAGATGGCGCCGAAACAGACCTTGACCTTGGCCATTACGAACGCTTTTTAAACATCTTTACTTCACAGGCCAATAATGTTACCACGGGCAGGATTTATCAAACGGTGATTAACCAGGAAAGGGAGGGCGCTTACCTGGGCAAAACGGTACAGGTGATCCCTCACATAACAGATGAGATTAAACGAAGGATGTTGTTAATAGGAAGTACGGGCGAATATGATATTGTAATAACAGAAATCGGTGGTACGGTTGGTGATATTGAAAGCCTGCCCTTTATAGAAGCGGTGCGCCAGTTGCAATGGGAGATGGAAGAGGAAGATTGCCTGGTGGTACACCTTACGCTGATCCCGTATTTGAAAGCGGCCAAAGAACTGAAAACAAAACCCACCCAACACAGTGTAAAGCTGATGAGTGAAAACGGGGTGCATCCGGATATCATTGTTTGCAGAACAGAAAGGTCCCTGAATCTGGACCTCAGGAAAAAGATCGCCTTGTTTTGCAATGTAAAGACGGAAGCGGTTATTGAGGCGATGGATGCCAATTCCATTTATGAAGTACCGCTTAAAATGTTGCAGGAAGGATTAGATGTAATTGTTTTAAAAAAATTACATATCAATGGTTACTCGGCTCCTGTGCTGGGCAAGTGGAAAGAATTTTTGGATAAGCTGAAATACCCATCCTCCAAAGTTACCATTGGTTTAATTGGTAAATATATTGAGTTGCAGGATGCCTACAAATCCATTTTAGAATCCTTTGTACATGCTGGCGCCATGAATGAATGTAAGGTTCAGATCGTAAATGTACACAGTGAATTTATTACCGAAGAAAATGTGGTTGAAAAATTAGGCGGACTTGATGGATTATTGGTAGCACCAGGGTTTGGTAAAAGGGGAGTGGAGGGTAAGATCATTTCGGTGCAGTACGCCAGGCAAAATAAAATGCCTTTTTTTGGGATTTGCCTTGGTATGCAAATGGCCGCTATTGAATTTGCAAGGAATGTATTGAATTTAAAGGATGCCCATTCCACCGAAATGGATGAGCATACCAGCAACCCGGTAATAGACCTGATGGAAGAACAGAAAAAAGTGACTGCCAAGGGCGGAACGATGCGGTTGGGTTCTTATCCCTGCGAATTGAAACCTGGCACACTGGCTTATGATATTTATGGCCGTTCGCCTATAAGCGAGCGGCACAGGCATCGTTGGGAATTTAACAACGCCTACCTGGATCAGTTTGAACAGGCTGGCATGATTGCCAGTGGGAAAAACCCAGGTACAGGTTTGGTAGAAATTATTGAATTGCAAAACCATCCCTTCTTTATTGGTGTCCAGTATCATCCCGAATTGAAAAGCACCGTTGAAAATCCACAGCCAATTTTTGTAAGCTTTATTAAAGCTGCCAAAGAATTCGCTGAAAAAAAAATATCGGTAAAAAACCCATTGCTGCAAAGTGAGATGATATAAAAGGCGGAAGGTGTATGGTTGAAGGTTGAAGGT
>JAVHOI010000016.1:0-1941 GCA_036169975.1 Ferruginibacter sp. | reverse complement strand
GGTTGAAGGTTGAAGGTGATGAAGGTTGATGGTTAATACTCAACTTTCAATGTTCAATACTCAATAAAACAACTACTTTACATTTCTAAAGAAGTTACAAAAAATGCAAAACAGAATATATGATTTAGAAGAAAGATTCGTAGATTATACTTGCAGGATGATTGATGTTGTAGAAGCTTTGCCAATAACACGGGCTGGCAATTATATTGCAGGACAATTAATCCGTTCTTGCCATTCACCGACTTTTAACTATGGAGAAGCACAAGGAGCAGAATCAACCAAAGATTTTGTTCATAAAATGGGTATTATTGTTAAAGAACTCAAGGAATGCAGGGTAGCGCTAAAAATTATTAGAAAAAAGGAAATGATAAAACCGGTAAAAAAATTAGAAGGCGTTTATAAAGAAACAGAAGAACTAATTGCAATCGTTGCAAAAAGTATTATTACTACCAAAAAGAACAATAAATTGTAGTGTGCAATTGAATATTGAGTATTGAATATTGAACATTTCAATCTTCCTTGTCTGGGCAGTAGGTGTGTTAAGAAACCTTATACCTTAAACCTTAAACCTTCTGCCTTCAGCCTTATACCTTCAGCCTTCTGCCTTCATCCATTCAGTTCTCCTGCTTCGTTAAAATCTCTTTTTTCATTTTTATCCAAAGCCCGTCAAAGGTCTGCTGGTCTTCTTCTTTCCATTTTTTGCTAAAGGCTTTCATCTTTTCATTTCTGTCTTCTTTGGTTAAATTAAAAAAAGCGGAAATGGCTTCCGTATCATTTTGGTGCGCCAGTGTATTGTACCATTCTTTTAATTCCTGTTCTTTACGGATATTGCTATGCGCTGTTTCTATTTCCATTTTTTCCCTTAGCTGCACCTTTTCATCATAAGTGCCTGCCGGCAAAAGGGTTTTGGATATTACCGGCATCAGCTCTATAAGCAGTAGAATTATTACCAATAAATAATACCTTGATTTTAAAGCGGGGTTATCTTTAATCAGGTTGTTCAATGCTTCGATCCGTGTTAAAAAACCATCGTTAAAGTAATTGGTAAAAGCCTGCTCTTCCTGTTTTATTTTATCCTCAATGGTTTTTAACTCAGCTTCCGCCTCAGCTATTTTTGGCTTATTGGCGGCAACCAGGTTTTGGTATTCGCCATCTGTTTTTTGGTATTCATTTCTTTTAGCGATGGCAATTTCTTTTATGCCCACCTTACCCGTTCCGCCACTGCCATCGCTTTCAGCTAAAAAATTATTTCTTGCTTTAGCTACCTCCTCATACTTCGAGTTGTTTTCATTTTTCAATTTTTCCTTCAGGGAAATCAATTCAACCTTTCTGTTTTTAAAAAGAGAATCCAGTTCCTGCTTTTTAAACATTTTCTTTTTATCATTATCCAGCGATGTTTGAAGGGTAATTTCTTTTTTAAACATGTACAGAAGTGCCGGTTGCGCCATAAACATGCCGATGGTAACAGCCAGCAATCCCCTGAATAATAATGGAACGAACCTGTTTTTATTTGATCGGTTAATTCCTTTTATCAGCGCCCTGTCAATAGTTAAAATAATAAGGCCCATAAAAATGCCCAAAGGCAATGCCAGATAGTTGTTTCCGGTTACGGTACTGAAGAAATAACTCCAGGCCAGCGTAGCGAAAGCCCATGTAGCCAAAACGGTCATACCTACTATTTTATACCTGTTCCGGTCAACCACCGCATCCACCAGCAATTCCTTTTCAGCAGTAGATAGCCACCAAAGCAATTCGGTAAATGAAGTAGGGGCATAGTTTTCCCGTTGGGAAACAGCGATATTTTTTACACTCATGGTAAAATAAATTAAGGATAACTAATATTGGATCAATAGTTGGGTTGGCGTGCTGAATGTTGAAGTGTTTGCAAAGTACGCAATGCGATTATATTTTAACGATGCGGCGTCTCAATTATTTTTCTTT
>JAVHOI010000015.1:0-5399 GCA_036169975.1 Ferruginibacter sp. | reverse complement strand
TATAATGTTACCCATTTATTAAGCAATGATTAAGCTAAGGTTATGTATTATATTATTTACCGGCCCCTTTAATAACCCGGCCATTGGCATCATATTCACTGATACTATTCAGTTTCCCGCTGGCATCGTAATTATTCCAGATGCCAGTTTTTAATCCGTTTTTATAATCACCCACACTTTCAATAATGCCATTTTGATAATAATATTTTGAAGAGCCATGATATTGTCCAAAAGAGTCTAATGGAAGTTGGGCAATCAACTGCCCATTTGGATAATACTCCGCGAAATAATTTCGCCTGCTATTTTTTGTAATAATAATTTGCCTGACCGAATCTGAAGAATCTTTCATCACCTGGCAAATAATAGCGTCCTTTCGGTTGATGAAATATTCCGCATTAGCAAATTTTAAAGTGCCATATTTTTTTACGTAGGATGTATCCCCAGATTGCCTGATCGAATCCAACCACTGATGATTAACGCTCACTAATTTATGAGAAGCGTTATCTTTTGAAGCGCATCCAAACAAAAAAATACCATTGGCAATTATTATTAATAGTTTCATTGTATTGTATTTTCATCATTTAAAAAAACATAAAAAGCAGCTAAAATTTAGCTGCCTTTTATACGTATCAAAAAATAATTCTTAATTAAATTTAGTCCAGGATTTCCACCAGGTATCGCCCACTGTGCAGGCGCCTTTATAGGTTACGTTTGAAAAACCAGTGGTGAGTTTGTTATGTGTAAAAGTAGCGCCTGTGGTTGCTACAGAACCTGCGGCTGGGTTAAAATCTGGCGTCGCATAATTAAAAGGAGCTGCTAAACCAACCTCGGCATTAGTAGCTAAAATACTATTACCAAAAGCCGCGGTACCAAACCAACCCGTAATAGTTGCGGTGGTATTTGGTGTTAGTGGAACATTCGTATTTGTACCTAAACTATACAACACAGGAGTTGGGCAACCCGCAACAATTGTATTTTGTACAAACAGGGACCCAGGGATATTATTGTCGGTTGGCACGCCCTTGGCTGCATCAATAAATAAACCATTTGGATAGCCCATTACAATTGAATTAAATAAAGACATGCTTGAATTCCTTCTTATTTGTACACCCCATACAAACAAACTGTTGCCCTTATTTGCTAATGTGGCTTTTGGCCCCATTACAGTCATGTTAGAGAAAACCGCACTTGTTTGTGGCAAAAGAGCGCTGCCTGCAGCATCGTTATCACTTTCAAATGCCTCACTTTTTGAAATATCAGCTACAGAAGAATCTCTTAAAGAAATACCAAATTGTACTTTTCCACTAAAGCCGTTATCGGTATCAAAATCATCATCCAATGTGCGGAAGGAAATAAGGTGCTTACAATTAACCGTTCCGCCAAACCACTCAAAAGAATCGTCATTGGCATAAGATACCTGCACATTATCTATGATTGTGCTGTTACCAACACCACCAAAGGTTAAACCATTTATTTCTTTATCCGGTAAAAAAGCATACCCGGCATATTCAATACGTACATAACGCAGGATACCACTGTTGTCAGCAGGGTTTTGACCCTGTGTGGCCGGCGTACCGTACAAACCAAGCCCATCGCTATTATTTATGCCGCCTTCTATTTCACCAATTCCCTGTACACCATTGAAGGATGAATTGGTAGGGGCGTTACCCAGCAATACCAAACCAGCCCAATCACCACGCTGAGGGGTAGCCGCTTCTGAGGTAAATACAATTGGTTTGTCAACCGAACCATCCGCAATTATTTTACAACTTCTTGTAATGATTAAACCACCATTCTTACCCGCTTCTCCTACAATTTTTGTACCCGGCTCAATGGTAAGAATAGCGCCATTGGTTACATATACCAGGCCACGTAGTTTATAAGTAAAATTTGCCCTTAAGGTTAAGTTTGCACTAATGCGCCCTTCCAGGATAGTGTTTTCAGCAGTAGGCGTTGGCGTAGCTAAAGTAGTACCACCATCTACTTCTATTTTACGGCAGCCCATTGTGGTTGCTACGATTAACACGCTGTAGAGAAATAACTTTTTCATGTTTCTATTTTTTTTTATTTATTTTTTAATTTTTATTTTTGTTGAATTAATTAAAAATTGTACCCAAAAGAAATACTTACATTGGTACCAAAATTTCTTTTTATCGCATAGGCATCCAAATTTTTATCATACTTTTTATTATCATTAATATCTGTATAATAAACAGCCATTTGATTAAAAATATCCGAGACGTTTAGTTTTATTTCGCCCCTGTTTTTGATGATTTTTTTTGCTATTTGAAAATCAAGTACAGCCCGTGGATTTTCCCAGATAGGTGGGGTATCATGATCGCCGCCTACAAAAGCAATCCTGCGGCCTATTTGGTTAAACAATAAAGTTGTGTTGATGCCATACTTTTCAATATCATATTGAATACCGGCATTTAGCAGGTAAGGGCTTTGCCCCTGCATTGGCCTGTTAAAAAGTGTTGCCTTACTGGTAACCCTGTTGTAGATGTAGGAAACATTTCCCTGTACGGTGAAATTTTTTAAGGCTTCGTTAAAGTCCAGTTTTTTTCTAAATTCAAGCTCCGCGCCAAAGCTATTGGCTTCATCCGCATTGATGAAGTTATAGGTACTGGCGCTTGCGGAGGCCGGATTAAAAAAAGCTTCAATTGGATTTTTAAAATATTTATAAAAAACACCGAGGGTAAATAATTCACCTGCTCCCGGATACATTTCAAACCGCAAATCAAAGTTGGAGACTTTAGTTCTTAACAGGGCGGTATTGCCGGCAACGGTAGCGCCCAGATCAAAATCGAAAAACTGAAATGTACTTAATTCCCTAAACTCGGGCCGGATTACAGTTTGTGATCCTGATAACCTGAAATTTGTTTTATTGTTTATCTTATAGGTTAAATTTACACCCGGCAAATAATCCGTTACTTTACTGTAAACATGGCGGCGATCAGATTTTTTAACACTACCAATTACCTGGTCAAAATTTTCCACCCTTAAACCCCACACCGCACGAAGCTTATTGGTTACCTGGTTATCGAATTGTAAAAATCCGGCGTTTAAGATGGAGTTGGCAATGTAACGATAAGTATCACCCCCCAGTTCATTAAAAGCGAGCATGTTATCAAAGCCATTTCCAAAATTTTCAGGAGCAAATACTTTATCCTGGGATAAATGCTGTAATGCATAATTATCTCCCGCAAAAATATACATTGCGAATGGCCTTGAATCAAACAGCCTGTCTTTTACCTGGAAAAAATAACCGCCCTTAACCGATTGATTTAAATTATTAATGGTTACACTTTTACTGATATCGCCTCCTGCTGTATATACATAATCGTTCAGGGTTCCAAAATAACGGCTACCGGTTTTTTGAGATGATTTAGAGGCGCCGATTACCAACGCATAAGGGGAATTAGGATTAGTAGGATCATCCTGATTATATTGAATACGCCGCTGGTCAGGAATATATTGATCAAGAATATTGAAACTTCCAAACCAATGTAATTTGGCAGCATACTTCTTAATATTATGATCACCTGATAATTGGGTATTAAAGAAAGTATTGGCTTTAAAAGCAAGTTCAGTTGCCCTTATATTATCACCGTTTACTGAGTTGACATCAAAGTCCTTACCCGTTCTTATTGTAGTATAATTGGTGGTTTTTATATTCAGCATATTCTTAAATGAAATTTTGCTGTTGCTTCCTAATTGAAGTGTAATATTAGCCAATGCTCCCGCTAAAATATCTTTATTATAACTGGTATTATCGTAATCAAAACTTAAACTTGGAATATTATTCTGAAATGTATTTATTTGGTTTTTATATACAACTCTCTTATTTGTTCTGTTATAGTTTACCGCAAAAATCGCCGCTAATTTATTTTTAGATCCCAGGTTTTTATTAAAACCGCCATTGAACAAAACACTTTGATTCAATTGTGAATTACCATTTTCCGCAGTCCAGATATTCTTAAACTCCTTACCATAGGCTGTTTTTTGCGTCGGATCCAAATCAGCGAAATCTGCCTTTTTTGGAATGTTGGAAGGCAGTGACCTTGCACCATTATCATAACCTAAAAAATCACTGCTGCTTCCTGGATAACTGTAAAAATCCTTACCAATAGTTTGCGTATTAAAACCAGTACCTATTTGTATGTTGAAAAAATCTTTCGCTGGTATGTCTTTAGTATTTACCTGTATTAAGCCACCCGCCCACTCTCCCGGCAATTCTGGAACAAAGGATTTATTGATAATGATATTATCAATCATGGAAGAGGGTAAAATATCAAAGCTGAAAGTTTTGCGATCCGGTTCCGTACTACTCAATAAAATGCCATTTAACATGGCCTGGTTATAACGATCCGCCAGTCCCCTGACAACTAAATATTTGCCTTCCTGTATAGATGTACCAGGCACACGTTTTAAAACTTCACCTGTATTTTTATCCGGCGATCTCCTTATGGCTTCGGCGCTGATAACCTGTGCCACTACAGATGTATTTTTTTGATAAGAAATCAATGCGGCTACTGATTCCCGTTTTGCGGATGATCTTACTACTACACCCGTTTCTGTTTTAGGAGCAATAGTCAGGATAATATCCAAATGGGTAATTTCATTGGCTGCTACTTCCACATCCGCCAATTCCTTGGCGGTGTATCCTACCGAGGAAAGTTTTACTATATATTTCTTTCCTGCATCCAATGTTATCTGAAAATAGCCATCCGTATTGGTAGATGCCCTCGCCTTTTCTCCATCAACGTAAATAGTAACGCCCGATAATTTTAATCCCGAATTCGCATCGGTAACCTTCCCTTCAATTTTTCCCTTTTGAGAAAATGAGTTAAAAGAAAGAACAAAAAAAAGTAGTATTAATCCTAAGAATCTCATGCTTTATAATTTATGCAAAGAGACACTTTGAATGTTAAGCGAAAGTGAATGGAATGTTACGGAAATGTTATGCCTGTGTTAAGGGAATGTTACGGGGATACCCAAATAAAAACAGGAGACTCCATAAGGAGCCTCCTGTTTTTATAAAACCTATGTTTCTGAAATAAATTAAAATTTATCCCAGAAAAGTTTGGTTTCTACTTTATCGCCACCTATTGCAGATGCTGCGGCAGTGTAGTTATTCGTCCCTCAAAAAGCCAGTTTTAATTTTTTGGGAATAGAATTCCAATAAGCATTCATAAGGGTTTTATAAATAAGTAACCAACGTATTATTGCATTTGTACGCCAAAGGTTGATTCGTCGTTTAAAGTTCATTGCTGTAGCGGCTAAAATGATATTCATGTTATCTCCCAAGATACCTTTTAGATATTTTCTGCATAAAGGATAGTCTCAGAACTCCTTACCTACCCTTAAATCGTGGTTTTGAGTTCGCAAAATAAAAA
>JAVHOI010000014.1:0-5402 GCA_036169975.1 Ferruginibacter sp. | reverse complement strand
GTTAAAGATGGCGTAGCAAAGAAGGGCTGGTAATTTTATAACTGAAAAATTAATGCAGGCTATCCCCAAATAAGGGGATGGCCTTTTTTTTACGCAGCCGGAAAATGCAGGTATGGAATTGTCGCAATCAGGATAGCCCACGCAGGATAATACGCCCGGAAATGGGATAAAAGCCGGGCAATGTTTTTTTTGGGAAATAACTCCTTCAGACTTCAAATTTAAATATTACTGAAAGCGTTCTCAAAATCTATTTATTGGATTAAGTATTTGGTTCGCAAAAGCGGCACAGGCTAAGTATTTTGGCAGCGACAAAAAATTTTAAAGGGTAGAAGAACCCCGGGGAATTGGTATTTATTATTTGCCTTTCATTTTGAAAAACCCAAAATATCGCCCCGCTCACCAGCGGGGCTTTGCAAAACAGTAGCGGGAATCTAAATACTTAATAATATTACGTCATTTTATCACCATCCGCAGAGGCGGATAGCGCAATTAACCAACCACTTAATTTAATTGTATTAATAAGCTTTGCAATAAGGAATTAATAAAAAAAACAGCCAGGTAAACATTGTTTAAAAACGGGCAATTTCCCTCAGCGCTTTTCAATAGTTAAAGGTTCAAACATCCCGCTCATCAGCGGATTGAAAAATACATTTGCGATTTTACCCCGTAGTAGGAGGCTTTTATTTTTGACACTAAGTTTTATAGTCATGCAATGCGCCTGAGCGCTTAAATCTTTTACTTCTTTTTAAAAAGGTGTAAACGCTTTACATAATGTTGGTCTGATTTATGCAAGGCTGATAAATTGAATCGGATTTTAATTATCCGTTAAATAATTAATTGAGTAAAAAAGATAATACCATGGGCTAAGGGTAAACAAAAGCGTTTTGAATTGAATAACAGGTGATTATTTTTCGGGCATAAAAAATAAACAATTACTTTTGCCGCGAAATAGCACTTTTGAAAGTTGTTTACCTGGTACTCAATCCGAATAATTTATTAAATAAGTGCGGCGGTTTTAAAATATAAACCGTCTTATTTTAATACCAATATATTGGCTGTAAGTACAGCCATTAATGTAGATGAATTTTTTATCCAATTAACTTTTTAAAAGCCTGTACTATTTATTTTATTCATTCCCGCCTGTGAGTGAGAGCGGCGAAGCCATGAAAAAATATGACAGATTGATGAGGTTATGGCGATGTGTGGTGTTGGAGGAGGAAGTACAGGTTTAATAAAAAAGGTTGGCAACCTTGCCCTAACCCCGGTCTTATGTTTTCGGGGGTAAACTAAAAAAGTAACCAACCTTGCCCAATTATAATTAGTTTTTAAATCACCCTGTATTTGTTTATGATAAAGATATTTAGATACCGCCTGCTTCTTGCGGCAATGCTCATTATGGCATTTAATATGATGTCCTGCACGCTTACCAAACAGGTGATATACCTCAATGATATAAAGGACACTACTGCCGGCAGTTTGCGCAAAGCGCAAATAGCTTTTGAAAACCCTATTCAAAAAAATGACCAGTTGTGGATTACGGTAGGGGGCAGCAACCCGCTTGATTTAATGGCGCTTAACTCCGCTAATGGAATGGGATCGTCCACCAGTGGAATATCGAACACCTTAAGCGGGGCGGCCATTGGCTTTCTTGTAGAAGCGGATGGTAAAATACAGGTACCCTATATCGGTAAGGTGCAGGCCGAAGGATTGACCCGGTTACAATTGGAAAATACGCTTACTGAATTGTTTAAGGATTATACCAAAAACCCTGTGGTAAATGTGCGGTTTTTAAATTACAATTTTTCGGTAATGGGCGAGGTCAACAACCGGGGAAGGTTTAATATGGCCAATGAACGCACCACTATCCTCGAAGCCATCAGCATGGCGGGCGACCTTACCGACCTTGGCAAACGGGATAACGTACTTGTAGTGCGGGAAGTAAATGGCGAAAGAAATTTTGCCAGGGTCAACCTGCTGTCGAAAGACCTTTTTAAATCCCCCTATTATTACCTTAAAACAAACGACCTCGTTTACGTGGAACCGGTAAGGGCTAAATTTATCAACCGTACCGGCGTACCACAGTACCTCGGCATCGTGGCGGTAGGATTGTCCTTACTCATTACCATTATTAATCTTAGTAAAAAATAAACCCATATCGTAGTATGGTTAGCAACAACATGGATTTTAATGAACAGGACGACTCCCAGGAACAAAAAGATCAGTTAAGGCGCGTATTTTTCAGGGTGGTACCCTACACCCCTTTAATTGTATTAGCCTTATTAATTGGAATAGCCTGCTCCTATATTTACCTGCGGTACGCCACTAAAACCTATTCGGCCAAGGCAAGGGTGATAGTGAATGATGACACCCAACAAAAAAATTCCAATTTGCTGGATATCATGAAACTGGACACCAGGGATTTATCTTCTGAAACGGAGAAGGAGATGGAAATACTGCGTTCAAGGGATTTGATTGGCAACCTTGTAGCCAAGTTACAATTGAATGTACAGTACAGCCAGAAGGGATATGTAACAACGGGGCAGGCTTTCAGGAATACCCCTTTTGAACTTACCCTTCAGCAGCCTGATTCCGTAACATCCACCGTTAGTGGTGAAGTGGAGATCATTAATAATACGACCATCCGCTTTAATGGAAAGCTATACCCGGTGGATACTTTGGCGATGAGTAAGTGGGGAAAAATAAGCTGGCATATTAACCCGGCATACCAGCCTGGCCCGGAAATCAATAAATGGCTTATTACCATTCAGCCATTATCCGCAACCGTAGAAGCCGTTCAAAAAGCGCTTACCATTGAGCCTATTTCCAAACAATCTTCTATTCTGGAACTGACCTATATTGATGCCATCCCCGAACGTGGGGTACATATCCTGAATACCCTTGTTTCTTTGTATGGTAGTACCTCGGTGGATTATAAAAGCAGGCTATCGGCCAACACCCTCAGGTTTTTGGATGAGCGCTTACGGCTTATTTCAGAAGAATTAAGCGGGGTGGAAAAAGATATACAAAGTTTTAAAACAACACAGGGCATTGTTGACCTCAGCGCTGAAGGCGGTTTGTTTTTAGGCCAGTTAAAAGAAACCGATACCAAAATAGGTGAGCTTGATGTACAGTTAGACGTATTAAAACAAATAGAACAATATGTAGCGAGGCGCAACAATACCAACAGCCAGATACCGGCTACCCTTGGCAGTACCGATCCGGTATTAACCGCCCTGCTCAATCAATTGTACCAGGCTGAATTTGAATTGGAAAAAACAAGGCAGGTATCCGGCAGCAAAAATCCGCAGATTGAGGTGTATGAATCCGCAATTGCCAAACTGAAGCCCAGTATCCTGGCCAGCATCAGTAATTTAAAAATGGGCATGCAGGCAAGCCGCCAACGGCTACAGGCGGATAACAACAAGCTAACAGGCACATTAACTAAGATACCCCAAAAGGAAAGGTTGTTACTGGATATCAGCCGGCAGCAAAGCATTAAGAATGCCATCTATACTTTTTTGTTACAAAAAAGAGAAGAGTCGGCCATTGCCGCGGCAGCCATACTGCCCAATTACCGGGTGATTGAAAAACCTGAATCCGCAGGAATGGTGGCGCCAGTAACCATGAAAATTTACGGGATTGGCATATTTCTCGCCCTGGCGCTGATAGTTGTTTTTATTTACCTCAAAGAGTTTTTAAACAGCCGCATACTGTTCAGGGATCAGATTGAAAGCAGGGTAACAGCGCCTGTTATCGCGGAACTTTCTTTTGAACCCAATGAAACCGGCAGCCCGATAGTGGTTACCGCCGGCAGCCGCAGCCTGATTGGAGAACAGTTCAGGGAACTGAGGACCAACCTGAATTATATTACCGCGGTAACAAAAGAAAAATGTAAGATAATCCTTGTTACATCTTCCATACCAAGCGAGGGTAAAAGTTTTGTGGCTATTAATACTTCCGTGGGCCTTTGCCTTACCGGGGCAAGGGTGGTACTGATGGAGTTTGATTTGCGCAAGCCAAAAATCAGTAAAGAACTGGGCATTAATCGTGATCCGGGGCTGAGCAATTACCTGATCAACATGGCTACCGAAGAGGATATTATAAAAGCGCATCCCACTATCGCCAATTTCAGTATCATCCCCTCCGGCCCCATACCACCTAACCCCGCTGAATTGATCAGTAGCCCAAGGCTTGCGGAGCTGATGGATTATTTAAAACAACATTTCGATTATATCATTATGGACTCGCCGCCAATAGGTGCGGTGACGGATGCTAAAATACTGGCAGCCATCGCCCATGCTACCCTGTATATTATCCGGCATAACTTTACTGACAGCAGGAACCTTCAACTGATAAGCGATGTGCAGCAAAAGAATTCCCTGCCTAACCTGAATATCATATTTAACGGGATCAACACTAAAAAAATATTAGGCTATAGTTATGGGCAGGGATATGGGTATGGCTATGGCTATGGTTATACGGATGATAAAAAGATCCCTAAAAAAAAGGGAAAAAATATTTTTAAAAAGTAGGCAGTTGGTAAGGTTGGCAACCCTATTGAGAAAATTTAATGATATGCCTGAAGTTTTCATGGAGTTTGAATTTGTATTTTTATACTATGCGATCGAAGGCAACGAGCCTGTACATAAGCATGCGTAATAAGCCGGAGGTTTTGCCAAATATTGGATAGAACCTGGTGAGCCTGAGTTTTCGCAAGGGATGAAAATGAATGATTTAAGAACAGCGGAACAACTGATTATTGCTCATCCTGAACTGATAAAAGATAAATGGGATGAAATACCTGGTCGCTGAGTTAATGTTTACTTTAAAAAAAGTATGGTACAAAACTGGTATGATCTGCCTGCTTATGTCCGGTTAAAAAGAGATGAGTTTCCCGGTTGAAGCCAACACCAGGCTAAGAAATGCGACCGGGCAACAAAGAAAAAATATTGAAATAATTTGTGGGGGCACCGGCCTGCATTGGCCTGATCCCGACGAAGACCTTTCGGTTACCGGGATTATCGAAGGTACATTTGGATATTGAAAAAAATAATTGAATTTTTTTTCGGAGAAATGTAACCCACCCGATAATACAATTGCCCCGCAGCCAGCCCTGCTAAAAATGCGTAGGGATAACGAATTGTTGATTGAACCGCATCCATTTAGAATAATTGGTTTTAAACCATCCACGGGATTTTAAAATATGGAGTTGAAATAAAAAGGCATGCGTCCCGGAAAGTTGAATAGCGGAAAGGGCGGGCTAAAAAAAAGGTAATTATTTAAACCGGTCTACATTTGATGGCTATCGGATGACGTACTATTCACTGGAGGGTTGCCAACCCTGGCAATAGTTTTTCAAATAATTAGAGTCTATAAAAGGTTGGCAACCCTGTGCGACATTT
>JAVHOI010000013.1:0-5426 GCA_036169975.1 Ferruginibacter sp. | reverse complement strand
TTGGGCAAGCTGCTTGTTAACTGTGTTTGTAGTATTTGATGCAGTGTTTTTAATACTGGCACAGCGTGAGCCTGGCGTTTCGGACACTACCTGGGAAAATACCGCTAACTGGAGTTGTGGGGCTTTGCCTGATAGTAATACGGATGTGAATATTAAATCAGTAGCCCCAAATTCTCCTGTAGTTGGTTCAAATGTTTTTTGTAGGAGCCTGCTATTTAGTCCGGGTACTATGATAAAAATAAAAACGGGATATAATTTGACTATAACCGGTAAAAAAGATTAAACGCATTCTTTACCCATCCTGATAAAAGGTACGAAAAAAGAATAGTCCAATTAATGTTTCCATTTACAATTTTCTCAATACCGCTACAAACATATTGTCCGCTTTCTTATCGTACCCCTTCAGCAGTTGCTGGTGCAATAATTTACAATTGAAATTTTCAGCGGTAAATCCCGCGATGGCTTCATTCTCTTTTTTAAAAACCGAGCAGGTAATATATACGAACAAGCCACCGGTGCGCAGGCAGGGCATCGCATTGGTAATGATTTTTTTTTGCAGGCTGCTGTATTCTTCAATAGCTGATTGCTGAAAAAAACAAAGTTGTTCCGGCGTCCTGCTCCATGTACCGCTACCGGTGCAGGGGGCATCACAAATAATGAGGTCAAAATTCAATTCATCGGGATTAAAATCAGCGGAGCTGATGTCCGCTATGAAATATTTATACGCTTTTATACCGGCATTTTTAAATCTTTGATGAAGGATGAAAACAACCTTCGCCCTTATATCAGAAACGGTAAGATCAATCCTCCGTTTTAAAATATCATTTAATAAAATAGATTTTCCACCACTTGCGGCGCAGCAATCCCACACCGATAATCCCAATTTCGATGTGCTTTTAATAGTATCCTTCAGGGCGTCATTCTTTAAATAATCCAGTACCTTTTGAGAATTGTAATCCTGCACCACCACTTCCTTGTCAATGATAAAATAATCTTCTACCTTTTCTGAAGAAGTTAGCCTTACGCAATACCCACCAATCAACTTATACGATAGATTTGATTTCCCCAGTTTTTTTAAAACGGGAATACTGGTTTGTGGCCGTATCCGTATAAAAAGATCGGGCTGCACCAAAAATGATTTGCAAAACGGGACAGCATCAATTTCATCACTCAGGTCGTTGGTAAATGGAAAGATATCCGTTATGCAAAATTCCGGCGTTAGGGCGGATAATTTTTTATTAATGGGATAGGTTATTTTTTTATTCCATTCCGGCCTCAACTTTTCCATTAATTCAGATGGTTCCTTTTCGCACAAAAAAGTAGCCAGGAGTATCCTTTCATCCGGCGGTAAACTTTCACCGGCAAACCCCATCCTGAAATAATTGTAACAAAGTGAAGCGATATGCCGCCTGTCTTTAACGCCATATTTTTTATTGGCCGCAAAAAACTGTTTGATAAAAACAGCAAAAGGCCTTTCGCCTTTATAGGTTTCAATTAAATTTTTAGCGGTATTTATATAAGAATGGAAACGGCTCATTCAATACAATTATAAATGGCTGGTGAAAATTTTGGCAGTGAAAGAAAACTTTAAAATTATTATAATTCCAGCAGGCTTTTAACCGGGTCTTTCCCAAATAAAAGTAATGCGGGGTTTTCCAGCAATTCCTTTAGCCTTACTAAAAAACTAACGGATTCCCTTCCGTCAATAATGCGATGGTCATAGCTAAGCGCCAGGTACATCATCGGCTTTATCACCGTTTGTCCGCCAATAGCCATGGGCCTTTCCTGTATTTTATGCATTCCAAGGATGGCGCTTTGCGGGATATTAATGATTGGCGTACTCATTAAAGAGCCAAAAACACCACCATTGGTAATAGTAAAAGTTCCGCCACTCATTTCCTCAATGCTCAGTTTATTTTCTTTCGCTTTTTTCGCCAGTTCAACCACCTTCTGCTCAATACCAGCCATGCTTAAACTTTCCGCATTGCGGATAACCGGAACTACCAATCCTTTGGGAGCGGATACCGCTATGGATATATCACAATAATCATGGAGGATAATATTTTCGCCATCAATCATCGCATTTACGGAAGGCCATTCCTGCAAAGCGAAGCAACATGCTTTGGTAAAGAAGCTCATGAACCCAAGATTGACACCATGGGTTTCTTTAAACTTATCTTTATTCTTCGCCCTGATTTCCATGATGGCGCTCATATCCACTTCGTTAAAAGTGGTGAGCATTGCGGTGGTATTTTTAGCCTCCACCAAACGGCGGCTAACCGTTTTGCGCAGGTTACTCATTTTTTGTGAACGTTCATTTCGCCCAAATAATTCCACCCCGGGAATCCTCCCGGGATTATTGATGGCTTCCAATAAATCCTGCTTTACAATTCTTCCGTTGCTACCACTTGGCGTTACTGATTTTACATCTATTTTTTTATCAGCGATAATCGCCGCCGCTAAAGGAGTGGCCTTAATATCCTCTGCCGCCTTTGCCTGGGTGGCTAATGGTTTCACTTCTTCAATTTTTATTGCCGGCACATCTGCTACAGCCGCGGCTGCCGGACGGGCTGCCGCTGTATCAATGCTACAGGCCAAATCACCAATTTTCAAAGTATCACCTTCATTAGCGATAGTCTTTAAAACCCCTGCCTGCTCCGCATTAATTTCAAAAGTGGCTTTCTCACTTTCCAATTCAGCAATTACTTCATCCCTTTCCACCCAATCCCCATCCTGCTTAATCCATTTTACAAGTGTTACTTCCGTAATACTCTCCCCCACGGATGGAATTTTTATTTCTATTGCCATTTTGATTTTTTATTTCTGCGAAATTCGGTTAATTTAGAGTATTAATAAAATCGTTTTCTGAAATATAAATCATTCAATTAAATTCTTATTATACCCTTTTTTAGGGATTGTATTTTTAATATTCGATATTTACCTTTATAAAAAATTAAACAGCGCATATCTGCCACCTGATAATTTAAAGAACCCATTTACTAAATAAATCTTTATTAGTTAAAAATAAACATATACTTTTAGTTACCATTTCGCATCGTTTTTATTACCTATAAATATTTGCTCCATGAAGTTTAAAAAATTACACGCAACGTTTATAATGATGGCCATTGCAGCAGGTAACATGGCATCCGCTCAATTATTTATTGACAATGCCCAGTTTACCATTCAATCCGGCGCAACCGTTACCGTGCAGGGTGATGTTACCAGTAACATTGATATATTAGGACCCGGCCTTTTACAAATGAAGGGTACTGCCCTGCAAAACATCAATATGAATGGGTTTACCATTCCCAATCTTGAAATTGATAATACCAATAATGTTGCGCTTACAGGCAATTGTAAGTTGGGTACTTCCTTATTGTTTACAAATGGTAAAGTGCAACTTGGAAATTTTAATTTTGTTTTAGCTTCGGCGGCTTCTGTAACTGGTGCGGCAGATAATAAATTTTTAGAAACGAATGGTACGGGTTACGCTCAGATAAATATTGGCAATGCCGCAGCAGCCAACCAAATCCTGCCGGTAGGGGCAGGTACAAGTTATGCGCCAATTTCTCTTTCACATTCAGGAGGTACATACACTTCCGCATTATTGGGTGCCCAGGCCAGGACAGGAAAAAGCCCTAACAGCCACCCCCGGGTGGAATCTTATACCAATGTTTACTGGCCTGTTGCTACCACTGGAATTACCGGAGGTACATTTAGTGGTACAGGTACTTATCCGGCAGATGGGGTTCCGGGCTTTATTGGTACCGAAACAGATATCAGGGGTATGAGTTTTAATGGAACAGACTGGAGCCTCGTTGGCGAAAGCCACAACTTTGCAACCAATGCCATAACTGCCCAGCTTGCGTCTAATTCCGGACAAATTTTGGGAATGAACAGATTCGTACTGATGAATTCAAGGGTATTGCTGCAGGGAGCAAATCCGGTAGGCGGAGTAATGAGCGATGCCTTACGTGCATCTCCAACCGTTATTCCAACTACTGAACCATACAGGGGTGCCCCTTACAATTTTACCTCCTTAAATGGTGGGATCCAGGAAGTTGCCTCAGCATCGGTATTTAATGATTTGGGTTCCTTCAATAATATAGTAGATTGGGTATTTTTGGAATTGAGAAATAATGCTTCTTCCGGAAGTACCCTTCTCCAAACACGTTCGGCATTCGTACAAAGAGATGGCGATGTAGTGGATATTGATGGTACAAGCCCGGTATATTTCAAAAACGTGGATGCGGGTGATTATACCATTACGGTACGCCATAGGAATCACCTGGCTATTTCAACAAATAATACAGCCAGCTCATTCAAAAACCTGACGCTATCCTCTTCTACGCCAATTCTTGATTTCACCTCTCCTTCCACAAATATTTTAGGAGTGGCAAATACCAATTATATGCAATCGGGTGGCTACAATATGATGTGGAGTGGTAATGTAAATTTCAATACCCAATCAAAATATACCGGACCAGGAAATGATAAAGATTACCTTTTGGGAACAATACTTGGTGGTGTGGCAACTAATATCGTTTCAGTGTATAGCCCTGGTGACATTAATTTTAATAAAGTTGCAAGATATACCGGACCGGGAAATGATAAAGACTATTTATTGGCAACTGTTTTGGCAGGATTAGCAACTAAGACATTTACACAAGTTTTACCTCAATAAATTAAATGATTATTATTCTAAAAATTACATTATGAAAAAAAATTTAATCCTTATAGTTTCATTTGCCCTTATCACTTTTACAGGTTTTACCCAGGTGCAGGCAACTTTAAAACCGGGTAGCCAACCTAATTCGGTTTACGTTACTTTTAAATCAGCGGTAACGATTAATGCGGCTAAGTTTTCGTCCTTTCAGTTTGCTGTTGGTATCCCAGCTTCCATGTCCGCCGGCATTGTTGCATCAGTAACCTCTTTGGATCCGCTTGTTGCCTATGTACAATTAAATTCGACCGAAACCCAGGGCATTAGTTATTCAGTTTACAGTTTTAGCGGGGATGGGGCACAATCCGGTACAGGTACCACTTTTACATTGGGCGTAGAATATAATTATGCCGAGGTGTTTTTTACCGGTGGAAATATTACATTAAATGATGTAAGAATTATGCAGGTTCCAAATGGTGGAACCAGTTTCCAGGTAAATTTTTATGTAGCTGATAAAGGAACTGATGTTACTAATGTAGCTGCACAATTTTATTCATCTACTCCTGCCAATGTTTCGAATGATGGTAATGGTTATACCGGCTCATCTTTTGCTAAAATTGGATCAGTAATACTTCCCGTAAAATTTCTTGGTTTTAATGCTATTAAAAGAAATAATGATGCTTTCCTTACATGGCAGATTGAAAATGAAACTTCACTTACAGACCGCTACGAAATAGAAAGAAGCATGAATGGGGTAGAT
>JAVHOI010000012.1:1217-5466 GCA_036169975.1 Ferruginibacter sp. | reverse complement strand
TATTTTCAGGCCAACCCGCTATTTTATTTGTAGTTACGGTCTGGCCCGTATTTAATAATCATTTCATTATTTGCATTACGCATGCTTATGTTTTTGACACTATGATCAAATGATTAGGGTTCATTTCAAATTGTCGTGCTATATTCGACGATTTGAAATGCACCCAATGATTATAATTGCCCTCCGGATTAAGTAGTGGAATTATCCTTTGCGCAGCGGCAAGATTTTGAGCCAGGCTTCAGAATTCCAGTTTAGCTTTATTGGCGTCCCTGTCTGCCTTTGCAATCGGGCAGGGCACTCTTGTACTGAATACCCCCATTGAATTTTTACCATGAAATTTGTATTTAAGTAATCCACTAACTTTACCGGATAACCTTTATAATTCATCATAAAAAGAAGTTGGGCCTATTGCTTTTGTTGCTGCCCAAAGTAGCAGCAGTACACGGGAGGCCTGATATTCGGGATTAAAATAATACAACCCTGCCCGACTACGTCATTCAGGCGGGCCCGCCCGGCTGAACGCTGTTCGGATGGGAAGGGTCAATTGAAAAACAAAAGCCTGTTGCAAAAAAAAAATAACTAATCAACATAATTTGAACATTAAACCCCATCTTTAAAAAATAAAAACTACAATGGATATAGCATTCAACAAAAACGAAGATTCCATGAAACTCGCCTATAGCCAGGTAAGGCAACGATTAGAAAAAATTTATGAAGGCGGCGGTATAAAGTCAATTGAAAAACAAAGGGAAAGAAATAAGCTCACCGCAAGGGAACGGATTAAATGGCTTTGCGATGATGATAAACCGTTTATAGAAATTGGCGCATTCGCAGGATATGACATGTATGCGAAAGAGGGAGGGTGCCCTGCCGGTGGAACGGTAAGTGGCATTGGTTATGTAAGCGGCAGGCAATGTGTGGTGGTGGCCAATGATCAAACGGTAAAGGCAGGTGCCTGGTTTCCTATTACGGGCAAAAAGAATTTGCGCATGCAGGAAATCGCGATGGAAAACAAATTGCCTGTAATCTACCTCGTGGATAGCGCCGGTGTTTATCTACCGATGCAGGATGAAATTTTTCCGGATAAAGAACATTTTGGCCGCATCTTTCGTAACAATGCCAGGATGAGCGCAATGGGCATTACCCAAATAGCGGCCGTAATGGGTGCTTGCGTAGCCGGTGGCGCCTACCTGCCCATCATGAGCGATGAAACATTGATGGTAGAAGGGAATGGTTCAATTTTTCTGGCGGGGCCTTACCTGGTAAAAGCGGCGATTGGTGAAGATACCGACAATGAAACCCTGGGTGGCGCCGAAACGCATACGGCCATCAGTGGCATCGCGGATTATAAATTTGAAACGGAAAAAGATTGTCTTGACCATATAAAAAAAATCATCAGCAAACTGGGCAGGCCGGAAGATGCAGGGTTTGACAGGATTAAAAGTACAGCGCCAAAAAAGGAAGCCAATGAAATTTATGGCATCATCAATGAGGGCAATACCCGTCCATATAATATTGTTGATATCATTGAATGCATTACTGATGCGGATAGCTTTGATGAGTTTAAAAAAGATTACGGCAAAACGATTGTATGTGGTTATGGGCGCGTGGATGGATGGGCGGTTGGGATTGTCGCCAATCAACGGCTGATAGTAAAAAATAAAAAAGGCGAGATGCAATTGGGTGGCGTTATTTACAATGACAGCGCCGATAAAGCGGCACGCTTCATTATGAACTGCAATCAAAAAAAGATACCGCTGGTTTTTCTGCAGGATGTTACCGGCTTCATGGTAGGCAGCCGTAGTGAACATTCCGGCATAATAAAAGACGGCGCCAAAATGGTAAATGCGGTAGCCAATTCCGTGGTTCCAAAAATTACCTTTATTATTGGCAACAGTTATGGGGCAGGCAATTATGCCATGTGCGGCAAGGCTTATGATCCCCGTTTTATTTTTGCGTGGCCCACAGCCAAAATCGCTGTAATGGGCGGCGAACAGGCAGCCAAAACATTATTACAGATACAGGTGGCCTCACTAAAAGCAAAAGGTAAGGTGATAACCCCGGCGGATGAAGAAAAACTATTGGGCGATATCATGCAACGCTACCAAACCCAGACCACGCCTTATTATGCTGCTGCACGCTTATGGATAGACGATATTATTGACCCGGTTAAAACACGATTTTTAATTTCGGAAGGCATCGCGGCAGCTAACCACAATAAAGATATTGCTGAGTTTAAATCAGGCGTAATACAGGTGTAAGCGGATGGACGGATTATTTGTTTGACCCTGTTCAATTATTTCAGGGCACCGCAAGAATATCTTCACGCATTTCCTCATTCATTACTCATTATTAATTACACATCCTTCATCATCATGGAAAACATAATACTCTACACCGATGGCTCATCAAGAGGAAATCCCGGGCCGGGTGGATATGGCGCAATATTAATTTCAGGGAACCACCGCAAAGAATTATCAAAAGGTTACCGCCTTACCACCAACAACCGGATGGAATTGCTGGCTGTAATAGCGGGATTGCAAGCCATCAAAAAAAACGAGTTGCCCATAACGGTTTATTCCGATAGCCAATACGTAGTAAATTCCGTGGAAAAAGGATGGCTGAAAACCTGGATAAAAACGGACTTCAAAGGCGGCAAAAAAAATAAAGACCTTTGGAAACATTACCATGAACTGGCAAAAAATTTTACCGTAAAATTTGTATGGGTAAAAGGCCATGCCAACAATCCGCACAATAACCGCTGCGATGATTTAGCTACCTCAGCAGCAGACGGAAAAGAACTGCTGATTGATAAAGCATACGAGGAAACCCTTTAAAAAAAATGCCACCCGTAAGAGTGGCAATTATATTTTGAAGAAAATAATCTTTATGCAATAACATTTTTGCGGACTGCATGCTTATTAAAAAGAAAATAGCCACCAAACAAAATAGCGCTAAAAAACAAAGTAGCCAACAAGCTTCCCCTGTAGAAAGGGATGCCGGCCGCAAAGCAGGCCATTAATCCATCCCATGTTTTGGCGTAGGGCAAATTGTTCAGTGCGAGGCCGCCACCCATCCACACAAACAGATTGGATGCGATAAAGTAAAAAGTAGCGCCTGCAATGGATCCTGCAGCTATGTGCAGCAAATTTTCTTTTTTTATCCAAAAGCCAATCACCGTAACAGCAACAAACAAAATATAATTCAACAACTGCCCATCATAAAAACCTGCCACAGATGAAATGTTGAACCGGAACAATACCTCGTAAATAATGTCGGATACCAGCATTGAAAGTATGGGCAAAAGGAAAGCATATTTTTTTTCTTTGATGATACTGCCACTAAACAAGGCCATCGCTATTTGCGGGGCAAAACCAAGCGGCCTGCCCGGCATTATCCTATACAGCGATGCAATAACTACCAGCAAAACAAAACTTAACAGGATTGATTTATCTATCTTCATTTTTTATAATTTAACAGTGGCAAAAATAGGAAATATTCCGGGTGCGGCAATAATTTAAATATGCTTTACTTAATAAGAGAATTCAAAATCGTGAAAATGAGGGCGGCATAAAAATTTGCCGGCTAACCTATAAAGATTCCTGTTTCAGGATAATGTTCACAGGACATAAACTTTAAATTTAAGTATGGCAAAGCATATTGATACAGGCAAAACAGGTGAAGCAATGGGAATAGCCTACCTGCTGGAAAAAGGGTATTTCATTAAAGAAAAAAACTGGCGGCATTCACGCTGGGAGGTAGATGCCATCGCCGAAAAAGAAACCGTTTTACATTTTATAGAAATAAAGACAAGGAGGTCCAAAAAATTTGGCCTGCCCGAAGAAAGGGTTGGTAAAAAGAAAATACAAAACCTGATTAACGCCGCCGAAGAATACCTTCACCTGCATCCGCAATGGCAACGTATCCAATTCGATATTCTTTCGATCCTGATAATAAAAGATAAGCCGATAGATTATTTTTTGATTGAGGATGTGTATTTGTGAAAACAGGTGTTGCCACTACAGTAATCCTTAAGAACAACGGCATTCAATACCGCTTCCCTTAAAGCTGTTTCAGGTATAGGATATTGCTCTATCCTGTTTAGCCCTTTGCAGGAAATTACAGCTTTTAAATATTAACTGACGCACCTTTCTTCATTTTCACATTTTCACCTTTGCATCAAAGCTTTCATCTTCTCCACCATCTTATAAGTAGCAGGACAATATTGAATATTCTGTTTGTGTATGTG
>JAVHOI010000012.1:0-1117 GCA_036169975.1 Ferruginibacter sp. | reverse complement strand
AGGCAATCCGTCTCGGCCCAAACTTCCTTATCCACCTGGTCAATAAGTTTGTGCAATCCTTTTGGTGGATTTTTTTCTAACTTAGTTAAAAATGACCGGAATGCTTTTTTATGGTACCGTACCTTTTGCTTGAAAGAACGAAAATTTACTATCATCATGAATTAATATGTAAACGAAAATAAGCAAACCATTAACATGAATTAGAAAATTTACAAATAAAGCGAACAACAGCATCCGCGAATCAAATACTAAACTACCTTTCAAAATTTAAAGCAACCGAAATGAATACCGATCAATTGAATATTTCGTTTTTAAATAGCAACCTTATCCTTTCCATAATTATAAATCCGCTTTTTTTTATTTTCACATTTTCACATTTTCTTATTTTCACATTTTCAAATCAGCATAATGTGGGAAGCCTATAAAAAAGGGTACAAAGCCTACCTGCAATTGGAAAAATCGCTGAGTGACAATTCCGTGGAAGCCTACCTGCATGATATTGAAAAACTCACTACCTGGATACTGGAAACGAAGGAGCCTAAAACCCCCCGTCAAATTGAATTAAAGGACCTTGAAAAATTCATCAGGTGGATCAGTGAACTTGGCATGACGCCGGGATCGCAGGCAAGGATCATTTCGGGGCTCAGGAGCTTTTTTAAATACTGCCTTCAGGAACAGATCATTACCATAGATCCTGCCATTCTGCTGGAACCACCCAAGCTTAAAAGGGCCTTACCCGATGTATTGAGTATTGAAGAAATTGAATCCATCATTAATTGCATTGACCTCAGCAAACCGGAAGGCGGAAGGAACAAGGCGATACTGGAAACCCTGTACAGTTGTGGCTTACGGGTAACGGAAGCTGTAAATCTTCGTATCAGTTGCCTTCACTTTGATGTTGGCTTTATACGAATAATTGGGAAAGGCGATAAGGAAAGATTAGTGCCTATTGGAAGGGATGCCATTAAGTACATCAATATTTACCGTAATGATATCCGTGTGCATATCAACGTTAAACCTGGCAATGAAGACATTTTATTTTTAAACCGGCGGGGTAGCAAACTTTCCAGGGTAATGATTTTTCTAATCATTAAAAAATTGGCCATGCAGGCCGAAA
>JAVHOI010000011.1:0-5489 GCA_036169975.1 Ferruginibacter sp. | reverse complement strand
CAACGACCTGCCGGCAATGGCCAACGAATTGCCCGGGGAATTTCCCTTTACCCGTGGTGTGCAGCCCGATATGTATAGGGGCAAATTATGGACGATGCGGCAATACGCAGGTTTTAGTACCGCTGAGGAAAGTAATAAACGGTATCATTTTTTATTATCTCAGGGTGTGAATGGATTGAGCGTGGCTTTTGATCTTCCCACGCAGATTGGCTACGACAGTGATCACCCTTTATCTGAAGGTGAAGTGGGCAAAGTGGGTGTTGCCATTGATTCTTTGGAAGATATGGCAACTTTATTCAGGGGCATCAATTTACGGGATATCACCACCTCCATGACGATCAATGCAACCGGTTTCATACTGTTGGCTTTTTATATCGCCCTCGCGAAAAAACAAGGAGCCGACCTAAGTAAAATTTCCGGAACCATTCAAAATGATATTTTAAAAGAATACGCTGCCAGGGGAACATATATTTATCCACCCAAACCTTCCATGCGCATCATCACGGATATTTTTGAATGGTGTGCCAAAGAAGTCCCCAAATGGAATACCATCTCCATTTCAGGCTATCATATCAGGGAAGCGGGAAGTACAGCGGTGCAGGAAATAGCTTTTACATTAAGCAACGGTAAAGCCTACGTGAAAGCCGCCATGGAAAAAGGAATGGACATCAATGTTTTTGGCAAGCGCCTCTCCTTCTTTTTTAATGCGCATAATAATTTATTTGAGGAGGTGGCCAAATTCAGGGCTGCCCGAAAAATGTGGGCCACCATTATGAAAGAGCTGGGCGCCACGGATCCCAAAGCAATGATGCTGCGCTTTCATACGCAAACCGGCGGAGCTACGTTAACCGCACAACAGCCAATAAATAATGTTACCCGTGTGGCGATGCAAACCCTTGCCGCCGTATTGGGCGGTACACAAAGCCTGCATACCAACGGTTACGATGAAGCACTTAGCCTGCCTACCGAAGAGGCTGCCGGTATAGCCTTGCGTACCCAGCAAATAGTTGCTTTTGAAAGTGGCGTAACAGATACCGCCGATCCATTGGCCGGCAGTTATTTTATAGAAAGCCTTACCAATGAAGTGGAAATAAACGCATGGAAAATAATAGCGAAAATTGATGCGATGGGTGGCAGCGTACCTGCGATTGAACAAGGTTTCATGCAGGATGAAATTGCAAGGAGTGCCTACGAATACCAGCGACAAATTGAAAGCGGCGAAAAAATAATTGTTGGTGTCAATAAATTCCAATCCATGGAAAGTTATGCTGTGCCTGGATTTAAAATCAACGACAGCATCCGGCAGGTGCAAATTGATCAGCTTATTGCATTGAAGGCAAAACGGGACAATATGAAAGTACAGGAATGTTTACGGCAAATTAATACAGCCGCCAAAGGCAGTACCAACCTGATGCCATTGGTATTGGAAGCTGTAGAAAATTATTGCACCCTTGGCGAAATTTCGGATGAACTCAGGAAGGTTTTTGGGGAATATAAATGATGGTAGCCTGAACCACTGAATAACCTGATTTCAATTTCATGAAATCATAATCATGGCAAAATCATTTAATCAACTTAATCAGCGGTTCAGACATTCAGCTATTTTATTTTAAAATCGCCGATAACTTTTTTTCCAAAGCCGGGCCACGCAAATTTTTTCCAATAATTTTTCCATCGGGGCCTATCAGGAAATTTTGGGGGATACTGGTTATTTGGAATTGCTGCGCTACCGCATTGGTCCATCCCTGCAAATCACTTACATGCCCCCATGCAAGACCATCCATATTAATTGCGTCTATCCATGCTGGTTTTGCCTTATCCAGGGAAACACCCAATACCGTAAAATTCTTATCCCTGAATTTGTGGTAGTTGGCTACTACATTCGGATTTTCCTGCCGGCATGGCCTGCACCAGCTTGCCCAAAAATCAATCAGCACATATTTGCCCCGGTAAGATGCGAGACTAATGGGTTTACCCGTTGTATCAGCCTGCGTGAAATCCGCCATCACGGTGCCAATCGCATTTATTTTCGAATCGGCGATTGACTGTGCCACATAATTACCCATCGGCGAATTCTTTACCTCGGTAGATAACAAATTGAATAATTCTTCCCTGGCTTTTGTTTCATCAGTTAGTTGGCTAAACCTGATAATGGCTAAAGGCGCAATAAAAGAAGCGTTATGTTGTTTTACAAAATTTGAAGAGATATCCATTGCTACGGCTATTGCTGAAGAATCGTAAGTCGCGTTTTCAGCAAATACTTTCTGATAAGGCGCCAGCAATGCGGATAGTTTATTGTAATCGTCATGAGAAGCGGAACCGCTAACCACCGCATAATCCAAAGAATCTTTTATCGCGGTAACCTTCACCGCACTATTGTCCAAAAACAACGTGATATAGGGTGTCTGTTTATTAAATAAAATAATTTTAAAATCAGGGGTTGCTACTTTCCCTTTGAATGCAAATGTGTGGTTTTTGATGGTTGTTTCAGATTCAGGCGCTCCGGTTTGCCCATTCAACAATGCAACGCTGGTACCATCAGGGAACCCTTTTATCAACCCATTAATTATAAAACCATCCGCAGGTTTGGTCTCTGCGGTCTTTGCTGTTGTGGCTGTTTTTTTTGCAGGCTTTACTTTTGTTTTCGATTTGTTTTGAGCAAAAAGTAATGCCGGCAACAACAGTATAATAAGAAATATTTTCTTCATGGTAATAATTTGAATACGCAATTTAAACTGTTTAGTTGAGAATGAATTATGCCAGTATGCTATTTAGGAATTCTTTAGTAGAATGGCCAATGCCGTTACTATTGTCCAAAGCCTTTATATAGGCGCTTCCAATGATAGCCCCGTTTGTATATTGGCAGGCTGATTGAAAAGTGGATTTGTCCTTTATGCCAAATCCAACCAAAATGGGATTCCTTAATTTCATATCCTGTAATTTTTTAAAATACATTTTCTGATCCTCAATTGCTTTATTATTTCCCGTAGTAGATGAGGAAGAAACCGCATATAAAAAACCACTACATAAACCATCAATCTTCCTGATCCTGTCCTCCCCGGTTTCCGGGGTAACTAAAAAAACAAAACGCAGACCATGTTTTTCAAAAAGTTGCCGGTATTCCGTTTCAAATTCATACATGGGCAAATCGGGTAGAATAATTCCGTCTATTCCAACAGCTTCAGCGGCTTCACAAAACTTCTCCAAACCATATTGCATGATCGGGTTCATGTATCCCATTAAGATGATGGGGAGATGAATATTGTCCCTCATATTTTTCAATTGATTAAATAATACAGGAATGCTCATGCCATTTTGCAGGGCAACCATATTACTGTGCTGTATTACCGGTCCATCAGCTATCGGGTCGCTGTAAGGCATACCAATTTCAATGATATCTGCCCCATGACCCTGCAAAGCTGCCAACACTTCAGTAGTGCTGTTCAAATGCGGGTAACCCGCCGTGCAATAAACATTTAACACACGCTGATGTTTTTCCTTAAAAAGTTTATCAATTCTGTTCATGATTAATTTATTACCCGTTCCATTTTAATTTTCGAATTTATATTCTTCACTTTAAATATTTCATGTAAGTATCCAAATCCTTATCCCCTCTCCCGCTCAGGCAAACCACTACCACATCCGTTTTTTCAAATTGGATTTTATTTAAAACTGAAAAAGCATGTGCTGATTCCAATGCGGGGATAATGCCTTCCGTTCTGCTGATTTCAAATGCGGCAGCCATGGCTTCTTCATCAGTAGCACTCATAAAAGTACCCCGGCCGCTGGTAAATAAATGCGCATGCAGCGGACCAATACCGGGATAATCCAATCCCGCTGAAATGCTGTGTGGCTCTATCACCTGGCCATCTTCCGTTTGCATCAACAGGCTTTTACTGCCATGCAAAATACCAGGCTTTCCCAGTTGGGTAGTAGCGGCGCTCATCCCGCTGGCAATACCACAACCGGCGGCTTCTACCGCCACCAGTTTTACCGAAAGATCATCAAGAAAATAATAAAAGGCGCCGGCGGCATTACTACCCCCACCCACACAGGCTATTACATGGGTTGGCAATTCGCTGCCTGTTTTTTCCAGCAATTGTATCCTTATTTCTTCACTGATCACGCTTTGAAAACGTGCCACCATATCGGGGTATGGATGCGGGCCCACCGCACTTCCAATTATATAATGGGTATCAACCGGATTATTGATCCAGTCCCTTATCGCTTCATTGGTCGCATCCTTTAAAGTTTTACTACCGCTTAACGCAGGCACTACGGTGGCGCCCAGCATCTTCATCCTTGCCACATTGGGCGCTTGCCTTTCAATATCCTTTTCGCCCATATAAACTACGCACTCCAAACCTTTAAGCGCACATACAGTGGCGGTAGCTACCCCATGCTGGCCGGCGCCCGTTTCGGCAATGATCCTTTTTTTACCCAGCTTTTCCGCCAGCAGTATCTGCCCTATGGTATTATTGATTTTATGGGCGCCGGTATGGCAAAGGTCTTCCCGCTTTAAATAAATGGAAGCGCCATATTTTTTGCTCAGGCGTTCCGCCAAAAACAACGGGGTTGGCCGCCCGGCATAATCCTTTAATAACCGCCGAAATTCTTCCTGAAAAGCAGGCTCATACATGATTTGAAGGTATTGCTCCTGTAATTGCCTTACGTTTGGATATAACATTTCAGGAATAAACGCTCCCCCGAATTTTCCGTAATAGCCATGTTCATCAACTGAAAATTTACTTTGTTTATTTATCATCATTTGTATTTCAATTTAATTAATTTAGTGGCGGGTGGAGCCATCATTGCCGTCAACTTAATTATAATCACAAATAAATTAAATCCCATTGTATTTCTATTTCAAGCTCCATAGGAGCTACCTCTTTGTAAAAAAATATCAAAAAGCAAATCTGCTCCGCAGGAGTAACCTTCCAAAACATATCTACCGCATCGGGGCGTACCTACGGCACGCAAATACAACAAAGGTATTTAATGCTACAAAGTGTAAGCTCCTATGGAGCTGCGCCTGTGGCGGGTTTCATCTTGTCAGGATATTTTGAATAGAATCAAATGTTTACGGCTTTCGTGGAAACAACGACTACGGCCCGAAGCTTATCCATTTAAAATTAAAACCCTGCGGAAAGCATCTTACTATATCATCCTGCCAGCCACGTGATTAAAGTTCCCCAATGATTCGCAGTACAAGCGTGCGACGTCCGCCCGGCTGAACCATTCGGACGGGCCACCGAAGCTTAATCAGGGAATTAAAGCCTGGCCAAAAAATAAAAATGCATAAACCTGAAACTGTGGCAAAGCCTCATAATATCAACTCCAAAAATTTCAGGTCCATCCACCGGCCAAACTTAAACCCTACTTCTTTAAAATGCGCCACTTCTACAAAACCAAATTTTTTATGTAACCCGATACTTGGTTCATTCAACGCTTCAATGCCTGCCACTATCGCATGCATATTCAATTCTTTC
>JAVHOI010000010.1:0-5493 GCA_036169975.1 Ferruginibacter sp. | reverse complement strand
CACAAAGACAGTAAAATAAGCGCTAAATTAAAAAATGGTGGAGATGCGGGTCAGGTGATCTGGGATGGTAAAGACCCTAACCGCCTTTCCTTAATCGACATTCGTAAAAGCGCCAAAGTTGCCAAAGGGGATTCTGTTTATACCAGTGGCTTCACGGCAACCTTTCCCTATGGATTAATGATTGGTACCATTGATGAAATAGTGCCCGATAAAAGCACTAATAATTATATCATCAAATTAAAATCAACCGTAAATTTTTATAACCTTCAATATGTTTACGCTATTGAAAACTTTCAAAAAGAAGAAATTAACCGGTTATTAAAAAATGCCAATAATAAAATCAATAATTAATTCGCATTAGCAAACAGGTAATGAGTACACTGGTAAAAAATATCATTCGTTTTGTATTGCTCATCCTGGTGCAGGTATTTGTGCTGGACAGAATCCATGTACACTTTATGGTAACGCCTTATATTTATTTCCTGTTTATTTTATGGATGCCTTTCAAGCTAAACCGGACCGTTCAGATGCTGATAGCTTTCGCATTAGGATTTGCGCTCGATAGCTTTCGCCACAATCCCGGCTTTCATTCCGCCGCCTGCGTGCTCATCGCCTATCTGCGCCCATTCCTCATCAACATACTCATTCCCCAGGAAGGTGCCGACAGTAACTATGAAGAACCTTCACCAAAAAGTATGGGAGGTTTTATGCCGTATATGTTTTATGCAGGCGTACTTACACTGATACACCATAGCTGGCTCTTCTTTTTGGAAGCCTGGCAATTTGGGGACTTCTGGTATTTTATCATTAAAACATTATTGTCAACCGCAATCAGTTTATTACTCATTATTATCGTTGAATTATTGTTCTCCCGTAAACAACAGTTTAGGACAAATACTGTGTAACAATGTATGATGGCTGATTTTTTGATGTCTGATTTGGTTGATAGTTCATTGCCTGGATCCTTTCAACGATCAATAACCAACCAACAACCTGAAGCAATAAACCATTAACTATTAATCAAATTGCCAGTCTTCAATCAGTCGCGAAAAAATGTTATCCTGCTTGTATTTGCAGGCATGTTTGTAATTATTATTTTGCAACTTGCCAATCTGCAAATTTTTTCTTCAAAGTATAAGATAATGGCTGATGACCAGGGTAAATTCAGAAAGGTAATTTATCCCGACAGGGGGATTGTATATGACCGCAACCGTAAGGCTATTTTGCAGAATATGACTATTTATGATCTGATGATTGTTCCAAACAAACTGAAGGGGATAGATACCGCCGCATTGTGCAGGATACTTGAAATTGACACGGCGCAATTTGCCAAAAAGGTTGTGGATGTAATTATTAAAAACGGCAGAAGCAGGTCTTCCATATTTGATGCATTATTAAGCGATGAAAAAATGGCGATGCTGAATGAAGCCATGTACAAATTTGTGCCCGGGTTTTATTTGCAGGAGCGGCCGGTAAGGAGCTACCCCGTGGATGCAGGCGGCAATATTTTGGGCTATTTGTCGGAAGTGGATAGTAATTTTTTAAAGAAGCATATAGATGAAGGTTACCACATAGGTGATTATGCGGGAAAGACGGGGATGGAGCGCACCTACGAAAAAGTATTGATGGGGCAAAGAGGCATTGAATACTGGAAACGGGATAACAAAAACAGGTTGACTGAACGCCTGGAAAAGGGCAAATTCGATACCGCCGCCATTGCCGGCGACAACATGCATCTTGCGCTTGACATTGAGTTGCAGAAGCTTGGTGAAAAATTAATGGAAAATAAGCTTGGCGCTATCGTAGCTGTTGACCCCCAAACAGGGGGCATACTTGCAATGGTAAGCAGCCCCACATTTAATCCAAAACTTTTGACAGGCGCCACAAGAAAAAAACATATCGCTGAATTATTATTAAACCCCGCCCTTCCCTTGTATAACCGTACGGTAAGCGCTACCTATTCACCCGCATCCACTTTTAAAACTTTACAGGCGCTAATTGGATTACATGAAGGGGTAATTGAAACCAGGACAAGGTTTTCCTGTACGGGCGCTTTTTATGGTTGTGGTGGGGCGAGGCCAATGAAATGCCTGGATATTGGAACATTTGATTTACGTAGCGCCATCACCGTATCAGACAATACCTATTTCGCCAATGTAATGCAACGCGTCATAAACAATCCAAAATATCCAAATGTTGATAGCAGCTTAGCTGTTTGGGACAGGTATATGTATGCTTTCGGATTAGGGCATAAACTTGGTGTGGATGTACCCTCAGAGAAGAGTGGAAATATTCCAACACCTGCCCACTACGATAAAATTTATGGCGCCGGCCATTGGAATTTCTGCACGTTCCGATCTGTAAGTATTGGTCAGGGTGAGGTAAATGTAACACCCATACAGGTTGCCAACGAAATGGCTTTCATCGCCAATAAAGGTTGGTATAAAATACCGCACCTGGTGGATTCCATTGAAGGTGGTGACAAATTTAATTTGTTATCAAAATACCAGGAGAAACGTAATACAACGGATATTCCTGACAGTGTTTTTGAAGCGGTTCATGATGGCATGCAGGGAGTAGTGGACCGGGGAACAGGTATGGCCGCGAAAGTTCCCGGTATCAATATCTGTGGAAAAACGGGTACCGTTGAAAATTATATAGGATTGGTAAAGCAACCCAATCATGCTTTTTTTTGCGGATTTGCACCAAGAGAAAATCCAAAAATTGCTATCATGTGCGTAGTGGAAAACAGCGGCCGCTTTGGAGGTACTTATGCCGCGCCAATCGTTGGACTGTTAATAGAAAAATATTTAAAAGATTCTATTACTGATAAAGCCCGGCTTGATCAGATTGAAAAATTATCCACCCTGAATTTAATTCCGCCAAGGATTTATAAAGAAATCCGTAAGCAGGATTCCATGCGGCATATTAAAGATTCCGCCTATCTTTTTGCCAAAGGTTATATAAAAAAAATAAGGGATACTATGGGATTGGATGAAGAAGATGAACAACAGGCGCTCGACAAATTAAAAATAGATAAAGAATCAGCAAAAAAGGAATTGCCCAAAAAAGACAGCAACAGCATCCCTTTAAAAAAGAAAATTGAAGGGATATTGCCGGATGACAAAAAGAAACCGGAAGCAAAAGACACGGTAAAAAATTAAATGGATATTATAGAAAATGAATCAAAATAATCCAACCATTGGTAAAGGTGTTGATTGGCTGCTGGTATGGCTGTATGCCATACTGGTAATGATTGGTTTGCTGTGCATTTTCTCAGTTGAGTACCGTACAACGGACGGAGTGATAGACAGTTTTTTAGGGTTCAAAAAAAATTACAGCAAACAGCTATTCTATTTTATTGCATGTATTATATTAGCCACTTTTATTTTACTTACGGATAGTAAACTATTTACCGCTATGGCAAATATTTCCTTCCTGGTAGGTATTGTACTGGTATTGGCAACATTTGTGGTGGGTAAAGAAATAAAGGGATCCAGGAGCTGGATACCATTGGGGTTTATGAACCTGCAACCGGTGGAATTATGCAAAATATTTACATCCCTGGCGTTGGCGAAATATTTATCCATGCCGGATATGGATTTTAGAAAATCGCAATCGCAATTAATCGCCGCGGCCATTTCATTCGCACCTGCCGCCTTATCCATCCTTCAGGGCGAAACCGGGCTTGCATTGGTATATTTTTCATTCCTCATACCCATGTACCGGGAAGGGTTACCACCCGGGTATCTTATCACAGGCGCTGCAATGGCGGTTTTGCTGATTGCATCCCTGTTGCTTTCTACCAAAGTATTATTAATTGCCTTTTTTGTATTGGGAGTTGTTTTTATTTTTTTTAACCGAAGGCAAATTAAGCGAAATAATCAAATACTGGTAGTGGTTGTAAGTGTATGGGCTTTTTGTTCGGTGTTTGTAGGCGTAATGGTCCCCTTTACTTTTAAACATGTATTTAAACCTTACCAGGCAAACAGGATTTTCAGCATGGTTGGTGTGGATAATCCTTTTGCCGATAAAAATGCGGTTGATTTTACAGACCCTGAAGAACAAAAAGCAAAACAGAAAAAAAGTGACCAGCAGAATTACAATGTAAAGCAATCTAAAATTGCAATTGGTTCGGGTGGATTATTGGGTAAAGGTTTTTTGAAAGGTACGCAAACTCAAGGCGATTTTGTACCGGAGCAGCACACCGATTTCATCTTTACTTCGGTAGGTGAAAATTTTGGCTTTTGGGGAAGCACTTTATTAATGCTGTTGTATATGGGGCTCATTTTCCGGATTATCACCATCGCCGAAAGGCAGCGAAGTACTTTTAGCCGGGTGTACGCTTATTGCGTAGCCAGTATAATATTCTTTCACGTAGCGGTAAATATTAGTGTTACTATTGGCTTAGCGCCTGTTATTGGTATTACCCTGCCTTTAATAAGTTATGGGGGGTCTTCTTTATTAACCTTTACGGTTTTGCTTTTTATATTGATTAGGTTAGATGCCGACCGGCACATGGTGTTAAGATAAGACCCACCGCAATTGGCTAAAAGGCGGTAACCGGAAATGCGCTAAATATTTTCAGATAATATTATACCGGAAATTTTTTATAAATAAATACTCCTTAAAATTTGGGGGCATAAAATTTCCCGCTAACAAGCGGGGATAATTGAAAATGAAAATAATTCCACTTAGCGAAGGCGCTTTTACAATTGATAAAACCAAGCAGCTTATTCCGTTTGATAAAGTAAACGATAATTTGCAGAAAAGAACTGTTGGTAGTTTATTGGTAGGGATTCAACCTTTTTGTATTGTTACGGCAAATGATATTATTATTATTGATACAGGTTTAGGATTGAGCAATGCCGATGGTACATTGCAGATACATCAAAATTTATTGGATAACGGCATCAACCCGATGGATGTAACAAAAGTGTTGCTAAGCCATTTGCATAAAGATCATTCAGGAGGCATCAGTAAAGAAGATAAAATTTCGCAGCAGCGTTTTTTCAACTTTCCCAATGCGATTTATTATGTAAATAAAGATGAGCTGGCTTTAGCTTTGGAAAAGGGGAAAGCCTCTTACTCAACAGATGAATTGGGGATATTATCAAATTCGGATAAAGTGATTTTTATTGAAGGCAACGGTTTCATTGATGATTATATCCGGTATGAAGTTACAGGAGCCCATTCACCTTTTCACCAGGTATTCTGGATTGAAGAAGGTGGGCAGAAAATTTTCTACGGAGGTGATGTAGCCCCGCAGCTTCAGCAAATGAAAAACCGGTTTATCGCGAAGTATGATTTTGATGGAAGAAAATGTATGGAGCTAAGACAGCAATGGTGGCAGCAGGGGCAGCAGGAAAACTGGCTATTTCTTTTTTATCATGATATCAAAACGCCTGTTTACAATGTGGGTTAAGTCTTTAAAAAAGAAAACGGTCAGCTTTATGGGAGCTGACCGCCATTCATCATCTAAACAACTATCAT
>JAVHOI010000009.1:0-5523 GCA_036169975.1 Ferruginibacter sp. | reverse complement strand
CTTCAGGTGTTGGGTCGCTTTCACCTTTTGGAGTAATTTTTCCGATAATGATATCGCCTTCCTTAACATGCGCACCGATACGTATGATACCGTTTTGATCAAGATCCTTGGTCGCCTCTTCACTTACATTAGGAATATCAGGCGTTAATTCTTCTTCACCCAATTTAGTATCCCTTACTTCGGTTTCAAACTCACTGATATGGATAGACGTAAATAAATCTTCTTTCACCACTTTCTCCGAAATCACGATCGCATCTTCAAAGTTGTAGCCTTTCCAAGGCATGAACGCCACTTTCAGGTTTCGTCCCAAAGCCATTTCACCACCCTTGGTTGCATAACCTTCGGTCAGGAAATCGCCTTCCACCACTTTCTGCCCTTTAACAACAGCAGGGCGCAGGTTGATGCATGTTTCCTGATTGGTACGGATGAATTTAGTTACCTTATAAATTTTCAGATCTTCCTCAAAGCTTACCAACCGCTGCATTTCACTACGATTATAACGCACATGGATTTCATTGCCATCCACATATTCCACCACACCTGTGCCTTCCGCATGCAACTGAATCCTCGCATCACGGGCAGCTTTACCTTCCAAACCTGTACCAACAATAGGCGATTCCAAACGAATCAACGGTACAGCCTGGCGTTGCATGTTCGATCCCATCAAGGCACGGTTAGCATCATCATGCTCAAGGAAAGGGATCATGGAAGCGCTTAAACCT
This sequence comes from Ferruginibacter sp., assembly GCA_036169975.1. Lineage (GTDB taxonomy): Bacteria > Bacteroidota > Bacteroidia > Chitinophagales > Chitinophagaceae > Ferruginibacter. Next base: position 4,801 of record JAVHOI010000009.1, on the reverse strand, counting down.
ACGATCTGGTTGGGCGCCACATCCATGTATTCCACTTCATGTTTATCTAAAATCGGGAAATCACCTGTCTGACGGCTTTTAATTTTATCTTCAATAAAATTCCCTTTTTCATCCATCTTAATATTGGCCTGAGCGATCTTGGCGAGATCTTCTTCTTCAGCACTCAGGAAAATTATTTTCTTCATATCCGCCCTGCCATCTGTTACTTTATGGTAAGGTGTTTCTATAAAGCCCATCTCATTGATCTTGGCATGAACACAAAGCGTGGAGATCAATCCAATGTTCGGACCTTCAGGGGTTTCAATGGTACAAAGACGGCCGTAGTGAGAATAGTGAACGTCACGAACTTCAAAACCAGCTCTTTCACGGCTCAGCCCACCAGGCCCAAGTGCGGAGATACGGCGCTTATGCGTAATCTCACTTAAAGGATTGGTCTGATCAAGAAACTGAGATAACTGTGAAGTACCAAAGAAGGAATTGATAACAGAAGATAATGTTCTTGCATTGATCAAATCTACCGGAGTAAATACTTCATTGTCCCGAACGTTCATTCTTTCCCGGATGGTACGGGCCATACGAGCCAGGCCAACACCAAACTGAGCATACAACTGCTCGCCCACGGTACGTACCCGACGATTGCTCAAATGATCAATATCATCCACTTCACTTTTACCATTGGTTAATTGTACCAGGGTTTTAATGATGGCGATGATATCATCCTTGGTCAATACTTTTTTCTCAATTGGGAAATTTAATCCCAAACGACGATTGATTTTGTAACGGCCCACTTCACCTAAATCATATCGTTTATCACTGAAAAATAATTTATCAATGATGCCGCGTGCTGTTTCATTATCAGGAGCATCCGCACCACGCAACTGGCGATAGATATGCTGTACCGCTTCCAGTTCGCTGTTAGAAGTATCTTTATTTAAAGTATTGTAGATAATGGCATAATCACCACTTACTTCTTCTTTTTGCACGAACACACTCTTCACCTCCATTTCAGTGATCATGTCGATGTTTTCTTCATCCAGCACCGTATCACGTTCCAGTACGATTTCATTTCTTTCGATGCTTACAACTTCACCGGTATCTTCATCAACAAAATCTTCAACCCATGTACGTAATACACGGGCAGCAAGGCGTTTGCCCAAATATTTATGCAGGCTTTTTTTATCAACTTTTACTTCATCAGCCATTCCAAATAATTCCAGAATATCCTTATCCGTTTCAAAGCCAATAGACCGAAGCAAGGTAGTTACCGGGAATTTCTTTTTACGATCAATGTAGGCATACATTACATTATTAATGTCGGTAGCAAACTCCATCCAGGCACCCTTAAAAGGGATAACCCTTGCAGAGTAAATCTTGGTTCCGTTCGGGTGAACGGATTGACCAAAGAATACACCCGGAGAACGGTGCAACTGAGATACCACAACCCTTTCAGCACCATTGATAACAAATGTACCACGTGGCGTCATGTATGGGATATTTCCCAGGAAAACATCCTGAACAATGGTTTGGAAATCCACATGTTCTTCATCATTACAGCTCAACCGGAGTTTTGCTTTTAACGGAACAGCATAAGTCAATCCTCTTTCGATACACTCATCAATAGTGTAGCGCGGGGGATCAACGAAATAATCCAGGAACTCCAGTACGAATATATTTCGGGTATCGGTAATAGGAAAATTTTCCTTGAACACACGGAATAATCCTTCGTTGTTACGCTTATCCGGCGTAGTTTCCAACTGGAAGTAGTCTTTAAACGATTGAATCTGGATACCGAGTAAATCGGGAGTTTCCGCCAGGAGTTCAATTTTACCGAAATTGATACGCTGTGCAGCGGGTGATTTAGTTGCAGACATATTGTAAATAAAACGTTTTAATGCTGAGAAGGTTCTTTAATAAAAGATTAAAAACAGCTTAATGCTACTAACCCCAAATTAAAGGATGGCAAAGGTAAGGTATTGTATTTAAATATAGAAATCCTTCAATGATATTTTAAGATATTGGTTTGATTTTTGATAAATGTGGAAATTTTTGTTTTAATAACCATCAATTTTTGATTTCAGATATGTTGATTTTAGATTGAGGAATTCTCAAATAAAGGAATAGAGAGAAGCTGATTTAGGAATAAAAATGCAGCATATAAAAAAGCCAGGGATTTCTCCACGGCTTTTAAAACTACTTTATAAACTTTCAAACTAAGCTATCTCAACATCAGCACCTGCATCATCCAACTTCTTCTTCAGTTCTTCCGCGGTTGCTTTGTCAACTCCTTCCTTAATTGGTTTTGGAGCGGTATCCACTAAATCTTTCGCTTCCTTCAATCCCAATCCCGTTAATTCCTTTACGATTTTAACGATTGCCAATTTGTTAGGGCCTGCTGCCTTTAAGATCACATTGAAAGATGTTTTCTCTTCAACTGCCGCAACTTCACCACCGCCTGTAGATACTGCCGCTGCTACTGCTGCTGGTTCAATACCGTACTCTGATTTTAAAAAATCCGCTAATTCCTGTACTTGTTTTACTGTTAAGCTTACTAAACTTTCAGCTAATACTTTTACGTCTGCCATGATAATTAAATTTTTTCCGCCTTCATTGTTTGGTACTCCGGCGGAGGTTTAAAAAAATTGTTTGTGCCTTTATTTTTACCCTACCGGCCAGGGAATAATTTTATTATTTATCCAATTGAACGGACACTTTATACCTATTCTGCGGAAGGCACTTTAGCTTCAGGAGCAGTGGTATCATCAGCGGCTGCAGTTGGTGCGGTTGCTTCGGTTACAGGCGCAGCTTCGGCAGTTGTTTCTTCAGCAGCTTGTTCGGCATCTTTATTCTGCAAAGCGCCCATTACCCTTTGTATTGGCGACATCAACAATCCAATCACTTCACCAATTAATTCATTTTTCGTTTTAATTTGTGTTAATGCCTTCAACTGGCTATCACCAACGAATATGTCGCCATTAATGAAGGCAGCTTTCAACACCGGCTTTTCGCCTTTGCTTTCCTTCCTGAAACCACTTAAAATCAACGCTGGTTCTTTTGGATTTTCGCTGAACAATAATGCGGTTACATTGTGTAAAGAATCGTAAACACCTGCATACTTTTCCGTATCCAGACTTTCCAATGCTTTTTTAATGAGTGTATTTTTTGCCACCCTCATTTCAACCTGCTTATCAAAGCAATGGCTGCGCAATTTGGTTATCTGTGCAACGGTTAAACTTTCTGTATCGGTAACATAGAAGTTATTGTATTGGGTAAACTTCCCTTTCAATACTTCTATTACGTCGTTTTTTTCCTGTTTTGTCATAACAAATATTTTGTGTAAAAGCTTTATTGCCTGCTTCTACCGTAATTAATTTTGTACCGTTTTAGTATCAATTAAAATACCCGGGCTCATTGTGCTGGCCATGCTTACTCCTTTAAGGTAAATTCCTTTTGAAGAAGACGGTTTAAGTTTTACAATTGCGTTGATCAATTCCTGGCTGTTCTCAGAAATTTTATCAGCGCCAAAACTTACCCTTCCGATAGAAGCATGGATGATACCTACTTTATCTACTTTAAAAGCGATTTTACCACCTTTAACTTCATTTACCGCATTGGCTACATCGTTTGTAACAGTACCGGTTTTAGGATTGGGCATTAAGTTACGCGGCCCTAACACTTTACCCAGTTTACCAATTTTAGGCATTACAGATGGTGTAGCGATGATAACATCAACATCCGTCCATCCGCCTTCAATTTTTGTAATGAATTCGTCGAGGCCAACGAAATCAGCACCAGCAGCTCTTGCAGCTTCTTCTTTATCAGGCGTACAAAGCACCAATACTTTTTTAGTTTTACCGGTACCGTGCGGTAACGAAACCGTACCACGGATTGCCTGGTCAGCTTTTTTAGGATCTACTCCCAGTTTGATATGCAAATCAACAGAGCTGTCGAATTTGGTAGTATTTATTTCTTTAACTAAGGTGCAGGCTTCCTTTAAGGAATATGCTTTATTAACATCAACCTTAGCGTTGGCTAATTTTCTTTTTTTAGTAATCATTTCCTAAATTTTTGTGGTTGATAATTAATTTTCCCATGGGGCTTTTCCGTCAACAGTTAAACCCATGCTGCGTGCAGTACCCGCAACCATGCTCATGGCGCTGTTTAAAGTAAATGCATTCAGGTCGGCCATTTTATCTTTGGCTATTTCTTCTACCTGGGCCCATGATACTTTACCCACCTTTACACGGTTTGGTTCTTTACTGCCACTGGTAATTTTTGCCGCTTCCAATAGCTGAACTGCCGCCGGAGGGGTTTTAATAATGAATTCGAAAGACTTATCAGCGAAAACTGTGATAAGAACGGGAAGGATTTTCCCTGGTTTGTCCTGAGTCCTGGCATTAAACTGTTTGCAGAACTCCATGATGTTTACACCTTTTGAACCCAATGCAGGCCCTATGGGTGGTGCCGGATTAGCTTGTCCTCCTTTACATTGGAGCTTGACATAGCCGGTAATTTCTTTTGCCATGTTATAATTTTTTTTGGTGATAGCGTCCCGACATTTATCGGGACTCCCAATTCAATAAATTCTAATAAGAACTATTTGGGGCGGCGAAGGTAAGGGAATATTTCTAAAAGCAAACCATTTAAAACAAAATGGGTGCATTTTAAATTGTCGCTGGCTGGTGGGGACACCAGCCAGGGCAGCCCGCCGTGGGCGGTGTCCTCCCCGCCCACAGCCAAATATGGAATAATAATGCGGCATAATTTTGCGGTAGCAGTTGCTCTATCGCATTTATTTTATGGT
>JAVHOI010000008.1:0-5526 GCA_036169975.1 Ferruginibacter sp. | reverse complement strand
GTATATTCCCCTATAATTTATAAAAATCCATGTTGTTTCGATCTACCATACAATTGCTCCGGTTTCATTTTTCTTTTTTCCTGATGCCGGTCTATTGGTTTGCGCTAAGCCAAACGGTTGCTATTAATACAACGCATGCGATGCTTATTTTTATCATCCTTCATTTATTGGTATATCCTGCAAGCAATGGCTATAACAGTTATATGGACAGGGATACGGAAAGTGTAGGAGGCATAAAAAATCCGATGCAACCAACAAAGCAATTATTTTATATAACCATTTTATTAGATGCCACGGGTATTGTGTTGAGTTGTTTCATCAGTACCTTGTTTGCACTGGGAATAGTGTTGTATATTTTGGCATCAAAAGCCTATAGCTACAGGGGCATCCGTTTAAAAAAACATCCCGTTATTGGTTATCTCACTGTAATATTTTTTCAGGGCGCTGTTACTTTTTTTTTGGTAATGCATGGCAGCAGCGCCGATAAAACAATACAGGTTCCGCCGGCTGGTATCATCGCGGCGTCTTTATTGATCGGAGGGTTTTATCCACTTACTCAAATATACCAGCATCAGCAGGATATGGCGGATGGAGTTACTACGCTCAGCATGCTTTTGGGTTATAATGGAACTTTTATTTTCACCGCTGTCGTGTATTTTTTTGCGGCATCCGCTTTGACTTATCAACTCATTTCTACCCTGCAGCAAAATAGTTTCCTTTTCATTCAACTCTTTTTTATCCCGGTGCTCGTTTATTTTTTTTGGTGGTTTAAAAAAGTAGCCGCAAACAATAGTAACGCGAATTTTGTTTACACTATGCGCATGAATGTATTGGCATCCACCTGCACCAATGCGGCTTTTATTGTCTTATTTTTAATAGAAAAAAATTGAGTAAAATAGTTTCGATAGCAACTGGGGTGCCGCCTTATAAGCATAAGCAGGAAAACATTTGTTCTTTTGCCGATACCATATATTGTGCCAACGGCACGGAGAGCCGTAAAATGAAATTCCTTTACCATCACAGTGGCATCGCCACCAGGTATTCCGTAATACCGGATTATAGTACAGCGGCAGCCGGCCGGCAATTTTATGAAAAGACCATTGACCTGGAACCCTTTCCCAATCTTGAAAAGCGGATGAAATATTATGCGGATAATGCAGGCATGCTATCAGTAAATACAATCAAAAACTGTATTAACGGCAAAATAGAAAGTAAGGATATTACACATTTAATAACCGTAAGCTGCACCGGTATGAGCGCCCCCGGACTGGACCTTGAGATAATGGAAGCGATGGATTTAAGGCCAGATATTTTCAGGACTTCCGTAAACTTTATGGGATGCTATGCGGCTATTCATGCTTTAAAAATCGCTGATGCTATTTGTATCAACAGTAAAGATGCCAATGTAGTAATTGTTTGCACGGAACTCTGCACACTCCATTTTCAAAAAGAAAATTCTATTGACAATATTACTTCCACCCTTTTATTCGCTGATGGATGCGCTGCCACACTGGTACAGCATAATGAAACAATAAACCAGGGATTTACTTTAAAAAAATTTTATTCGAAGGTTGATTTTAAAGGAAAGAAGGATATGAGCTGGAAACTTTCCTCCAATGGATTTTTGATGTCGCTTTCGGGTTATGTACCCAGCCTGGTAAAAGAGGATTTTAATTCATTAGTAGAAAAAACATTACGGAATGCATCAATAAGTAAGGTAGATATAAGCCATTGGTGTATCCATCCCGGGGGAAAAACAATTCTGGAAGCGATAGAAAAAAGTGCCGGGATTTCAAAAGAGCAACTGCATTATTCATACAACATCCTGAATGATTATGGAAATATGAGCTCTCCTACAATATTATTTGTTTTAGAAAAAATAATGCGGGAACTGCAAAATAATCAAACGGAAAAAGAAGCTGTTGTATTTGGCGCCGCATTCGGGCCCGGACTGACCATGGAAACATTTATCGCTGTCTATGATTAATCTAAGCGTAAGGTCATATCAAAAAGAGCTGTTGGATAATGAGGATATCCCGTTTGCCGATATTCAGCAAAACATGAAAGAATTAAATGCCATCAATACATACCTTGGCGGGCATAGCATTTCTATTGCCGGGATAAAACAAATTTTACAAACTTGTTCCTCCAATCAACCAATAACCGTTTGTGAAATTGGCTGTGGCGGCGGAGACAATTTAAAGGCGATAGAAAAATGGTGCATCAGTAATGCGATAGAAGTAAGTTTTATTGGCATTGATATGAAAGCTGAATGTATCGAATTCGCCCGGCAACAATATCCTGCACTAAGCGCAACATGGATTGCTTCGGATTATGCGGCAGTTCAGTTTAAAGATAAAAAACCGGATATTATTTTTTCTTCTCTTTTCTGTCATCATTTCGCGGATGAAGCAATCGTTGAAATGCTTCAATGGATGAAAGCGAATTCGGCCATTGGCTTTTTTATTAATGATTTGCACAGGCACCGCCTGGCTTATTATTCCATTAAATTACTTACGGGTATTTTCTCCAGTTGCTTCCTGGTTAAAAACGATGCGCCACTTTCCGTAGCAAGGGGCTTTAAAAAGAAGGAATGGCAAAAAATGATTTCTGCGGCGGGCATTTCAAATTGTTCGGTTCAATGGAAATGGGCATTCCGGCATTTAATAATTTACCGCAATGAATGATTCCGGCAAATATGATGTATCCATTATTGGCGGCGGCCTTGCCGGCCTGGCTCTATCCGTACAATTAAGAAATGATGGCTTTACCGTGGTCCTGTTTGAAAAAGAACAATACCCATTTCACAAAGTTTGTGGTGAGTACATAAGCCTCGAAAGCTGGGATTTTTTGGAAGGGCTTGGCCTGCCATTAAAGGATATGAATTTGCCTGTTATAAAAAAACTGATTGTAAGCTCTCCGGATGGAAATTTTCTGAAACAAAATTTACCGCTTGGCGGATTTGGTATCAGCCGCTTTACTTTGGATAATGAATTGAAAAAAATAGCTGTGGAAAAAGGTGTGGAATTACACGATCAATGTAAGGTAGAAAAAGTATCTTATGCTGATGAACAATTTACATTGGAAACAACATCGGGAAAATTTAGCGGTAAAGTATGTTGCGGCGGTTTTGGTAAAAAAAGCAATATGGATATTCGGCTAAATAGGAATCTTTTTACCAAAAAAAATAACAAAGGGGATAATTACATTGGCGTAAAATATCATATCAAAACAAGTTTTCCGGCTGATACCATAGCACTGCACAATTTTAAGAACGGGTATTGCGGCATATCAAAAATAGAAGATGATCAATACTGTCTCTGTTACCTTACCAATGCGGCCAATCTTAAAATGAATAACAATTCCATAGCTGAAATGGAAAGGAATGTGCTGTACAAAAACAATTACCTGAAAAATATTTTTGAAAATTGTGAAATGCTTTACAAAACCCCCGTTACCATTTCACAGATATCTTTCGCAAGAAAAACACAGGTAGCAAATCATATTTTATTGCTGGGTGATGCGGCAGGCATGATAACACCGCTATGCGGTAATGGAATGAGTATGGCGCTCCGTAGTAGCAAAATCGCCGTGCCCTTTATTGAGGCATTCTTTCAAAATAAAATAAGCCGTGAAGAGATGGAAAAAGGATATGCAAAAAAATGGCGGCAAACATTTGGAAAAAGAATTAGTGCAGGAAGATTAATACAAAAGTTGTTTGGCAAAGAGTGGCTCACCAACAGGTTTGTAGCCTTCATGAAGCAATTCCCATCCCTGGCAAACCTACTCATTAAGCAGACGCATGGCAGGCCATTTTAATGATGAGGGATGGACCATGAGTGGTGCTCGGTTTATCCATAATTCACAGTTCACAATCAACTGAAGTTTACCATAATTAGTACATTAGCATTTCTTCATCAGCCCATTTCATCATCAACCCTTTTCATATCTTTAATATGCGATCTGGCAGCTCTTAAAAATTTACTTCCTTTTAAAAACGGCCAGGGTTGTACGCCTTGCCGCCTGTTGTATTCGCAAATTTCATACAATGCTTTCCAGTGTTTCAATATTTCCTTGTAAGCGCCCATCAATGTATATCCGGTATCGTAAAAATGATTGGGTTCCGCGCCGCAGCCATTATACTCAAGAATGGTGAAATTCTTGCCCGCCTTCAGGTCTTCCACATTGGTACACATAATATCGTAACGGCCATAAAAAAAATCATTTATTCCTAAGCTGATCGTATCAAATATCCCCACCAACCGATCATCAATCTGCTCCTTTAAATCAACAAACCGGGCACCACGGTTATGATTAGCCGCATAACTCAACATGTATTTTTCCCCGGCAGGCAATACCTCATTCCATCGGTTCTTATGCTTATTGAACAACTCATCCAACCGCTTGCCGCCTTTAGGATGCTGCTTAATAAGTGATACTAATGTTTGAACACCATCACCGGTAACCTGTAAAGGGATTTTATGTAAAAAACCGGTTACTGTCCCTTTCTTTTCCATTGGATGGCGTATATAAAATACACTCACTTCCATTGGGTAATGAACCAGGCTTTGCACGATATATTCCCAGGGCATTAAAGCGTGATAATGAATTAAGGCTTCCTCATCATTTATCATTCTCAACAAAATGCCCTGGCCGCCCACTTCTGGTTTTACTATGAAAGGAAAATCAATTTTATGTTGAATTAATTTTTGCCGTGTCAAAATAAAATCCTCATTTGGCAACACGTTAAAAGTAGCAGGATAAAGAGTATCCGGCAAAAGTTGATACATTTCTTTTTTAGGTTCCCCTTCCATACCGCCAAAAGTAAGCTTTGGATTACTTGATGTAAAAAACCAAACAGCCCCCGATTTGATGGTGTACCATAACCAAAAAAATGACATTGGTGTATAAATCAATTCAAATGGCCATGCCTCCCAATTCGTAATTTTATGAATTATTCCTTTTATTATTTTCATTGATGGGCAAAATTAACATCTTAAAGCCAACAATAAGGTTGTATTCTAAATATTCCTTCCTTATGAAACAGCGAACATTTAGCTACATTTGCATTACTGAAACGTAAAATTATATGCATGTACCAACAATGGCGGAGATGATTGCGAACGGCGAAAATCCTGATATTTTATTTTGGGTAGGCTGTGCGGGAAGTTATGATCAGCGGGCCCAGAAAATAACAAAAGCATTCGCTACCATTTTAAATAAATTGGGTATCCGGTATGCTATTTTGGGGAAAGAAGAAGCGTGTACAGGCGACCCTGCAAGGCGCGCCGGCAATGAGTTTATTTTTCAAATGATGGCTTATCAGAATATTCAAATATTAAATGGCTATGGCATAAAAAAAATTGTTACAACCTGCCCGCATTGCTTTAATACGTTAAAAAATGAATACCCGGAATTAGGCGGAAACTATGAAGTAATACACCATGCCACTTTTTTACAACAACTTATAGATGAAGGAAAAATAATAATGAAGGACAGTGTTGGTTTTAAAGGGAAAAAAATTAC
>JAVHOI010000007.1:0-5530 GCA_036169975.1 Ferruginibacter sp. | reverse complement strand
TTTACACAGAATCTATCGGATTAAAAAGTCACGAATTTATCCCTTGCGAAGTATAAGAATTAAGGAATTCAATAACAGGAATCTGTAAAGCATCCTTTTATTTTAAAATTTCCAATAGGCACTTTTAAATTTAAGCGATGGCTTTATCCTGAAAGGCGGATCTGCTGATAAAATATAATTTTTAAAATTATAATTTAAATTTTCATTTTACCTCACGCATATCATTTTAAAAAGCGGGGAAGATGCATTCCAAATAATTGCCAGCCCGGGGATGCCCGCATTTTCCCTTCCTTAATTGATTTAAGATTACCTGCCAGGCCTGACTACCCTTGAGTACCTTTGCATTTACATACTGCAAACACCGGATTTTGATAGGTGCCTTCCAAATCACTACCTGTGTTTTTTTTTATTATTACAATCAATATCCTTTTAATGAAATTGCCAACGAAAAAAATTAAATAAATTAAGCACTTATGAAAAAGTTGTTACTGCCTGCGTTTATGATGATTAGCTGCATCGGCCAATCTCAAAAAATAGCTGCTGATATGTTGGTGTACAATGCCACCATTTATACCGTTGATGAAAACTTTTCCGTAAAGGAAGCTATGGCTGTTAAAGATGGTAAAATAATCGCTACCGGCACAACTGAACGGCTAAAAAAAGAATTCTCTTCTTCAACCGAACTGGATGCGAAAGGCAAAATTATTTTCCCCGGTTTTATTGATGCCCATGCACATTTTATGGGTTATGGACTTGGCTTGCAAACGGCTGACCTTACCGGTACCAAAAGCTGGGAGGAGGTCATTGACAAACTAAAAGAATTTGCGCTAACCCATCAGGATGGCTGGTTAACGGGCAGGGGATGGGATCAGAATGACTGGGAGGTAAAAGAGTTTCCAAACAAAAAAAAACTGGATCAGCTTTTTCCGGACCGCCCGGTTTTTTTAACAAGGGTAGATGGACATGCCGCGATAGCCAATGAAAAAGCGTTGACTGGAATAAATCCCGGAGTAAAAATAAATGGTGGCGAAGTGGAAACAAAAAATGGAAAACTAACAGGCATATTAATTGACAATGCCATTGCACTGGTGGGTTCGGAAATGCCTGAACCAACAGTATTGAAAAAGCTGGAAGCCTTGATGATTGCGCAGGGAAATTGTTTTGAGGCTGGACTAACTACTGTTGATGATTGTGGCTTGAATTACGATGATGTAAAAATAATTGAAACATTACAAAAGAAAGGCCTGCTTAAAATGCGTTTATACGTAATGTTGAGTGATAACAAGGCCAGCTATGATTCAATTTTTAAGAGGGGCGCTATTAAAACGGACCGGCTGAATGTCCGTTCATTTAAAGTTTATGCGGATGGCGCATTAGGTTCAAGGGGGGCATGCCTGCTGGCGCCTTATGCCGACAAGCCGGGGAGTTATGGTTTTTTGATTAACACGAAGGAGCACCTTGATGAAGTGGCTGCTAAAATTTATGAACACGGTTTTCAGATGTGTACACATGCTATCGGTGATTCAGGCAACCGGGTAATACTGAAAACTTACGCGAAATACCTGAGGGGCAAAAATGGCCTCCGCTGGCGTATTGAACATGCACAGGTAGTAAATAAAAATGACTTTTATTTATTTGGTAAAAACGACATCATTCCATCAGTACAGCCAACACATGCCACATCCGATATGTATTGGGCTGGCGTTCGCCTGGGAGAGGAAAGAGTAAAAGGGGCCTATGCTTACAGGCAATTGCTTAATGAAAACGAATGGATTCCGTTGGGTACCGATTTCCCCGTAGAAGACATCAGCCCATTCAAAACTTTTTATGCAGCCTGTATCCGCAAAGATGCCAAAAGCTGGCCACAGGATGGTTATCAAATGGAGAATGCATTAACAAGAAAAGAAGCGATAATGGGCATGACTATCTGGGCGGCAAAGGCCAATTTTGAAGAAAAAGAAAAGGGTAGCCTGGAAAAGGGAAAGTTTGCGGACTTCATTATTTTGAATGGCGACCTGATGAAGGATGATGCCGGTAAAATATTGCAAACGCAGGTATTAAAAACATTTGTGAACGGGGAGTTGGTGTATGAGCGGCGGTGAATATTGGGATGCTGGATACGGGATGCCGGATACTTGATACCTGATGCTGGATATTGTGGTGTTAAATAGCCAGGGCATTTTTAATTTTTAATGCCTCATGTATTTTTACAACCTGTGGTATCACCAGTTCCTGTTCATCATTTGTAATAACATAATCGCATAGCCGCATTTTTATTGATTCCTCCATTTGTTTTTCCATTCTTGCCATTACTTCATTACGGGTAACGCCATCTCTTTTCATTACTCTTTGTATTCTTAGCGGGGCAGGGGCAAATACGCCAATCAAATAATCCAGGTGCTCCTGTGCGCCGCTTTCAAAAATCAACGCCGCTTCTTTAATGGCATAAGGGGCGCTTTGTTGTTGCATCCATAGCCCGGCATCACGGATGGTAGCCGGATGTACAATGGAATTGAGTCCGGCAAGTTTTTCTGCATTATTAAAAACCAATCCCGAAAGATATTTCCTGTTTAGCTTTCCATCAATGTAGGTTTCTTTTCCAAACAGTTTTTGTAATTCATCTTTCAGCGTTTCATCCTCATTCATCAGGCGCCTGGCCGCATCATCCGCATAGTAAACGGGTATGCCCAGCACTTCAAAAACTTTTGCTACAGTACTTTTTCCGCTGCCAATACCGCCTGTGAGGCCAACTTTTAGTATCATGATCCTGGCAATGATTTATCTGATTAAAGGGTTTTGATTTCTTTGAATTGTACCTGCTGCTGATTATGCACAAAAAACAATTATTACTTAAAATTATAAAATTACAATTATAAAAAAAACCAGCCGCTTTAAAAACGGCCGGTTAATAGTATCAATTAAATTTTGTAATTGTATAAAGTGCCGGAATAAGAAATTTTCGTATTCAAATAAGGCCCTGTATTTTTAATGGCTTACCAGCGGTGGAAAAGTTTATGCTTTGGTTTCCGCTACCTGTTTATTAAGGCTTGCGGACATTTCCATGCTTACCGTACTTTTTTCAATCTTCAGGTAACTGCCCGGGCTTACTTCGAGGCTCAGCGTACCATCTTCATTTACTTTATTGATGGTGCCATGTATGCCTGCAATGGTTACTACCTTGTCGCCTTTTTTCAGTTCGCTGATAAATGTTTTTTGTTGCTTTGCTTTTTTGGCCTGCGGGCGAATCATGAATAGCCAGAATACTAAAATCATTGCTCCCATGAAAATTAAGGAAAAGCTGCTGCTTCCTCCCTGGGTACCCTGGCCCATGTTTAATAAAATTCCTTGTAAGTACATTTTGTTGTTTATTAATTATTAAAAAAATTGTTTTGTTTTACCTGGCTTCCGTAACATCGCCAGTTAAATTTAAAAGTGGAAAGGAAGGATTGGTATTTGCTATGACTACTATGTTTTTTTCATTGTGGCCGACTTTTCCTTTACTGTTAAATACTACTTTTATAAAACCTGTCTGGCCCGGCAGTATAGGAAATTCAGGTTTTTCAGGCACCGTACATCCGCAACTGGCCGAGGTACTTGTTATCACCAATGGCTTTGTGCCTACATTTTTGAAGCGATAATTAAAGGTTACTTTTTCTCCTTCGGTTATACTTCCAAAATTATAGGCGCTGTCAATCAACTGCACCCTTGTAGTATCATGCGATGCGATTGCAAATTGCGTTACAGCATCATCTACCACTTTATCGTTTCTGCGCACATTGCATGCAATGAATACGGATGCTGTCGTTAAAACCAATATGATTTTTTTCACTTAATATTTTTTTTGTCAAAGTTATGAAATCAGGCGTTATCAGTTAGTCATTGAAAAAGCCGGCCTCCCGTTAAATTTATTAATTTACTTATGGCTATTGAAACCGCATTTTGCCAATAAATTAAAACGCCTTACAATATGCTGTTTTTAAAATTCTTCTTACTGATTTTTCCCTCCGATGTCAGTTCTTTGTGAATATTATCCAGTATGCCGTTGATGAATTGCCCGCTTTGGGGGGTGCTGTAATCCTTGGCCAGGTCTATATATTCATTGATGGTTACCTTGGTGGGGATTGTTTCAAAAAACAAAAATTCACAGATGCCCATTTGAATGATGATCAGGTCGAGTGTGGCGATACGTTCCGCATCCCAGTTTTTCAATTTGGGTTTCAGCAGTTCCATGCTTACTTCCTTTTTCTCAATAGTGGTTTCTAAAAGGCTTTTGGCAAAATCCCATTTTTCCCGGCTAACCAAATCATTCAAATCGTAGCTGCCGGGTTTTTGCAAATAGTTTTGTATCAGCACATTCATCATCTCCGCATCATCCTCCCAGTTTATAAAATTTTCTTCCACGTGGCTGATAAAATTTTCGTTGGGAAGCAACAGGTTGGTAAAGATAAATTCCAGAATATCCTTTTCATTTTTTTTATCCCTTGCCAGCACCGCTATGTATTCCTGGTATTCCTCCGTTTCAATCAGGGCCAGGTAGGTTTTTCTTAATAATTCCTCATCAACTAAATGCGCTGGTTTTATTTCATCAACCGCAGCCTTATAACCAGAATCTTCCAGTATTTTCCACAATAATTCGTTGCCTGCTATTTTTGTATTGATATGAAGGTCTTGCTGCGTAGGCAAATGCTTGGAAGCTTTTTTAATCGCATCTTTTTCCGCATACCTGGCCACTTCGCTAATAAAGTAAACGAGGTAAACAAAAAGAGCACGGGACTGGTCTATCTGTTTTCTTAATAAACTTACCGCCTGCCCGGGTTTTACATCATTGCTGATACTGTCTAAAGTATAAAGGCTTTGCATCACTTTAACCCGGATATTTCTTCTGCTAATCATTTCGGAAAGAACTTTTGAGCTGCGAAGGTAAACATTCAATTATTAAATGTGAAAATTAGAAAATTGGAAAATTGGAGAATGTGAAAATTATTAATCAGCATTCAAAATTCAAACCTTCAAATTTCCGGATTGGTTATTTTTAAAAATAATGGGGGAACATACTGCCAAAATACCGTACCCAATATTTATAATGTCTGCCTAATTTTCATTAAAATCCTGACATGTCGTTCTTTTGAGCCTAAAGTATGACAACTATTCGTTTAAACAGGTTTGGTATGAAATTGGCATAGCATTGCCTGCCCGGAAAACCGCCGGGGTTAAATATTAAATTAATCAAAAACCAATACAATTATGGCTAAGAAGCTAAACATTACGCCCCTACATGACAGGGTGATTGTGAAACCAGCCGCCGCGGAGGAAAAGACTGCGGGTGGCATCATTATTCCGGATACCGCGAAAGAAAAACCACAGCGTGGTACAGTACTTGCCGCAGGGCCGGGTAAAAAGGATGAACCAGTAACCGTAAAAAATGGTGATACCGTTTTGTATGGCAAATATGCCGGTACCGAGATAACAATTGAAGGTGCGGAATACCTTATCATGAGGGAAAGTGATATCCTGGCGATTGTTTAAAGTG
>JAVHOI010000006.1:3174-5546 GCA_036169975.1 Ferruginibacter sp. | reverse complement strand
CACCATGGCTGGAAAGCGCCACAGGCAGCCAGCGCCATCCATACCGATTTTGAAAAAGGATTTATCAAAGCCGAAGTTATTTCCTATGTAGATTTTATCACCTATAAATCTGAAGCCGCCTGCCGTGAGAATGGCCGTTTAAGAATTGAGGGAAAAGAATACGTGGTGAATGATGGTGATATAATGCACTTCAGGTTTAATGTGTAAAAATATAAGCCCCTCATTGATGAGGGGCTTATATTTTTTTACTTTATTAAATTTACATATTCTCAATCACCATCGCAGATGCGCCACCTCCCCCATTGCAAATGGCCGCCGCCCCATACCTTGCGTTATTTTGTTTCAACACATTTATCAGGGTTACTACAATCCTTGCCCCACTGCACCCAAGCGGGTGGCCCATGGAAACCGCCCCACCGTTTACATTTACTTTTGCGGGATCTAATTTCATGCGCTTACTGTTTTCAATACCTACTACGGCAAAGGCCTCATTCAATTCCCAGTAACTGATGTCTTCCATTTGTAATCCGGCCTTTTTCACCGCTTTCGGTATGGCCAATGATGGCGTAGTGGTGAACCATTCCGGTGCCTGCTCCGCATCCGCATAGCTTACTATTTTAGCGATGGGTTTCAGGCCAAGTTCTTCAGCCTTTTCTTTACTCATCAGCAACAATGCGGCGGCGCCATCATTCATCGTTGAGGAATTGGCGGCGGTAACAGTTCCATCTTTTTGAAATGCGCCTTTCAATTCAGGTATCTTGTCAAACTTTACATTAAAAGGTTCTTCATCTTTCGCGAAAATCAGGGGATCCCCTTTACGCTGCGGTATTTCCACCGGAACAATTTCGTTAACAAATTTCCCTTCGTTTACCGCTGCCTGTGAGCGCTTGTAACTTTCTATTGAAAAAGCATCCTGGTCCTGGCGGCTGATCCCGCAGGTAGCGGCACAAAGTTCCGCTGCATTGCCCATTGCCTTTCCATCATACACATCTACGAGCCCATCACGGGCAATACCATCTATCAATTGCGTGTTACCATACTTGTTGCCCCACCGCATGCTGTCAATATAAAAAGGTACATTACTCATACTTTCCATGCCGCCTGCAATTACAATATCCGCATCGCCAAGCAAAATACTTTGTGCAGCCAGTGAAATGGATTTCATGCCACTGGCACAAACTTTATTTACAGTGGTGCAGTTTACGCTGTCTGGTAAGCCTGCAAATTTTGCCGCCTGCCTTCCGGGTGCCTGCCCAAGATTGGCCTGGATAACGGATCCCATTAAAACGTCATTTACTTGTTCAGGCGCAACACCGACTTTTGCCAATGCACCCTTGATAGCTATTGCACCCAACCGGGTAGCGCTGAAACTTTTAAGTGAACCGCCAAAACTGCCAATTGGTGTTCTTACCGCGGAGATAATATATACTTCTTTCATGTAGTTAAATTTCGTTTTAATAAAATCAGGTAAGGAAAAAATAAACCGGAGACCTGTAGAATTGAAAAATGGGAATCACTCCTTTTTTTCTTATCCTGATTTGAATAGCAAAGTTAACAATTATGATGCACCAACATTCAGCTTTGATTTAATTAACGGTAATTTGGTGGTACTCAAATTAAAATTAATTCCTGTATGCCCTTCTATACCCGGCTTATTCCATTACATACCCGTTGCCCTGTCTTTCCCAAAGCCTCACCTTACCGGAAGCAGCCGGCTATGCCCCGATTTACTATCCTGAATCAATCCCTTTTAATCCATGAATAAAAAATATAAAAAAGACTTACTTATTAGTAAGTAATTAATTAAATTCGCACCGTGATTCCAAAAACCAACGATACGAAGGAAGCCATACTTCAACTGGGCGCCGGGCTGATACAGCAGGTGGGTTACCATGCGTTCAGCTATGCCGACATCGCTAAAAAACTGAACATAAAAAACGCCGCCGTTCATTATCATTTTCCCGGAAAGGCAGACCTGTATGAAAGTATTGTGGATTCGCATATAAAGAATTACACCCTCTTGGGAAAGGAAATGGAACAGTCATCCATGCGGTCTAAATCTAAATTAGAAAGGATTTTCAACCGATACAGCAACCTTGTTGACTGCGACCGTATTTGTGTAATTGGCGCTATCGCTTCCGATTATAAAACCCTGCCCGAAAAGACAAGAAGCAAAGTAGCCACGCTGGTAGAACTGGTTTTAAAACTGGTTGAAAAAACATTACAGGAAGGAAAAAAGAACGGTGAATTTACTTTTACGGAATCCGCCCGTGTACAAACCCTGCTGATCATGACCAATCTTTCCGCAGGTGTGCAGTTAGCGAGGATCACCGGAAAAAAAGACTTCGAAACCATAAGGAAAAGCATTTTAA
>JAVHOI010000006.1:1449-3074 GCA_036169975.1 Ferruginibacter sp. | reverse complement strand
GCCTCAGGAAATAAAGGAAGCCTGTTGCAAAAAGTAACCAATAATTCAGGCAAAATAATATACAATGGCACGGAAGCTTATGTCGCAAACACAACCGATGGCAAACCCGGCGGTTACTATCTGCGTATTATAGCTACGGATAAGGTGGCGCTTGTAACCAAACAGAATTTCGAAAAAGTATTTGCATCATTCTGCGCTGATTGCACCGCACTCCAAACAAAAATACAGGCAAAGCAAGTGGATTATTCTACCATTGAAAAAGCGGTGGAACAATACAATAATTGTAATTGATTGTAATTTCTTCAGGAACATTTGGATAAGACAGGCAACCTTTAAAAGGTTGCCTGTCTATTTACAGATGCTTCTCTTTCAAACATAATGGCAGGCATAAAACAAGAGCGGTTCAACCTCACTTTCCCGACAATAAATCTGTTATCTAAAATTCTAATAAAACAGAATCCGCTAAACCCCGCTAATAAAAATACCGAGCCAAAATTTCCATCTCCTGTTTTCAATTGATAATCTTTTTCACTATTTTCCATAAAACGGCAAACCTGCATTTTCGCAGTTTTTTCCCTTCATTAACGCAGGAATTTTTCTGATATTAATCATAAGGATTTCACTCCCATGTCATAATAAATTCTTGTTAAACAATTGACCTTTGATCCATCAATTGTTATAACAGCAATGCCAAAATAAATTATGGAAAAAGAAAAAAATAATCAAGAAAACCAGAGTAACCGGAGGAACTTTCTGAAATTTGGTCTTATTGCAGGAGGCACCATTGCGGCAGGCGCCTTAGGCGTATCAAAAATTATTTCAGACAAAAAAAAGACAGCGTCTGGTGTTAAAAAAACTGTTTTTACACAGGACGGCAAGGTCTATACGGCAGATGAAAATCATTTGCAGGATTACAAAACCATCCCTGTTACAAATGACGAAGCCCGCAGAGGCATACCGAACAAAAAGTTCGTGATGGTAATTGACGAAGCCAAATGCGATGGATGCAAAAAATGCACCGAAGCCTGCCAGATAATGCACCATACCGAATCGGACCGTGAATGGATTAAAGTATTCACCATGAAGGATGCCGAAGCAACAGCCCCCTATTTTTTCCCAAAGCCTTGCTTCCATTGCGACAATCCTCCCTGCACAAAAGTTTGTCCGGTAAATGCTACTTTCAAAAGACAGGACGGCATTGTACTTATTGATAATGAACGCTGCATCGGTTGCCGCATGTGCATGGCTGCCTGTCCATACTCTACAAGATTTTTCAACTGGAGCGCACCAAGCGCAGAGCAAACTGCCGCAGTCGGCAATATTCCTTATTCACCAGAGCAAAGCGTACCACGCAGGATGGGAACAGTGGAAAAATGCGACTTCTGCCCCGACATGATCAGGCAGGGCAAGATGCCGGCATGCGTGAGCGGATGCCCAATGGATGTCATTTATTTTGGCGATCAAAATGAAGATGCGGTGACCAATGCATCAGGGGTAACAGTAAAATTAAGCAAGCTACTTGAGGACAATGCCGGGTACAGGCACATGGAAGAATTGGGTACCGAACCACGTGTTTATTACCTGCCTCCAAAAAATAGAAAATATCCAACCCCGGATATAGAATC
>JAVHOI010000006.1:0-1349 GCA_036169975.1 Ferruginibacter sp. | reverse complement strand
GGGAAGCCTGTCTCCGCCCGACAAGAAAATGGGGACGCTCCACCCAAATATGGATAGGTTTTTTGCTAATGGTAATGGGATGGGGGCTTTATTGCTACATCCACCAACTAAGGCACGGCCTTGGCGTAACCGCCATGCGTGATTATGTTTCATGGGGATTGTACATATCAACCTTTGTGTTTTTTATCGGGCTTAGTCACTCAGGTACGCTTGTGTCGGCCATATTGCGTATTACAAAACAGGAATGGAGAAGGCCAATTACCCGCTCCGCCGAGTTACTCACCTTTGTTTCTTTATGCTTTGGGGGATTAATGCCTATCATAGATTTAGGCCGTCCCGACCGGATTGGCAACCTTGTCATTTTTGGAAGGATCCAATCACCGCTGTTGTGGGATGTAATTTCCATCTGCACTTATTTTGCAGGCAGCACTGTATTTCTTTTTCTGCCAATGATTCCCGATATGGCGCTTTGCAGGGATCGGTTAACCAAATGTGATACCCGCTTCAACAAATTCAGAAAATGGCTTTACACCAAAATGGCTTTAGGATGGCAGGGCACCAAATCCCAATGGCACCGGTTGGAATTATCCATGACCATTATGACGATCATAATTATTCCTGTAGCGGTTTCCGTTCACACGGTTGTTAGTTACATTTTTGCTATGACGATGCGCCCGGGATGGAATAGTACAGTATTCGGCCCCTACTTTGTTGCAGGCGCCCTTTACTCCGGTTCTGCCGGTGTTATATTAGGCATGGCCGCCTTCCGCAAACTTTACCATCTTGAAAATTATATTACCCCAAGGCATTTTGATTTGATGGGAAGAATAGTATTGGCGCTTACACTTATTTACGCCTACTTTAATCTGAATGAATACTGGATTCCCGCCTATAATATGGCCACGCATGAATCTCATTTATTGAACGATCTGTTTAATGGAAGTTACTCCAAAGCATTCTGGACATGCCAGTTTGGTACCGTACTGTTGCCAATAATAATCATGTCGTTTCCTAAAGGGCGAAAAATAAAACCGATTATAATTACCTGTATTATTATAGTAATTGGCGCCTGGGTAAAAAGATACCTCATTGTAGTACCAACCCTGTTGCATCCTTTGATGCCCATTCAGGAAATGCCGCTTGCCTGGTCAACTTATTTTCCAAACTATGTTGAATTTTCTGTTACCGCCGCATGCCTTGCAGGTATATTTCTCATCATCACCATCTTTTCAAAACTCTTTCCAATGATGGCTGTGTGGGAAGTAGAGGAAGGAATAAAAATTGAACACGATAAAGAAGCAATCCTCGAACTCAAAATGCAAAGAGAAGCAGAAGAGGCGAAAATAATT
>JAVHOI010000005.1:17099-23730 GCA_036169975.1 Ferruginibacter sp. | reverse complement strand
TAACCAGCTTTGGAATGCCAGGTTAGAACGAACTTTCAAAAAAGATGAATTTACAGCATCGTTTAGCATAAAGGATATTCTGAATCAGAACACCAATATTGAAAGAAGTTTTTACAGCAATACGTTATCCGAAACAAGGAACGAACGGTTGCGCCAATACTGGATGCTGGGATTTACCTGGAATTTTAAAAACAAACCGGCCACAGCGCCTGCAAAATAATAATTATAAAAACCAGTAATCATGAAATATAAAATATATGGTTTAATAGTGGTGGCGTTATTCAGTTTAAACGTAAATGCCCAACAATTTATCAAAAAGGGCACCATTGAATTTGAAGTAATAACAAATGTAAAAAAAACAATGGGCAACAGTAGTTGGGCCGAGCAGTATAAAGAACTGATGCCCATGTTTAAAACGGCTTATTATTACTATACTTTCGCTGATAATAAAAGCCTGTACAAATTTAACCGTTACGATGAATCAAAAGCGAAACTGCTTGATTTTTTAAAAAGAGGTGAGGATGAAAATGAATGGTACAATGATTTTACTACCGGGCAAACCTTTATTCAAAAAAACATGTTTGGTACGCTTTTAAATTTAAAAGATAGTATTCAACCCATACAATGGAAGATAACCAATGAAAGCCGCCTGATAGCAGGTTTCAACTGCCGTAAAGCTATTGGTAAAATATTAGACAGTGTATATGTATTCGCTTTTTACACAGATGAAATACCCATCAACGGCGGGCCCTGTACCATCAATGGTTTGCCAGGCATGATTTTGGGCGTTACCATACCCCGTCTGTATGCTTCCATGATTGCGACTAAACTTATGGTAAACGATGGAAAAGAAAATTTAATAAAACCTATAACCGCTAAAAAATATTATACGGCCAAACAACTTAAAGCGGTTTTGGATGATAAAATAAAAGATTTTGGCAGTGACCAGGATGAGGATTCAAAAAGCTGGATAAACCAACTTTATTGGAATACGCTATTATAATTTTTTTTGCCGGTTTAATAATGCTTTTTTTGAAATTTATTTTTTTAAATACAAACATCACGTGTTGTTTTTAAAAAAAGTTCCATTATTTATTATTACCCAATAAATTTAAATCTTCATTTTAATTTACCTGAATACAACACCTATTTTGTTAATTCAAGCACCACCGTTTTATAAGATGCCAATGTAAAATCCATCATCCCGGATTTCTCTTTGGTAACTACATCCATGTATTGGGTAAATCCTTTGGTTTTTTCCCCATATTTTTCAAACGAAATCGTCTTATCTGTTTTGGCTGTATTCATTACCACCATTACGGTTTGCCTGGCATCATACCTGAAGTAAACATATACGCCATCAACAGGCACAAACTGCATCATTTTGCCGGTAGTAAGTGCTGATGAAAGCCTGCGGTAATTAGCCAATGCGTGAACATGCCGCCATATTTCATGATCCTTTACCTTTCTTCCACTCAGTTCAAATTTATTAGCCGTATCGCCCGGGAACCCACCGGGAAAATCGAGCCTTACATACCCATCATTGGGGCTTGTAAATCCGGTGGTGGCCAACTCATCCCCATAATATATTTCAGGGATACCCCTACAGGTAAACAACCAGCATAAGGCAGATTTGTACTTATCCATATTTTCGCCAACTACGGAATAAAACCTCGCCATATCATGATTATCCAAAAAGATCACATTACGCATGGGGTTTTTGTAAACAAAATCCTGTGCCAGTGTTGTATATAAATTATTCACGCCATCCGTCCATCCAAATTCCCGGTTCATTGCATCCTGTATGCCCCATAACGTCTGAAAATCCGTTGGCGCCTGCAGGTTGCTTTTAAAAGGGATATTGTAATTGTTTTGTACAAAATAACTTTGGTTGGGAACGCCATGCACCCAAGTTTCGCCAAACATGGTCAACTGTGGGTATTCATCCATCAACGCCTTGTTGCAGCGGTTCATAAATTCCAGGTCGTTGTATGCATACGTATCAATACGCCATCCATCAATACCAAATTCCTCTACCGTCCATAACGCATGTTGAATTAAAAAATTAGCCACGAAAGGATTGGATTGATTCAGGTCGGGCATCTGTTTGGTAAACCAGCCATCCGACATTATTTTTCTTTCTGCCGGTGATGAATAAGGGTCAAATAATACCTGGTCTTTGAAAGTAGTGTTGGTATAGGCAGGCCATTGGTGTAGCCAGTCTTTCATTGGCTGATCCTGCACTGTAATATGGTACAGCCCTACATGATTGTAAACCGCATCCTGAATAATTTTCATGCCCTTCGCATGGACTGCGCCTATCATTTGATGATAGGCTTTTTCACCACCCAGCCGCGGATCAATTTTATAATGATCGGTAAATGCATAGCCGTGTTCCGTGCGGTTAGGCATATCATTTTCAATTACCGGGTTAAGCCATAAGGTAGTCACTCCCAATTGTTGCAAGTAATCAAGGTGGTTGGTGATGCCCTGCAAATCGCCACCATGGCGGTTAAAGACGGTATCCCTGTTAAGCGACTGGTCTCGCATTCCCGCTATGCGGTCGTTGGAAGGGTCGCCATTACTAAACCTGTCGGGCATAATCAGGTAAATGAAATCACTTGAAGTAACGCCCTGCGCAAAATCCCGCCCCCGTCCTGGCCTCCTGGCTTTTATTTCAAAATCTATTGTAATGGGATTGGCTCCACTGTTGGCCTTTATCTTTAAAATACCAGGTTTGGCTGAGGCCGCAATCATCAGATCAAGAAATACATAATTGGTATTTTCCACCTTATTTACTTTCACTAATTTCACACCGGGATAGCTGATACTGATATCTCCACCGGCATTCGCAATCGCTTCTCCATGTATCATTACCTGCACTTTGTTCCACTTCATGCCCGTCCACCAGTTGGTAGGGTAGCACTTGTAATTACTTTGAGCGAATGAATAAAAGGAAATCAGCAATAAACATTTAATGATAACTATTTTTTTCATAAACGGATCTTATTTAAATTTTAGCAATAATTTTTTCATCATCATTATCGGTAACAATAACATTCAAAAGCCCGGCGATGATCATTGACACCCCTCCAATTACAAGTGCATAAATACTTTGTTCGTTAAAAATACTTTTAATAAAAAAGCCCAGTATAGCCGCGGCGAAAATTTGAGGTATCACAATGAAGAAATTGAATACTCCCATGTAAAATCCCATCTTATGTGGAGGTAAAGCGCCGGCCAGTATCGCATAAGGCATGGTAAGGGTAGATGACCAGGCAAGGCCTACACCCACCATGGGCAATAACAACATTTGGGGTGAATGTATGAAAAACATGGATACTAATCCTAACCCACCAATCATCAAACTGATCATGTGTGTATATTTTCTTCCGATGCGTTTGGCGAGCATAGGCAGCATGAATGCGGTTATAGCGGATACGCCGTTATAAACCATAAACATTACACCTACCCAATCGCCCGCATCCTGGAATGTTTTAGAAGTGGTATCAGTGGTTGCAAAAGCATTTTGAGCTATCGCGGAAGTAGTATATATCCACATGGAAAAAAAAGCGAGCCAGGTAAAAAACTGTACGATCGCCAACTGCAGCATTGTTTTAGGCATAGTAAAAATCCCTCTTGTTATTTCTATAATACCTTTAAACAGGCCCTTTGTTTTTAATTTTTCCTGCTCCCAGGTTTCAATATTTTCCGGTGGAAATTCCTTTGTTGTAAATACCGTCCAAAGTACTGAACCCAGGAAAACAAAACCACCGATATAGAATGAATATTTTACTGATAGGGGAATAATTCCTTCCGGCGCTGTATTAGGGATACCGAATACATTGGTAAAGATATAAGGCAATAAGGATGCAATAACAGCGCCAAGGCCGATGAAGAATGTTTGTGTGGCAAAACCTGTAGTCCGCTGGGAAGAAGCAAGCTTATCACCCACAAAAGCCCTGAAGGGTTCCATTGAAATATTAATGGAAGCATCCAATACCCAAAGCAATGTAGCCGCCATCCATAATATGGTTGACTGGGGCATTAAAATTAAAGCGATGGATGATAACACGGCGCCTACAAAAAAGAAAGGCCTTCTTCTGCCCCACCTCGGATGCCAGGTACGGTCGCTTAAATAGCCTATGATTGGTTGCACCAGGAAACCTGTAATGGGGGCGGCGATCCATAAAATCCCGATCTTATCAATCTCTGCTCCCAGGGTTTGAAAAATACGCGATACATTAGCGTTTTGAAGGGCAAATCCAAACTGGATCCCAAAAAAGCCAAAACTCATGTTTACTATTTGCGTGAACGTGAGTTTTTCTTTTGGCAAAATAAGTTCTGACATGGCAATCGTTTAAAAGTATAAAATTGTGTAAAAAATACACATTTGCGAAAGTACATTAAAAAACATCCGCTTTTTAGGAGGATGTTTAATCTGCTGAAAGATTTAAATTACAAACCCATCTGTTAATACGGCTTCTTTCTTTAATACCACAATGCCATCTTTAACGGCATATAACGCATGGTCCGTGTCGGGCAGATGGCTGCCGCCATTTATACGCACATCATTACCAATCCTGCAGTTTTTATCAACGATGGCATTTTTAAAGTAACAACGATCCCCTATGCCAATTTTAGGGATATTCTTTTCCGTATTTCTTTCTATCTCTTTCAGCGTTTCGTAATAGTCATTACCCATAATATAACAACTAACAATAGTAGAGCCATGCCCGATACGGCTTCTTACACCAATCACGCTATTTTCAATCCTGCTCGCATTGATGATGGATCCTTCCGCAATGATGGTTTTCTCTAAAGTAGTACCACTTATTTTCGCGGGGGGAAGCATTCTTGCGTGGCTGTAAACGATTTTTTGATTATCGAATAAATTGAACGGGGGCAGGTCTAAGGTGAGTGCAAGATTGGCTTCAAAAAAGGAATAGATATTTCCAATATCAGTCCAGTAACCATCATACTGAAAACTTATCACCTTATATTCTTCAATGGAGGTTGGAATTATTTCCTTCCCAAAATCGGTCGCATCTTTTTTTTCCGTTTCCAGCAGATCAAACAATATTTTCCTGCTGAATATATAAATTCCCATTGAAGCAAGATAATTTCTTCCCTGCGCTTTCATATCATCACCGGTATCGCTTGTCCATTCGGATAAAAGTTCTTTAGAAGGTTTCTCAATGAACGAAGTGATAACATGTTCTGCATCTGATTTTAAAATACCAAACTCCGGCGCTTCCCTGTCACCAACAGGAATAGTTGCTATAGATATATCAGCGCCGGAAGCAGTATGGTAATCTATCATTGCGGCAAAATCCATTTGGTACAATTGGTCGCCACTTAAAATCAGTACATACTTAAAATCATAATTAACGATATGCCTTAACGACTGCCTCACCGCATCGGCGGTTCCCTGGAACCATTTAGGGTTATCAGGCGTTTGCTCCGCCGCCAGTATATCTACAAAACCTTTACTAAACATACTAAACTGATAAGTGTTTTTAATATGCTTGTTTAAAGAGGCGGAGTTGAATTGTGTAAGTACCAGAATCCTGTTGAGGCCCGAGTTGATACAATTGGAGATAGGAATATCTACCAACCGGTATTTACCGGCAATGGGTACTGCGGGTTTGCTTCTGCTTGCAGTTAAAGGATATAACCTTGATCCTGCTCCACCCCCTAAAACAATGGCTACTACTGATGCGCTTTCCATAATTGACAAGTTGTTGGTTAAATAAATTATTGTATCGATTATATATTTACAAACCTATTGAAATATGAATGAAAATTATTTTAAACTTTCATATAATTGAATATATTTTTTTGTACTGGTTTCCCAACTGAAATCCAATTCCATAATGGTGGTCAATATCTTCTTTAGCAGCTTAGGCTGATTATACATTTCCAAAGCCCTGTGTATTGAATAGGTGATATCCCATACAGTCGCATCATTAAAGCATATACCGTAGCCTTTTGGTTCACCAAAATCAATCACCGTATCCCTCAGCCCGCCTGTGTTTCTTACGATAGGAACTGTTCCGTAGCGCATGGCATACATTTGGTTGAGGCCACAAGGCTCTACCCTGCTTGGCATTATTAAAAAATCGGCTCCCGCATACATCTGATGGCTTAGTTTTTCATTGTATCCAATTTTGGAATTATAATACCCCACCAACTGGCTCTTCATGCTTTCAAGTTCCCACTCTACCGAAGGTTCTCCGCTTCCCAATATCAAAAAATTCATTCTGCCTTCCAGGTGATATACTGAATCATAAATAGCCTGTGGTAGTAAATCGGCCGCTTTTTCATGCACCAGCCGCCCGATAAATACAAACAGCGGTTTCGCGATATCCAAATCAAATAAATCGCACAACACTTTTTTATTAGCCAGCTTTCCTTCTGCCGCATCTTTAGCGGTAAAGTTGGGGTTAATATAAGTATCAATGGCGGGATCCCAAACGGCGGCATCTATGCCATTTAATATGCCGGTACATTTCCCCTGTTCGTATTCAAATAAATTTTCCAGGCCATTGGCGTTGTGCCGCATTTCTTCCAGGTAGCTCTTGCTTACGGTAGTTACTTTCCTAACGCATTTAACCGCACTGGCCAAAGG
>JAVHOI010000005.1:13245-16999 GCA_036169975.1 Ferruginibacter sp. | reverse complement strand
GTAAAGCGTTCCGTATCATCGCCATAACCGTAAACGGATTCCCGGTCCAACAATCCATTTATATCAACCAGGTACAAATCAAACCCAAGTTTATTTGTTTTTTCTTTGATGATGGTATAGTTGAACCAGTACTCCCCCATTCCGAAAGATCCTTTGTGTACAATATCAAAATCGTGTTCGTACAAAAATTTTGTCCTGTACATGGGCATTACCACTTTGGCGATATGACCGAGTTGGTTTTGGTATTTAGGCAGGGCGCCTACCACATCTCCCAAACCACCTGCTTTGGCTACCGGATAACATTCGGCGCTAACATGTAAAATTTCCATTGAATTCATGAATTGTTTATCGTCTTCAAATTTAGAGGGTTTTTGTTACAAACAAATTAAGTAATGAAAATTTTTCCTAATGATAAAAATATTCTACTTTGGGCAACTTAAAACAACGCTTCTAATATGAACAAACAAACCAATTCTCACGAAACGACCAAATGGTCACAATTTGGAACCCTCATCACCGTCTTTTTTTTCTGGGGTTTCGTAGCCGCAAGTAATGACATTCTTATCCCTGTATTTAGAAAGGCATTCAATTTATCACAATTTCAAAGCCAGTTAGTATCTGTTGCTTTTTATGTGGCCTATACGGTTGGATCAATAATTTATTATGCCGTTTCAAAGATTATCGGTAGCGACCTTTTGAATAAGATTGGGTACAAAAACGGAATTGCCGTGGGATTAATAATTTCAGCAATTGGTACATTGCTTTTTTATCCTGCTGCCAATACCGCCTCCTTCACTTTAATGTTGACAGGCTTATTCGTTGTTGGACTTGGTTTTTCATTACAGCAAATTGCCGCCAACCCTTTGGCTATTATTATGGGTGATCCTAAAACCGGCTCACAGCGACTTACCATGGCGGGCGGTGTTAATAATTTTGGAACCACCATCGGGCCATTATTGGTAAGCTTTGCTATTTTTGGAAGTGTGGCATCAGGATCAACCGAAGCCAGCATTGAGAGTGTTAAAACGCCTTACCTTCTTGTTGGCCTTGCTTTTTTACTGGTAGCGGTATTCATAAAATTTTCATCGGTTCCCAATAAAATAGATCTGGAGCATGTTGCCCAGGAAGAGGTTGTTGAAGGAAGCAAAATTTTACACAAAACATCCGCATTTCAATACCCGCAGTTGTGGCTGGGTATGATCGGTATCTTTGTATATGTTGGTGTAGAAGTATCAACAGCCAGTAATTTGCCGGCCTATATGAAAGAGCATTTAGGTGTACCTACCGAAAAAATAGCGCCTTATATTTCCTTGTATTGGGCAAGTTTAATGATTGGCCGGTGGACTGGCGCTGTGGGCGCTTTTGATGTTAGTAAAGGAGCAAAACAGATTCTCAATTTCCTGATGCCTTATCTTGCTTTTGGCGTTTTTCTGCTGGTAAATACAATTGCCCAGCATGATGTTACGCAATTCTTCGTGTATGCGTTCGTGATTGCCGTGATGATTATCGGTGATATTTTGAGCAAGGGCAACCCCGCCAGGATGTTGTTGATATTTTCAGGTTTGGGTATAACCGCATTGTGTATTGGAATGTTAACTACAGGTATGATAAGTGCATTCGCATTTATTAGTGTAGGCCTTTTTTGCAGTACTTTATGGCCCTGCATATTTACATTGGCAGTTGCCGGACTGGGTAAAAATACAGGCCAGGGAAGCAGTTTGTTAATTATGATGATTATGGGTGGAGGTTTAATTAGTGCATTGCAGGGTTGGATTGCAGATAAAACAGGTATTCAATTTAGTTATATTATTGGCGTTGCCTGTTTTGCTTACCTGGCATTTTATGCCATTAAAGCCAAATCGGTTTTAAAATCACAAGGTATAGATTATGACGCGTTAAATGCGGAAGGCGGCCATTAATTCATGCATATTAAAAAGAAAATAAACCAAACACATTGGTATTATGATAAAGAAATACGCAGTAGGTATTGATGTAGGAGGTACCACCACCAAGTTTGGCATCGTGGACCGAAAAGGTAATATCCTTGATCAGGACCGTGTACCAAGCAATGAACATGAAATAGTGGAAGACTTTATTGATGACCTTCACGCCAAGCTTTTTCCAATGATAGAAAAAGCTGGTGGCATCAGCAATTTCGCAGGTATTGGCATGGGCGCACCCAACGGAAATTTTTATACCGGCACCATCGAGTACGCACCAAATTTAAAATGGAAAGGTATAATACCAATCGCTGAATTAATTGAAAAAAAATTCGGGTTGGTTACCAAACTCACCAATGATGCCAATGCAGCCGCGGTAGGTGAAATGATGTATGGATGCACAAAAAATATAAAACATTTTATTACCATTACCCTGGGTACCGGTGTTGGAAGTGGAATAATAATAGATGGGAAAATCGTGCTGGGCCATGACGGCTTTGCGGGCGAGCTTGGGCATACCATCATTCGTCCGGGTGGTAGGATGCATAAATCAACCGGGATGAGGGGTAGCCTTGAATCTTACGCTTCGGCTACTGGTGTACGTGAGACGGCAATAGAAATGTTGACGACTTACCCGGAAGCAGTAAGCCTTTTACGTAATTACAGCATCAATGAACTTACCAGCGAAACCGTGTATGATTGCGCCATGCAGGGTGATACGATTGCCAATCAAATATTCGATTTTACGGGTCAGATACTCGGGGAATCGCTGGCAAATTTCGTAATGTTTTCATCACCAGAAGCCATCATATTATTTGGGGGCCTCACCAAGGCAGGCAGCCTGTTGCTGAACCCGACCCGCAAACACATGGAAGCAAACCTGTTGCCTATTTTTCAAAACAAAGTAAAACTGCTGTTCAGTGAATTAAAGGAAGCCGATGCCGCCATATTAGGCGCAAGCGCTTTGGTTTGGAAGTTGAAGAATTGAGCGGTTTCGGATATACAGTTTCCTGTTTATGTTTTTTTGCCACCACTTTATTTATAAAAAAATATGGTATAAATCAATTATCAATTTTCATTGCTTTTTCCTCTTTCCATATCCTTCTGCCCCATCCTGCTATTACATGCTTTTCGCTGTGATAGGAGGAGCGTACCAACGGGCCGCTTTCTACATAATCAAATCCCATATTGTACCCAATCTCCCTTAACGCCGCAAATTCATCCGGATGCGGAAAACGCTGCACCTGCAAATGTTTTTTACCGGGTTGTAAATATTGGCCAATGGTAATTACATCTACATGACTATCCCTTAAATGCCGCATGGTAACAACTACCTCGTCAATAGTTTCGCCCAACCCAAGCATGATACCGCTTTTGGTACGCATGCCACCTTGTTTAAGGATTCGCAGGGTCTCCATACTACGCCAATATTTTGCCTGTATGCGTACCTGTTTGGTAAGCCGTTCCACGGTTTCAATATTATGGGAAACTACATCAGGCGCCGCATCTATAATGCGCTGGATATTTTCTGCTTCGGCCTTAAAATCGGGTATCAGGGTTTCCAAAGTGGTAGCGGGATTTAAAGCTTTGATCGCCTTAATGGTGTTGTACCAGATAATGCTTCCCCCATCTTTTAACTCATCCCTGTCCACGGAGGTTACCACCGCATGCTTTACCTTCATTAAATGTATAGCTTCGGCTACCCGTTGAGGTTCGTCCCAATCTACGGGTTCGGGTTTGCCGGTGGCTACTGCGCAAAAGCCGCAGCTCCGGGTACAGATATTACCCAATATCATGAATGTGGCGGTGCCTTC
>JAVHOI010000005.1:6623-13145 GCA_036169975.1 Ferruginibacter sp. | reverse complement strand
ATTCATTATTAGTTATTTTCGTTTGCCAAACATTACGGAAACATAAGCGCTGATAAAAAATTGCTTAGGTGCTGTATAAACCAATTGAGGTATTTTTTTACTGTAAAATTCTCCTGTCAACCCCACTTCCACAGCACTTAGTATTTCATTATATTTTCCATAATCAAATCTTAAAGCTGCTTTGGCATACAGGCCGGGCGTAACTTTCATTTGCCCCCAGCCTTTCCCCAAACCTGAACCCGTAACCTGTAAAACATTAATAAGCAAACCGCTGTTTGTAAATAATATACTATCCGCAATATGGCTGCCTGGCTGCCCTGTAGTGGAAACCAGGGTGCTATCCAAACTTTCATACCGTATCAACTTTCTGCCACCTTTTGAAAAGTCATTTACTTCAAGGTTATACGGCCTTAATAAGGCCAGTGAAATACCGCCACCAAAATTACCCGTTACACTTATCCCATTGCGGTTAGTTTTATTACCCAACAAAATCTGTTGTTGCACGCCAATTTTTACCGGGTAGAAATAATTGATTTTCCCGTAAATAAAAGACGATGTAGGAATAGCGGGATTACTTTGCTTATCTTCTTTGGGATGTTTTCTTTCAGAAATATCCAACTGGAATAACAACGCCTTTTTTATAGATTTGGCCCTGCCTACCTCGAAAAAACCACCATAGCCATCAGAAGTAAGTTTAAAGCCAAAGGCATTGTGTTTATGATAGGTAATAACGCCTTCCTCTTCCTGCTTGATAATCGCATTTATCTTTTGCTTATGTTCATCCCGTCTTTCCTTTTTAGTTTTTTGGGCTAACGAAGGCAATGTGGCAACCACAGCGAAGCAAATAAAAAATAATTTACGCATAATAAGTTTTTACTTCAGTAAATTTATACAAAAATAGTACAATGACAGCAACCATTCAATATGAAGGCAATTTAAGATGTAATGCCCAACATTTACAAAGCGGGACAATGATAGAAACAGACGCCCCTACGGATAACCTTGGAAAAGGGGAACGTTTTTCACCAACAGACCTTGTATGCACCGCCCTCGCTACTTGTATGGCTACTACAATGGCAATAAAGGCCAATGATATGAATATCGAATTAAAGGGGTTAACCGTAGATGTTCAAAAAAACATGGAAAGCAACCCCCGCAGAATTTCTAAAATTGATGTTAAAGTTACCTTTCCAGTTTCGCTGGTATTGGGAGAAAAGGAAAGGATCATTTTGCAGCGGACAGGCGATAATTGCCCCGTGGTAAAAAGCCTGCATCCCGATCTGGCGCTGAATATTGAATACATCTAATGGTTGATTTTTTAATGCCCGACTGATTCATTCTGGCGGGGATAATTCAATCTGACGGGTGTGATTTCTTTCAATTGGTTCAGGAAGTGATGGGGGTTTGAGGCCGAAGCAGTTTGGTACCCACCGCACATTCGAGGCAGCGCTTTTGGTTGCAGTATTCATTTTTTAATTGAATGAGCGACTGGGAATCAAAAGCGTTTTTATTGCCTATGCCCAATAAAGTAAACCCTTTTGTGATGCTGTTTTTTTCCGCTGCTATTTGTTCCAGCCAAAGCATCGCCCGTTCTTTATACCTATTTTCTTTATGGTAATGCCCATAAGCGAAAAGCATGGGTACAATGGTATTAATAATAATCGAATGGATCATTTGAGTACCCAGGTTTTTCTTCCTGAAAACTGTTACTTCGTCAAAAGTATAATGATAGTGCCAGTAATCATTCGCCGTAACGCTCAATAGTTTTTTTATATCATCCAACCTGATCGTTTCTTTTACAATTGAAAATAAATGCGAACTGTTGTGTACCAACATGGCTAATTGCGCCAGCCTTACTGTAGGAAAATTGGAAGGGCGCATCCTTAAAAAGTTCAGCGGAATTTGTATCGGTTGCAACTGGTATTTCTTTTTATAAAACCGATATTCTTTTTGTAACAGCCGCGGATAATCCTCTTTAAAATCATTTTCGAGCAAGCCCGCCTGGCCCAGCAGCAGCGCTTCCGTTTGTTGTATCTGGTTTTTATGCTTCGCTAAAATACTTACCGGTAATGACCGGGCCAGTTTTTCGAATGCATCACTATTTACTATAATTCCAAAATTTTTTGCGATGAGCCACCAAAAAGTTTCTTCCCAGTGATTGTTATTATTATCAAGGTAGCCAAGGATGATGGTTGTTTTTTTTTGCATCCTTTCCACCAAAAGCCGTTCTCGCCAGGCCACCCAAATAACCGGAGCCACCTGATGAATCATTTTCTCGCATGGAATAAAAGATTTCGCATTCATTAATTCATCAAACCTTGTCAATAATATTTTGGAAACCAGGCTTTGCAATTCAAGTACGGGAAAGCCCTGATGCAGTTTCATATCATCCTGCCAAACTACATGCAGTATTACATTTCCGTAGTTTTTATCGTTGCCGTGTTTATGATTGTCCCAGTCCGAAGAAAGGGTATGCAGTTCTATGCTACCCGCCCACATCGTGTTGCCGACTTTGATTTTCGCATCCAAAAAATCAGGTCCCTGGTTGCTGTTGATATTACCGGGAAAAATAATTGACAGGCTTTCCCCTTCTGAAGTTACCAGTTCACTTTTGTTATAATATTGAAGCTGCCAGATGTATTGAAGTAACCGTTCGTTCATAAGGATAATTTTTAGGAAAATGACTGATTCCCTGATGTATTATTCATAAAGAACTAATCTACAAAAATCATTTCGAATATTCAATGTTTTCACTAGGTCATTTCCAAATCCAAAAATTAAACCTTATAAACGCTAACATCAGTCATAAAAAAAATCAGGATTCATAACTTCATCAATTCCTTTACCACCCTGCTTATGGGTAACCCCATTACATTATAAAAATCACCCGCAACAGATTTGATGCCTACCACCCCTATCCATTCCTGTATGGCATAGGCGCCAGCCTTATCATAAGGCTTATATTTATCAACATAAAAAATAATCTGCTCCATGGTTAGTTCATAAAAATCTACTTCGGTAGCATCCGCGAATGCGGTCTCCTTTTCATTATACAATATTACCACACCCGTAATCACCCGGTGCTTTTTGCCGGACAAGTTGGACAAAATGGAAATGGCATGCTGCCTGTCGCCGGGTTTTCCAATAATATTATCATCAAGCACTACAAGGGTATCTGCCGCTAAAATTGGTTTTGTAAAATGATTGTCTTTTTGAACAGCCAATGCTTTATTCCTGGCGATGTGTATCGCAATATCCTCTAAAGATAAATTGGAAGGATAGGATTCGTCCGTTTCCTTTACTATTATTTCAAAAGGTACTTCCGCCCATTCCAATAATTGTTTGCGGCGTGGAGACTGGGATGCCAAAATAATTTCCCGTGATTTTGCCCGGTGATTTTTATTATGATTTTCTATCGTTGAAATCATTTGGAAATATTTTTTATGGATACCTGCTGAAAGGGTACCTTCTAAGAATATAATTTAAATAACAGGATGGAACATATCCCCGTCAACATTACCCATTTAATCATATTGCTGATGTAATGGTATTGAGCGGTTGTCTGCGCTTCGTAAAATTTTTTCAATATCCAAATAAGTGGAATGATGACGAGCAGCAATAAATATAATGCACTCAACCACCAACCAATTTGTAATACATAAAATTGAACTATCGCCAATGCCCCAATCATTACTACCAGCCATACCCCCACAAACACTTTGGTGGCAGGCACTCCCCATACTATCGGCATGGTTTTACAATTGTACCGGGCATCGCCTTCCATATCTTCCATATCTTTTACCACTTCCCTTATTAATGAAATGATAAAGGCGAAACCGGCATACAATGCCCCGAACCTATATATCCTGTGCATGCCCGCAGCCACCTGGGATGGAAGGGCCGGAGTAATAGTGAGTATGGTGTTGGCGGCAAAATATAATACCAGGACAGTCCATGCGGTTAACCCCGAAATGATAATATTGCCGGTTAATAATTTTTTTTTGAAAGTAGTGGAATAAACCCATAACAGTAATGTACAAACTATATTGGCTACAATAATTACAAGGCTGGTTTTAGAAGCGACATACCCGCTTAAAGCAAGGCCAGCAAACGTAATCACCAAATGCAATAAAATAGCCCAGCGCCGGTTGATGATTTTCTGCACCACCATCCTATCGGGCTTATTTACCTGATCAATGTTGATATCAAAATAATCGTTGATGATATAGCCTGCCGCTGCAATCAATACGGATGCGGAAACCAGCAGGTAGAAAATCGAAGGCGTTAATTTATGATTCAGTTGATAGTAGCTATCCGGTAATGAGGGAATGATGATACAATAATAAAAAAGCAATTGGGTAAGCGCAATAAAAACAAGATTGGGCCATCGTATCAAACGAAAAAAGGCGAAAATTAATTTCATGCTGCTAATTCGGTTGGTTGATGATTGAGTT
Organism: Ferruginibacter sp.; assembly: GCA_036169975.1. Taxonomy (GTDB): domain Bacteria; phylum Bacteroidota; class Bacteroidia; order Chitinophagales; family Chitinophagaceae; genus Ferruginibacter. Next base: position 8,691 of record JAVHOI010000005.1, on the reverse strand, counting down.
TATTGTTGATCTTAATGGTTGTTCGTTGCTGGATGTTCATGGTTGGTTGTTCGTTAATTATTATTTACTCATAATAATAGGAGGGTAAAATTTATTTAGTTGCCATTCAGGGTTGTCAAAGCAGCAAAGCAGAAAACTTTTTACAACCAACAATCAACTGACAACCATCCACTATATTATTTCGATGCCACCGAAGTATCCATATCCCAATGTCCATTCAGTTTCAGCACTTTTTCAATGACATCCCTGCCGCAACCCATGCCCCCATTTTTCGGGGAAATGTATTTTGATATTTGTTTTATCTCCTGTACCGCATCAGCAGGGCAACAGGGTAAGCCTACTAAATTCATCACCAAATAATCCGGGATGTCATCTCCCATATAAAGTATCTCCTCCATCCGCAATTCGTTTACCTGCACATATTCAAGCAGTTTTACTTTCTTATTGGTAATTCCTAAAAATACATCTTTTATTCCCAGCCTTTCTAATCTTTGTCGCACGGGCTCCGAACTGCCTCCTGAAATAATTGCTACATGATAACCTTTTTTAACGGCAAGTTGCATGGCATAACCATCCTTACTATTCATGTTGCGGGCCATTTCGCCGCCTGGTAAAATCAGGAGTATTTCCGTAGCCAATACCCCGTCAACATCAAATACAAATGTCTTTATTGGTTTAAAAAGTTGCAACACGCTCATGGAAATAGTTGATAAGTTGATTCGATTGTCAGTAAATAAAAATCTTATTTGGATCCAGGCATTTCAATGAATTAATAACCCCTAACTATTTCTGATTATCCCTCCATTCATATACCCAACTACTCTGGATCATTTCCAAATGTCCTTCCGTACTTTCTTCCGCCTTTCCTTCGAATTTCGGAATTTCCATAACCCATTTATGCAGGTCGGTAAACCGGATACGGTAGATTTTACTTTCATTAAATTCATCCCCAAAACGTTCATATAGTTTCATGGCGATGTCTTCATAATCATTCCAGTGAATAGGTGGCTCGAAGGTCATAAAGAAAATGTGAAAATTTGAAAATTTGAAAATTGCTCAATGGAATTTCGATATCTTAAACTATTCATCTATTTTCAAATTGAGTAATTGAGTAATTGAGACATTAAAGTTATTCTCCCAAAAATTGCGATTGATCCGGCAGCGTAACGGTGATAGTGCCCGCTCCTTTCTGCAAAACACACTGGCATCCAAGCCTCGAATTGATACGTGGGTTTACGGCCCTGTCAATAAAATCTTCTTCCCTGTCGGATAATTCCTCCAGTAAACCGTCTCCCGATTCTACGTACACGTGACAGGTGCTGCATGCACAAACACCCCCGCAGTTATGATGTAAATCAATATCATTTTTTAATGCCACTTCCAGTAAAGATTGTCCGTCTTCTATATTATCAAGGGTGATAGGAGAAAGGCCCTTTTGTTCAAATTGATAAGTGATCGTGTACATATTTTGTAAAGTTCGGGATGCAAACCTACTTTAGAATTACCATTTCATGAAAACTTAGTTTGAAAGGCAATCATTTACAGGAAACAGTATCTTTAAAATGTTTGTACTTAATTTTGTGTATGATATTGCATTTGTTTATTTTAACGCTTTTATATAAACTGAAACTACTTTTTTATGAAAGAGAATAACTATTTATCCCACTTGCTTTTATTTACCACGCTGCTGCTTGCAATGGCGTGTAACAATAATAACCAGGAAAAGAAAATAACCCAAGGTCCCAAAAAAGAAAAAACCACCGCAAAAGAACCTTCAGCAGAAACAAAAAGGGGCCCGGTAATAAATATAAGTGATACCCTTTCCTTAAAACGTATGGTGCTAACCATGAAAGACAGCGCTTCAACCATACAAAGGATTAGTTTGAAATTGGGTGGAATATATGGAGTAAAACTGGCGGCAATAATTAAAAAAAATAATTTAAAAATAACCGGCGCCCCAATGGCCTGGTACAAAAGCGAAAAGGCGCCTTACTTTTTTGAAGCCGGGGTGCCCGTTGATAAAAAACCGGCCAGGTTACCAGCCGGTATATATGTAAAACAAATAGGT
>JAVHOI010000005.1:0-6523 GCA_036169975.1 Ferruginibacter sp. | reverse complement strand
CGTTGATAAAAAACCGGCCAGGTTACCAGCCGGTATATATGTAAAACAAATAGGTATTGACAGTGTGGTAGTGGCCCATTTTTATGGCCCCTACGAATTGATACCACAGGCTTATGATGCATTGAAAGAATGGTTAAAGGATCATAAAAAAACCATTAAGGGCGCACCTTACGAAATATATGTAGGCGACCCTGTTGACTCAACCGGCAAACCGAAAGACCTATACAAGGTTCAGACTGACATCGTGTTTTCCTGGAAATGAGCTACCAGAGAAACTACCTTTTACGGGAGAGGGGTTAAGGGTTCATGATACTTTCGGAAAGCCTGAGATAAACCCTTTTAAGATCAGGGTACTTCGTTAAAATACGAAGATGCTTTTCCAAGGTGGTAATATCTTTTCTTATGGCGGGGCCTGTCTGCATTTCGTGGGGTAGATGATACCTGAGCCTTAAAGCGGTTTCTTCAATTAATGGTTGCAGCATCTTAAAATCAAGGCCTTCTTTATCGCAATATATCGCTGCCTGGTCATACAGGTGATTGGTGAAATTACTAACCATCACCGCGGCTACATGTAGTTTCATGCGTTGATCATCATTTGCTTTGCCAACGATTGATGATAAGGTGGATGCGAATTTTTCAATCAACGATATTACCTCTTCTGAATTTCCATCAACGAGTAGCGGGATATCCTGGTGCAATTCCAGGTTTTCCTTACGCAAACTTTGTAAAGGATACATTACACCATAATTAGCCGAAACCGGTTTTAAAATATCCCTGGATACTGAACCTGCTGTATGAACAATCAATTTATCACCAAGTGAATAGGTTTCGTGGAATTCATTCAAACCGGCATCGGCCATTGCCACTATATACAAGCCGGCTGTGCTATCCAAATTTTTTGGATTATCCGAAAAGGCGCACCCCAACTCATTTGCAAGCGTTTGGGCATTGGCAATATTCCTGCTAACTACCTGTATTATTTCGTGACCCGCCCTGGCAATTAATCTCCCGAATACGGTGGCTACGTTTCCCGCTCCAATAATTACTACTCTCATAATTGTATCTTTGATTAAATGAAATTAAAGCAAAAAATCGCAATTGGGTACATTAGGGCGAAATTTAAACTGCTTACCGTTGTTTCAAAACGCCTGGCCGCAGAAAAAGCATTTGATTTATTTTGCACCCCTTTTATGAAATCAAGGATCAGGACACCTACTATTTTTGATCAGGCAGAGCCCCTTTTATTTGAATTAAACGGATTAAAAGTAAAAGGGTTCCGATGGAACCATAACCAACCGAATAAAGTTTTGATATTGCACGGCTTTGGTTCAGCGGCACATAAATTCCATCAATATATTTCGCCGTTGATAGCCAAAGGGTATGAGGTACTTGCATTTGATGCGCCCGCCCATGGCAACAGCGAAGGCACCAGGATAAACGCGGCGGAATATTGCCGGATGATAGAAGAAGTAATAAAATTATATGGCCCGGTAAATGGTTTCCTGGCACACTCATTTGGTGGAATGGCGCTGAGCCTGGCGATTGAAAAAACAATTCACAATGAAAATATGCGTATCGCCATGATTGCGCCCGCTACGGAAACCTGCACCGCTGTTGACAGCGCGTTTAAATTGCTGCGATTAAAAGATAAAGAAGTAAGAAGTGAATTTGATAATATAATTTTTGAAAAAAGCGGGCAAAAAACGGAATGGTTTTCCATAAAAAGAGCCATGCGGAATATCAAAGCGGATATACTCTGGGTACATGATGAAAACGACGACATTACCCCAATAGAAGATGCTTTAAAAGTAAAGCGGGAAAATTTTCCCAACATCCGGTTTATCATCACAAAAGGCCTTGGGCATAGAAAAATTTATGGCGATGCCGCGATAAAAAAAGAAGTGATTGAATTTCTGTAACGCACTGGGATTGGTAAGGCAATTTGTAAGAATTATTTTGATTTTTCAATTTTAAAGTAATATTGCATTTCCGGCTGCCCCTGAAACCGGATGCGTGATTTATTTTATTTGTGCGGTACAAATCAATATCAGCGCACCTTTTGGCAGCAATTGAATGACAAAAAACATTGAAAATATAATCTGCCCTAACTCCCCTTTTGGGAACAGGCGCAAAACATACTGTTCATTATGGCGAAGAATCTGTTAATTGTAGAGTCCCCTGCGAAAGCAAAAACCATTGAAGGGATTTTAGGAAAAGACTTTGAAGTAAAAAGTTGTTTCGGTCATATCCGCGACCTGGAGAAAAATGATATGGGCATTGATGTCAAAAACAATTTTAAACCCACCTATATTGTACCTGCGGAAAAAGAAAGAGTGGTCAAAGAGCTGAAAAGCATCGCCAAAAGAAGTGATGAAGTGTGGCTGGCATCGGATGAGGACCGGGAAGGAGAAAGTATCAGTTGGCATTTGGCGGAAGTATTAAACCTTGATCCCAAAACAACCAAACGGATTGTGTTTCATGAAATAACCAAACCGGCGATAGAAAAAGCGGTGAAAAATCCACGCACTATTGATATGAACCTGGTGGATGCGCAGCAAGCAAGGCGTATTGTTGACAGGTTGGTTGGTTTTGAACTAAGCCCGGTATTGTGGAGAAAAATTGGCAGGAGCGGAGGGTTAAGCGCAGGCCGTGTACAAAGTGTAGCCGTAAAATTAATCGCCGAAAAAGAAAGGGAGATTAATCAATTTACCCCGATAAGCAGTTTCAAAATAGAAGCTTCTTTAGCGGCAACTGATAATAACAACAAGCCGGTAAACTTTAAAGCGGATGGCGGAAAATATGATGTTTCCGAAGATGCGGAAAAATTTCTGCGAAGTTGCATTGGCGCAAAGTATTCCGTAAAGGAGATACAGGTAAAACCGGGCAAACGTACACCCGCAGCGCCTTTTACTACTTCTACCCTGCAGCAGGAAGCAAGCAGGAAATTGGGATATGGTGTAACCAGAACAATGCTGCTCGCCCAAAAATTATATGAAAGCGGGAAGATTACTTACATGCGTACCGATAGTGTAAGCCTTGGCGAAACCGCCATGGATGCAATTAAGGCCGAAATTAAAAGCAGTTATGGCGACAAATACCTGCAGGTACGCAAACATAAAAATAAAAATGAAAGCGCACAGGAAGCCCATGAAGCCATACGGCCTACTTACATGGAAAACCATTCTGTAAAAGACCCCGACCTGAACCGCTTGTATGAATTGATCTGGAAGCGGACCATCGCCTCGCAAATGAGTGATGCGGAACTTGAAAAAACCATTGCTAAAATTAATATCAGTACCAATAATGCCGAACTAACGGCAACGGGGGAAGTATTAAAGTTTGATGGCTTTTTAAAAGTTTACATGGAAAGCAGTGATGAAGATGATACCGAAGAAGAAGGCGAAAGCAGGTTACCTGATTTAACCCCGGGACAGGTACTTTCCTTTAACCAAATGACCGCCACTGAAAGGTTTACCAAACATGCCGCAAGATACACGGAAGCCTCTCTGGTAAAGAAAATGGAAGAGTTGGGCATAGGCAGGCCAAGTACTTATGCCCCAACTATTTCAACAATAATAAAGAGAACGTATGTAGAGAAAAAAGATAAGGAAGGTGTAAAACGGAATTTCCGCATCTTAAGACTGAGGAACGATGTGATAGAAAAAATAATGGAGCAGGAAAATAACGGCGCCGAAAAATCGAAGCTGTTTCCTACTGATCTTGGTTTGGTTGTTACTGATTTTTTAAACCAGCATTTTACCAAGGTGATGGACTATTCATTTACAGCGAATATTGAAAAAGAATTTGATGAAGTCGCGGATGGTAAAATGCAATGGAGCAAAATGGTGGAAGATTTTTATACCCCCTTTCATTCAGGTGTAGCGCATACTTTGGAAACCGCCGAAAGGGCCGTTGGCGAAAGGGTGTTAGGGGCAGATGAAAGCGGAAAGCCTATTACCGCGAGAATGGGGCGCTATGGGCCAATGGTACAAATAGGCGCCCAGAATGATGAAGAAAAACCCCGCTTCGCAAAATTGAAAGCAAACCAAAGTATAGAAACCATCAGCCTGGAAGATGCACTCGAACTTTTTAAATTACCACTTGCATTAGGTGAATATGATAATCTGGAAGTGAGCATAAATATTGGCAGGTTTGGCCCTTATGTAAAATGGGGCGAGCAATTTGTATCTATTCCAAAAGGCGAAGACCTCAATACTGTTGACCTGAACAGGGCTATACAGATAATTAATGCCAGGCAAAAAGAAGATGCGCCAATAGGATGGTTTGATGAAAAACCCATCACCAAAGGTAAAGGGCGCTTTGGCCCATTTATAAAATGGAACAGCATTTTCATCAATATACCCAAGGCTTATAATTTTGATGCGCTTACGCAAAAAGATTGTGAAGAATTGATTGAAAAAAAAATGGAGAAGGAAGCGAACCGTTTTATCAGGCAATGGCCCGAAGAAAAGATAGCCATTGAAAACGGGCGCTGGGGAGCATTCATACGGTTTGGTAAAAAAATGCTGAAACTTACAGCCGGTCCCAACGGAAAATACACTCCCGAAGAATTGGCCACTATAGAATTGGATGCGGTAAAGAAAATGATCCTTTCACAGGACCCAAAGGCTTTTGATAAGAAAGCGCCTGCGAAGAAAAGGGCGGCGGCTAAGAAAGTGGTGGCAAAGAAAAAATAAATAACGGGTTATTTAATGTCCAGACTAAGTGGCAATAGCCGTCAACCCTGCGTACCTATGGGGATCCTTAATTTATGTAAACCTCACCTGCTTTTAAAACCTGTGAGGTTTATACGCAAGCAGGCATAGCACACAGATAACAAGTAATACATCCCTGCACTACGCAACTATAACCAATATATTTTAATTTGGCTTTCCACTAAGGTTGCCTTTTAAAAGTTGCCAACCTTTGAAAGACGGGTTAAAAATCATAAACAATCAACCCGCAACCATCTTATCTTTCCACACCTGTGTAAAAAATTAGCTTTTAATGTAACCGCATTTAACGAATTTTATTTCAAAATAAATAATCTTGGTAGAGAACAAAGAGATATCAGCGCTTTTTCATCTTATTGATGATCCGGATGAAGAAGTGTACAGCACCGTTAGCAACAGGCTCATTTCTTTTGGCAAGGGTATCATTCCTAATCTTGAAGACTTATGGGAAAATACCAATAAAGAAGAGGTGCAGGAAAGGATAGAAACCATTATTCATAAATTACATTTCAGGGATCTTACGGATGATTTCATTAACTGGAAAAACGGGGACTGTGAATTATTAGCCGGGGCATTGTTGGTATCCCGCTATCATTACCCCGAAATGCAGGAGACGAAGGCACTTCAGGAAATAGAAAAGCTCCGCCGCAATATATGGCTTGAGCTAAATAACTACCTGACACCGCTGGAACAAATCAATGTGATCACGAGTATTTTATATAACTATTACAAACAAAAAGGTGTAGAAATATCGTACAGCCTGCCCGAAGAATTTTTGATTACCAAAACGCTGGAAACGAAAAAAGGGAATGCCATCGGCAACGGAATTTTATATTTGGTGCTGTGCAGTTTGTTGGATATCCCGGTGAAAGCTACCAATATTCCCCGGCAGTTTATCCTTGGTTATTTCGATCCGAAAAATGAATTCATGAACCCGGTTAGCCATTCATCCGAAAAAATAAATTTCTTTATTGACCCGCTTAACGGAAATATTTATTCTCATCAGGATGTTGAAAATTATTTCAAGCGTATTTCAGTAGCGCCTTCCGATTCTTATTTCCGGCAGTTGGGTAACAAACGGATCATTCAATTTTTGCTGGAAGAATTAAGCAAATGCTTTGACAATGACCGTAACCGTTATAAGATGGAAGAATTATTGACACTGGTAAAATTATTGGACGAATGATCTATCACGTAATATCCGGCAAGCGCTGGAAAGCCGCATTGGCACAGGGGTTTTACGAACCTGATTCATTAGCGGCAGAAGGCTTTATCCATGCCAGCAAAAAAGAACAGGTGAAAGGTGTGTTGGAAAGATATTATCAAAATCAAACGGGCCTTTTATTGCTGCACATTGATGAAACCAAATTAATCGCTGAATTAAAATACGAACTGGCGCCTTCAGTGAATAAAGAATTTCCGCATATTTATGGTAGGTTAAATACGGATGCCGTAATTAAAACCACTGCACTATGATAAGCTGGAATGATTTTTAAAAAAATACCGCAAATATAAAAAAGAATACTACGAACAACAATCAGCCATCAAAGATCAACCAATAACCTCCTGGTGGAACTTTGCTAAAAATGAACTTACTTTTTTAAAGTTATTTTTATTGAGTGTGAAATAATGATTGCGGCCATCTTTTCTGCATTGTATTAATTCACTATCGGAAAGCAACCGGATATGATGCGAACAGGTAGGTTGCGAAAGCCCGGTTAGCCCTACTACATCTCCGCAGCATATTTCCCCTTTACGGGAAATTTCCTGAAGAATGGATAAACGGCAGG
>JAVHOI010000004.1:0-5580 GCA_036169975.1 Ferruginibacter sp. | reverse complement strand
ATTTAAAAGTATGAATGCACGTATGTCTATTTCATGGCTGCTTAAAAAAGAAGCAGCCTTTTTAAAATCTTCGGAACTCAGTTGTTTATTAAGTTTTGGCAATACATCCGGGTGGATGGTTTCAAGCCCCATGGCTACTTCTAACCTGCCGTTAAGTTTTTCATTAAATTCAATACAGGCCCGCCCGCAAAGTGTAGGGTGATTTTCCACGATGACCTTTCGGTAAGAACGCAGCCGCTCAATTATTCCCGGATAATCTGAAGGAGGAATTGCTTTTTGGTCGAAGAAGTTACCATTGTTGTACAGCTTAATGACATCCGCTTCGGGCAGTTTGTTTAAAGCAAAATCTATCTGCTTTAAAATCGCTCCCGGAGGCGTAGGCTCTTTCAATGTATTTTTCCAGAGGTCGCACATCAGGCATCTGAAAGAGCATTCTTTACTGGTAAGAAAAATGGTATTTATCTTTTGTAAATTACCCGCCCAATCCGGCTCCTGTTCCTGCAGAAAGTGATACGGGATATCAGGATTTACAATATTTTTTGCCGGTCGAAATTTTTCAATTTCATGACTATCAGGCATAAAGTGAATTGAAATAAGTTCGGTATTCCGTTTCATCATCGGCAAACATTTCCTGAAATACGTTCTCTCCAACTGCACCACGCTGAAACCTGCGTTTTTCAAATACCGGCATATCGAAACCTGTCAGGGCCTTTATTCCCCTCCTTACAATTTCTCCCTTCAATGCATACAGTTCTTCTTCCTGCCAGTTGGTTAATTCTATAAACGGAATGCCCTCTGCCACTTCAATAACATTGGGCAACGCATAAGGACTGAAGCCTCTGAACCCCAATAATTGTGATGGAGCATACGAACGTATATGCCCTCTGCTCTGGCCACCTGTATAAGTAAGCGAGTGTTTGATTTTATCAACGCCCCAGCCTTCCTGGTAAAGCATTGTATTGTTTAATACGCTTCTTATAGTAAGCTCTGTATTTTCAGCTATGGGATAATCCTTCAGGTTTTCATCGCCTCCGTCTCCGTCAGCAAGGTATTTCCAGTTGGGATACAGTTTTCGTATTTGTTTACACAATGCCAGGGCCATCGTTGCTGATTCTATGTCAAGCGGTTTATAATCTTCCACTACTTTAATGGCAGCTTTATAGTCAATGGCCGATTGCGGCACATCAAGCACTTCCAGAAATAAGGACAGCCCCATCTTATCCAAAAATTGGTGAGCCTGTTCCGCATCAGTACCGTTATTTACGGAAAGCGTAAAAGCTTTCAATCGCTGCGGAGAAAGGCCAAGCTTCAGCAGGAGATGATATATCACCAGGAAGACAGACCCACTGTCAATACCACCTGAAAATAATATGCCTATCGGCTCATTTTCCGGAATTGACTTTAACCATTTCTGACATTCATTTGCCAACGCCTCCATATATGTTTTGCCAATTTCATCCAGGTTATTGGTTAAGCGGTTTCTTTTAGGACTAAAAAAGCGGGTATAAACCGGGTTGGGGTCCGGACAGCCAACCACTTCTAATTGAACGACAAAATGAGCAGGTACCATTCTTGTATATGAAGGATGGAATTGAGTATGAAGGCCTAATGTTTTCAGATAATTGTAAATTTCGTCCATCCGCTCAGCCACAATCAGCAGCGGGCCGGAGGTTTGTTTGGCCAGGAAATAACGCATCGGCCTTCCAATGGAACGGGCCATGAAAACATGTTGGCCGACTTTTTCCACAATGGCAAATTGTCCTTCAATTTTACGGACCCTTGCCGCATCCCCGGAGATAATAGCAGCCGTAACTTCCTCCGGCGACATATTAAATATGGTATTGTTGTTATAATCAAGAAGGTTAACAAAGTTATTGACGGGTTGTGTTGTATAATTCATTTTACTAAGATTTATTTGATAGCGCAAATGTATTCCAAAATCAGCAATTAAATAATCCGCTCAATAATTACCTTAGCTTTTGGTGAATAAAATTAGCTTTAAATTCTCCTTCCTCTATGGTGAAATTAAAAGCACTTTGTAAATGTGATGGAATTGTAATTGCGTTGAAAGCGGTGAGGCTGGCTTTTGATTAAAAAAATAAGAAGAGAAATGTTATTGGAAAAATGGCGGCTTAATTCAGGTTTAACTTAGCCGGAGAATTTACATGTTGGATTTAAAACAAAAATGGCGAAGTATGTTTACTTCACCATTTTTGTTTTGGCCTGATTAAAATAATTATTGGCCAAATTTTGCGACCCACTGCCTCATGTGGGTAACCTTGCCATCTTTATTGAACCACCATACTTCATGAATATCCCTTTTTTCTATCTTGCCGTCCGGACTGGTATCTTCCTCCTGCCCCCAGACACAAACTATGTCTTCCTTTCTGTCGGTGCTGGTTAATGGAAGCCATGCGTGAATGATGGATTTTACGCTTGCAAAACTTCCCCTGTATTTTTTTGCGGCCTCCATATTCGCCTCTTTACCTTTGGTGATGGTGCCATCAGGAAACGTCATTACAAGTGAATCGGCAAAATAATCGTGCCTTTCAAAATTATTGTCGTCCCAGTCTTTCCACAGGTTCAGTATCTTATTAGCATTAGCGGCTTTGCCGATGGTAAAGCTGGATGAATAGGTTGCTTTATAAGGATTACCATTATCCATTTTTTTTGCTTTACCCTCTTTTGTTTTAACCTGAGCTAAGCTGTCATTAAAAAAAGCAATGGAGAGCAATGCTGTAAAGAAAATTAATAATCGTTTCATACCGTTAATTTTTTAAGTGTTAAAAATAATAGATTCCGGTATTTAGATGTGGCTATAAGGTTAGATGTTTGTAAACGTACTGTTTTAAATAATAATATCATAGCGTTTTATTTTATTTCTTTTCACCTCATCCGGTTAATAGTGAGATAATATTCAGGCAGACAGATTAAAAGTAAAGTTGCCGCCGCGAATTTTTTAATGCTTTTTCAATTTAATAAATTAACTGCACAGGCAACAAATAAAATAAAACCAGAAATTTATTTCAAAATAATTTCCTTTTGAAAGGATAGCTTTATTTTATTAATGGGGCAGCACTGTTACGGGATTGTTGGAGGAAACCGGAGCATAATACCAGGCATTGGTAAATATGGCATTACTGCTGAATGGCCCATCCCTTTGAGTTGCTTTTCCCGCTTGCAATATAAGGTTCAAAATTTGCATGCCGGAGAAATAATGTTTGGTAAACCTGTAGGTTACTTTTTCCGGGGTTATGTTTTGGGTATTTAAATGGTTACCCCATTCATCTCTGCCCTCTTTTTTACTCCATGCTTCCAATACACTTTTTTTTGGATTGATGATGATATTGTTGCTACTGATTTGATAAGTGCCGTTTTCCTTGCCCAAAAAAATATTACTCATTAAAGGGTCGTATGCTTTACTTACAAAAATATAAGTGCCATTGGCATAAAAAGTATATTGCCTGCTGATGTAGTTCATTACTCCGTTCTTCATCCTGTAATTCGAATTGTCGCTGGCACTTATTCCCCATGTGCCAGTGACAGAATTTTTAACATTTTTATTAACCGGTGTTTGTTGGGGCAAATGAAGTTGCCACAGAAATAAAGAGAATAGAAAAGCAGATTATTTTTTTTAATTCAAAAAAGTTTTTTGTCAGCCTGTTTTGAATTTATTTAAGCATACAATTTTAATATTCAATTATTGCGGACAAAAGCGGCAGGGGCCAACTCCTGTATAGTTTGCAAATATGCCCGTTGAAGGAAATCGGCTGTCAAGTTTAGCGCCGATGCCAAACACTACATAACTGCCGGAAGATGATATAGAAGGATGGCCAACACTGCTTCCGTTTACTGATGAGATTGCCTGATTTTTTCCTGTTGGCAAATTGTGCATCACCACATTGGCTGCGGGTACTCCAAGGTTGGTTGCCTTTGTTGAAAAGGCCACCCAATTACCATCAAAAGAAATGGCAATTTTTTCACCCTGTTCAATCGGACTATCTTCATTACCTGGTTTGCCGTCAACACTATTACTCGCTATTACCGTACTGTTAGTATTAATGTCATAGACAAAAACATCTTGAAAAATATTAGATTGGCCAGGCACCATATTATCGGCTGTTGTTGTAAAGGCAATGAAACGCCCATTGCCGGAAATAGCGGGAGATACGATGCGGTTAGCGCTTTCATTCCCCTGGTCACGTTCCTTACCATCAGCAGTCAGGCTAACCCGTTTAAGTAATGCATTATTTTTATCCCATAAAAAAATATCCCATAATCCATTTTTATCACCCGCAACTAATACATCCGTATTGGAATAAAAAGCAATCCTTGTTCCATCATAAGAAATAGAAGGCTTCGATCCACCGCCACCTTTTTTAGCAATAGGATCAATGCTGATCATAATTGAACTTTTTGATTTCATGTCACGTAGAAAAACATTGTTGTTGGAAACACCTTTTTCTGTTTCGGAAATATTGCTTGCAGCCGAAGTAAAAGCAATGAGATTACCATCACCGGAAAGAGATGGCTCATAACTTTCCGCATTTGCTTCTTTGTCGTCGTGGCCAACGCTCACCCTTTCCATTTTATTTGTCGTAGAATACCAAACGAAAACATCACGAACGCCATTTTTATCATCTGCTATCAGGTTGCTGGAATGCGATTCAAATGCGACAACTTTTCCATCTCCTGAAATAGCAGGGTTATAAGAATCACCATTGCCTTCCTGGCCGCTTGCATCAACACTTATCAGTTTTGTGATGCCTGTATTTCGGTCACGCCAGAAAACCTGGCGATGCTTCCCGGCAGAATTGGAGAAGCCGGCAGAGGAAGATATAAAAGCTATATAACGGCCTTCTTCATCCACAGTACCACCTACAACGGCATCAGTGGTTTCGTAAAAGGTGCTGAATGCTTTGTCATTGGAGCTGCGGCTTACAAGATCATAAGTGAAATCACATCCTACTCTAAGTTTGTTTTCCTTTTGAGGCATTTGCCCTTCCGCCCCGGCATAAACAAAACAGGTTTGCCCTGCGGGCGCCTTTTTAAAACTTATTTTGAAATGTGAACTATCCAATAAGGGTGTTGGAAATTTGAATGTATTGGTGCTGAAATTCTTCCCGCTTTCTTTTTGCGCTGTTATGGAGAGATCGTTTTTGTTGTTATTCTGTAACAGAATAAATGAGCCTGACGGAGCACTAAACAGCCCATACAAAAAGGAACTACCAACCGTAACAGCTTTATTTGTTGTATTAACAGTAACTGTTTTTTTTGTTGATTTTGTTTTTACTGCTTGTTGTGCATTTATAGTGGTGATGAAACCTGCAAGACAGAGAAATAGCAATAGATTTTTCATGACTTAATTTTTATAGTATTTGGTTTTTATCTCCGGGATTAAAGCAGATAATTTTTTTATCCTTGTCTCATCTGATGGATGGGTTGAAAGAAATTGTGGAATTTTATTGGTGTTGGCTTCTGCCATCCGCTGCCAGAAAGGAATAGCTTCGGCAGGATCATAACCGGCCATGCTCATAAAGATCAAACCCAGTTTATCGGCTTCGCTTTCCTGCATGCGGC
>JAVHOI010000003.1:0-1246 GCA_036169975.1 Ferruginibacter sp. | reverse complement strand
GGGTTTAATGCATACTGCACAAGGTACCTGTCGAATAGTTTTTTGAATTCGCTGTAATCGGGATTGCCGGCAAGGTATTCATCCAAACCCGGCAAAGCGGTGAGCACTTTATTAATTATATGTATCACACCGTTTTCGGCAGCAATATCTTTTTCCGTAACCACGGCATCTGCCACATTAAAACCGGTATAGGGTGTATTGGGATAAAAATAATTATAGTCCGCGGCAGTAAGCCCTTTGGCTGCCATGAAGTTGTCAACGAAGTAAGGGATATACTTATTATTATTATCCGCATCAACATAAAAAGTGGCGCCGTTATTATTGCGGTTGCTTCCAATTATTTTAATGGCCCTGCCACTTGGATCCACGCCATCATAAACGCCTTTATAATTGGCGGTACGCCTTTTAAAAGCGCTATTGGGAACCCATCCTATATTACTCTGGTAATCACCTATCCTTTCTTTTTTGAAAGCGTTATATACTAAACAATAGGTAACTATTTTCCGGCAGGCAGTACTGTCCAATTGTTCAATACCGCTAATGTTTTTTTCCTTAAAGTAAACCTGGAATGCGGAGTCGTGCGGCGCAAAAAAAGTCCAGTAACCTGCGGCACCCAAAATTTTTTTGTAACCCGCTTTATCAATAACGGCAAGCAGGCTTTTAAAATTTCCCCTTGCTGCGAGTTGCTGGTAAATCGGGGGTTCAAGTGATGCGGGACGGGCATAATAATCATTGTAGGCTTTTTTACTGCAATTCGCGAAAACAACAGTAAGCGTTAAAAGTAAAAGAAGCCGATGGATAAATTTATTCATGATGTATATAAATAATTATAGTTTTAAAATAACGGATACGCCATATTACATTAACATTTATGCCATACCATACAAAAAAATATTGCCTGGTAACCAAGCATGTTATACGAAAACTATTCCCCTATATTATTAAGAACATTTTTTTAAAATGATTCTGAAAATTGAGTTTTAACAGAAATGCCTTTGCTGGAACAAACTACTAATTGGATTATGGTGAAATAATTTTTAGCAAGCATGGCAATCAGGTTTTGGAATGGTTTAGCAATAATAACAATCAGATAACGCTATAAACTATAATTCAGTAATATCTTCGTTCGTTATAGTTTCAAATATGAAGTAAAAGTAGCCAACAAGGATCATTAACTGTCCTGCCCTATCCTGAATTTTGGTCTTATAGTTAATAAATCTACGCAATCGTTCCCGAAGATTTTACA
>JAVHOI010000002.1:0-5613 GCA_036169975.1 Ferruginibacter sp. | reverse complement strand
TTGGTATAAAAAGACGAATGAAGGCGGATGAAGTTCATAATGTTTATGGTCATTACTGGAATAAAATGCTCTTTACAAATTATGCCAGGGAATTTCCAAATCAAAGATTGTTTCATCTCAATCGTTCAGGTTTTGCTGGAAGCCAGCGCTACGGTATTTTTCCCTGGAGTGGAGATGTAAGCCGTAGCTGGAGCGGTTTGCGGGCACAGTTGCCCGTTATGCTGGGGATGAGTATGAGTGGCATTCCCTACATCCATGCAGACGCTGGCGGCTTTGCCGGTGGTGAAGGAGATAATGAGTTATATGTACGCTGGTTGCAGTTTGCCGCTTTCACGCCTGTCTTCAGGCCGCATGGTACGGCCCTGTTTGAATTGGATAGAAACGCTTTTAGCTTTCCCAGCGAGCCTGCTTTAATAGATGAGCCATGGCGCGGTTATGCAAAGGAGGCGATTAGGCTTAGATATTCCTTATTGCCTTATAATTACACATTGGCCTATCTACAGGCATCTAAAGGCTGGCCACTCGTTGCCCCGCTTTATTATTATTATCCGAATGATTCATCAGCGATAAATGTGGAAGATGAGTTTATGTGGGGAGAAAATATTTTAGTAGCGCCTGTATTGCAAAAGGGAGCGAAAGAAAGAAATTTGTATCTGCCGGAAGGAAAGTGGTACACCTTGAATAATTTCAGAAATAATAATGTTGATGACAAAACTTATCATTCAATCATCAATTTTAAGACTTCCATTAATGCCATTCCTGTTTTTGTAAAAGCCGGTAGTTTTATTCCCATGATAATTCATGCCGATGGTGCGAATACAAAAGCATATACAACGGACAGTCTGACGGTTAATTATTACCTGGATGAAAAACCATCTCAATACACGATGTATGATGATGATGGAAATAACAGGCAATCTATTTCGCTTAAGTTATTTGAACTGATAAATTTTAAAGCAATGCCATCAGGCCAAAAGCTACGCTTAAAAATCAGTTCAAATGGCACTTCGTTTAAAGGCAGGCCATCAAAACGAATCATAAAAATGATCATTACCGGCGATTTAAATTTTAAAAAGAGGGTGTATATTAGCGGCAAAAAATCAACTAAAATTTTCCCGCTTATTGATGCGGAGGGCAATGCATCCGGAGGCTATTATTTCACCTTTTCTTTTTCAGGGAGGCCGGTTAATATTGAAATAAAATAAACGTTACATTCATGAACTACCTACAATTTGATTTTGACATTGATATCCCGGAGCAGTTGGATAAATTGGTGGCTTTATTAGCTGAACAGGGATTTGAAGGATTTGAAGAAGAAGAAGACTGCCTGAGTGCTTTCATTCCGGAACATAATTTTAATGAAGATGAATTTTCCCGGATAATTGATATGTTTACCAATGTAGGTTACAAGAAGACTATTGTAGAAAATATTAACTGGAATAAAAAGTGGGAGGATGATTTTAAACCCGTGCTTGTTGATGATTTTGTGGCTATACGGGCAGGGTTTCATCAACCCATAAGGGATGTAGCGCACGAAATTATTATTACGCCAAAAATGAGTTTTGGAACCGGCCACCACGCCACCACTTACCTGATGATTATGCAGATGCAGGAACTTGATTTTTCTGGTAAATCGGTATTGGACTTTGGAACAGGTACA
The DNA here is from genome assembly GCA_036169975.1 of Ferruginibacter sp. Classification (GTDB taxonomy): domain Bacteria; phylum Bacteroidota; class Bacteroidia; order Chitinophagales; family Chitinophagaceae; genus Ferruginibacter. The sequence goes on along the minus strand of JAVHOI010000002.1, from coordinate 3,953 downwards.
GGTGTATTGGCCATATTGGCCGAAAAATTGGGAGCAGAAAAAGTATTGGCCATAGATTACGATGAATGGAGTATTACAAATGCCAATGAAAATATTAAACAAAATGGTTGTTCAAAAATTCATGTTGCGCAACTGGATGCGATACCGGTTTCAGAAAAGTTTAATATTATTTTGGCAAATATCAATCTGAATACAATCAAATCTAATTTATCCTCAATTGTACTATCTTCATTAGCAGAAGCTACAATATTATTAAGTGGGTTTTTAAAAGAGAATGAAACTGATTTGGCCTCAGCATTGGAGGTAGCCGGTTTAAAATATTTATCAACAATGCAACGTGGTGACTGGATTGTAGTTTTAGCAAAAAATCTTTAAACGATTATACGTTGCAGTTTAAATAAACGTTAGAGAAGGCGAATATTAGGTATATTTGTTTACTCAACATAATCAAGAAACAATGAACGAACTATTATTAATAATATTAGCCTATTTTATTGGATCTATTCCTTCAGCTTTAATTATAAGCAAAAATTTTTTTCACATTGATATTCGCGACTATGGAAGTGGAAACATGGGCGCTACCAACACATTCCGGGTACTTGGGTCAAAATATGGTACTATTGTAATGCTCTGCGATATTTTAAAGGGAATGGCTGCCGTGGGTTTGTTTAATTTTTTACCACAGTACATGTCAGATGAATGGGCGAGAACCAATTTAATGGTAGGCCTTGGGCTTGCTGCGGTAATGGGGCATATATTTCCCATATTTGCTCAGTTCAGGGGTGGTAAGGGTGTTGCAACATTATTTGGAATGATATTAACTGTTCAGCCAGTTATAGCCATCAGTTGTGTGGGTGTTTTCTTATTGGTTTTATTTCTTACCAGGTATGTTTCCCTAAGTTCCATATTGGCTGGCATTTCACTGCCAATATGCGTGCTTTGGATATGGAATGATGATGTTGTCCTTTATAGAATTTTTGCCATTTTAGTCGCTGCGCTCATCATACTTACCCATCAAAAAAACATCATAAAAATTTTAAGGGGCAGCGAAAGCAGGGTTCCCATTTTTAAGGGCAGGGACAGACGTAAACTTCGCCGAAAATAAAATTACTTACATTTTTATTTTTATTATACCTCAGGACTTTTATCCTGGCAGTAGTTTGTTGTAAACTTGGTACGCCAATTGTTCTGCAATAAATAAATTTAAATCAACATGAAGAAATCATTTTTTTTGTTCCTCGCTTTACCCGTTATTTTCATCGCATGCACCACCAATGCGGTAACAGGACGTAAGCAGCTAAGTTTATTACCCGAAAGTCAACTACAGGAAATGGCCGTAACGGAATATAGATCGTTTTTATCCCAAAGTAAAGTGGTAAGTTCATCTGCCAACAAAGATGCAGAAATGGTACGCAGGGTGGGTAGCAGAATCGCCAATGCCATCACACAATATTACACCAAACAAGGGAAGGGCGATATTTTGAATGGGTACAAATGGGAATTTAATTTAGTAGATAACAATGAAGTGAATGCATGGTGTATGCCCGGCGGTAAAGTTGTAGTATATACAGGTTTATTACCCATTACACAAAATGAAGCGGCCCTGGCTATTGTATTGGGGCATGAAATTACACATGCGGTAGCAACCCATGGCAACGAGCGTATGAGCCAGGGTATGATAACTCAGGGCTTGGGAGCGGTTGGTGATGTATTAACTTCTGGTAACAGCAAAGTGAATAGTATTTTTAATGGGGTATTCGGCCCCGGTAGCCAAATTGGTTTTACTTTACCCAATTCAAGAAAACAGGAATATGAAGCGGATCACTTCGGTTTAATTTTCGCTGCGATGTCTGGTTACAACCCACGGGAGGCAATCCCATTTTGGCAAAGAATGTCGCAGGCAGGGGGAAGCAACAAGCCACCTGAATTTTTAGCTACCCACCCTGCGGATGAAAACCGTATAGCCAGGTTACAGGGATACATGAATGAGGCGCTGAAATATTATAAGCCGGTAAAGTAATGGATTTTATATCTTCGGTTTTAGAAAACTCCCTGTAAAAGTGGAGTTTTTTTAGTTTTATGTGACTGAATATGACTAAATTTGCATCTCAATTCGTTCCCTGCCTGTATTTACCAATTATTTAAACATTGCTTTGATGAAGGGATTATGTTTTTCTCTGTCATAATCCGGCAATCGTTTTGATTTTTTTTAAAATTTAAATTTTTTTATATGGAAGTATTAGCGCCATCACAGTCTTTATTTGAAAAATTGCAATTAAAAGATGAAAAAAATTTATTGATCCAGGGTTTACCTTCCAATGTTGAGAAACTATTTTTAAAATTATCATTCGCTAAAAATGTTACCCCGCTTCTTAAAACCAGGAAAATTGATTTTGCCCTCGTATTTGCCATTAGCCACAAACAATTAAAAGATATTTTACATGACGTAGTACCTGCTTTGCATGAAGATGCGAAACTTTGGATTGCCTATCCAAAAGTATCTTCAAAAATTTTAAGTGATTTGTCAAGAGACTGTAACTGGAATTGTATTTCACAGTTAGGGTTTGAGAGCGTACGGTTAATTGGCCTTGATAATATTTGGTGTGCGATGCGTTTTAAAAGAGCTGATCAGATAAAGACACCCATCATTGCAAAGGAAATAGCCGGAGTTGATATTAATACCAGGACTATTACCACACCTGTTGAATTGGAGCAATTATTTTCTAAAAATGAAACAGCAAAAAACTTCTTTGAAACGCTTTCATTTACAGATAAGAAGGAATATATTACCTGGATAACGGGCGCCAAACGGGAGGATACAAAATTAGCCCGGCTTGAAGCTACCATTGATAAGCTAACCTATCTTAAAAGAAATCCTTCAGAAAAATAAATTCTCCTGTTGCCTGAATGAAGTTATTTGATTTACCTGAAATAGGCGGGGAAAAATTATCGAATAGTTTTTTTTCTACCTGAGTATGCATTTAACTCCCGCATGAATGGGATAAAGGTTATTTAAGATAAAATTTTTATTTTAAATACTCATTTTCAGGTGGAACACAAATAGACTATTTTGTGAGTTCCGGAAAGTTGATGCGTTTTGCAAACCAGCTTTCACTTACCGGAATGATCCAGTTTTGGAGCAATTCTTTTTTTGTTGCAACCGTATTATTGAAATACAATGTTTCTGCATTTATAAAATCATTTTTTACCGCATATTCCAATTGTGATAGCGGCAATAACTGAACCTTATCCTTAATTACAAACGCCAGTGTTTGCCTATCTAAAAGCTGCACTTTAAATTTTTCTTCCATTTCTTTTATAAGTTTTACGGAAGTATCCGTACTGCACCCGCCCACGCTGGTATCGGTTTCGTCTGCCATCAATACAATAAATTGCCCGAAAAATACATTGGCATATCCCTTTACATCAGCGCCATGGCTTTTCCATCCTTCAATAAATTGTTCCAGCATTTCTTCAATTTGTAATGCCTCGGTCATTAAGAATAAACGGCTGCTCTGGTATATCCATATCCTGGATGAGTCGTTGAAGTCCGCTGGTATTTGTTCCTGAAATTGTAGGTTCATAATTATATTTTTTTAAATGGATGCCGCTATTAATTCGGCTATATCGAGTACCTGTACTTCATCTTCCTTATTACTGTTTTTAACCCCATCAGTCAGCATGGTATTGCAAAAAGGGCATGCCGCCGCAATGATACCAGCTCCGGTGGCAAGCGCCTCATTACTCCTTTCAAAATTTATACGGTTATCGCCTTTTTCCTCTTCTTTAAACATTTGCCCGCCACCCGCGCCACAACATAAACCATTCGGTTTACAACGTTTCATTTCTACCAACTCCGCATCTAATGCTTGCAGTACTTTACGCGGGGCTTCATAAATATTATTGGCCCTTCCCAAATAACAACTATCGTGATACGTAATTTTTTTCCCTTT
>JAVHOI010000001.1:0-23967 GCA_036169975.1 Ferruginibacter sp. | reverse complement strand
GCATAACCGCAGGCACCGAGGCATTCCACTGTTTTTAAAGTAAATAATCCGTCCGCAGTAGTTTCACCCACACCAATATTTAATTTTGATTTTATATAACTGATAATACCATCACTTCCATTCAGCATGCAGGGACCTGTCTGGCAAACTTCAAATAAATATTTGCCAACGGGTTTCAAATTAAACATGCTGTAAAAACTTGCTACTTCATATACTTCTATTGGTTCAATATGTAACAATGTGGCCACATAATCCATTACAGGAGTATCCAGCCAACCGCCAAACTCATCCTGAGCAAGATGTAATATTGGTAATAAGGCGCTTTTTTGTTTGCCTTCAGGATAACGGCCGATGATCTCCGCTACCTTATTTAATTTATCTTCTGAAAATGTCATCCTATTTTAATTTATTGTGTTCTTTCAATTTTTGAATGCCATTTTGTTTTTCATATTCTTTTCTGCAAATTATAACCCCTGCTTTTTCTATTTTTGGTAAATTATTTTTTTTCTTAAAATAATTTAGCTTCCTTAAATCAAAACTTTCTTTCAATAGCTTTTCCGGACTTAATTTAGAATAATACAAATTTTCATTTTGCTCCGCTTCTTTATGAAAAAAAAATTATAACAATTTCAGTATCTCTTTTTTTTACTTTTCAGCATCTATAATTAAGTCCTTAAAAAATAACTACGCATCCATCTCTCCCGCAATTATATTCAAACTACTCATTGTTATTACCGCATCGCTCAGCATACCACCCTGCACCAATTCGGGAAACGCCTGGTAATAAATAAAACACGGCCTGCGGAAATGCAGGCGGTACGGTGTCCTTCCGCCATCGCTGATAAGATAAAAACCTAACTCGCCATTGGCGCCTTCCACAGAGCTATACACTTCCCCCACAGGGATATCTGTTTCGCCCATGATGATTTTGAAGTGATAAATTAATGCCTCCATTTTGGTATAGACATCTTTTTTCTCCGGTAAATAATAGGCAGGCGCATCAGCATGAAATACTTCCGCATCGGCGCCTTTAAACTCCTGCACTTTTTTGTAAGCCTGTTCTATCATACTCAGGCTCTGCCACATTTCCTGGTTGCGCACTAAATAGCGGTCGTAGCAGTCGCCCGTTTTACCTATAGGAATTGTGAATTTCAAATCTTCATAGGAACTGTATGGTGTGTGTACCCGCACATCGTAATCAACTCCGGCTGCCCTTAAATTAGGCCCTGTAAACCCATAGTTCATCGCCCTTTCCGCCGAAATAGCGCCGCAGCCGATAGTACGTTCCATAAAAATGCGGTTACGGGTAAACAAGGCTTCAAATTCTTTCAACTGTTTTGGATAAGTTGCTAAAAATTGCTCCAGCTTTTCAAAAGCCTTATTAGTAAAATTCCTTTCAAAACCTCCTATGCGCCCAATATTGGTGGTAAGACGCGAGCCACAAACTTCTTCGTATATTTCGTAAATCAATTCCCTGAATTGCATCAGGTAAAGGAAGCCGGAGTAAGCGCCGCTATCTACACCAACAATTGAATTGCAGATCAAATGATCTGAAATCCTTGATAATTCCATAATAATAATCCTGAGATAATCTACCCGCTTTGGCAATTGGATACCTAATAATTTTTCGCAGGTAATATGCCAGCCCATGTTATTGATAGGTGAAGAGCAATAATTTAAACGGTCGGTAAGGGGGGTGATCTGGTAAAGTGGCCTTCTTTCCGCCAATTTTTCAAATGCCCGGTGAATGTAGCCTACTGTAGAGGTCGCTTTCACAATACGTTCGCCATCAAGTTCGAGGATATTTTGAAACACCCCATGTGTAGCGGGATGGGTAGGCCCAAGGTTAAGCGTGGTTGTTAATTTTTCAATACTTCCTTCCGGTAAAAGAATATGGTCACTCATTAATTTGCCTTTAATATTTTTTATTCAGCTTTTTACTCATTTTAAAATACAATGTTTTTTACCTGCTTTCGCATTTTTACTTTTAAATGTATCTTTCAAAAGAAGTATCCACTATGATCTTCCAAACATCTCGTCATCTTTGTCCGTTCTTGTCTGGTCCTCCAATGGAAATTCCTTTCGCATTGGAAAGTAATCCATTTCATCCACATTTAAAATTCTGATTAAATTTGGATGCCCGGTAAAATTAACGCCAAAAAAATCATACGTTTCCCTTTCCATAAAATTAGCCGACTGGTACAAAGCTGTCGCACTGTAAACATCCGGCGTTTTAATATCTGTAAATACCTTAAACCGAATACGGATGTTATCAACCAGGTTATGCAAATGGTAAACTACCACCAACTCTTCACCTTTTCTGTCGGGGTAATGTACCGCCTGCAGATCCGTTAAAAACCTGAACTTAAGTTCCGGATCATCGAATAAAAACTGCAATACTTTCAGGTTTAGGTTTTTGGGAGCTGTAAATGTAAGCATACAATAAGGCTCCTGCCAGTCAGTGAGCTGATCGCCAAATTTATCTGTTAGCTTTTGTTTTATTATTTCGTTATTTAAGGGCATCTTTCTTTAACTTATTTCGCTTCAAATATTTATTGTATTCCATAACTAACCATCAACTCCTTATATTTTTCACCATTTCTTCTTCTCAGGCTTTCCTGACCTACAAGTTCCTGTATCTTCAAAAATCCATCAAGAATCGCTTCGGGCCTTGGCGGGCAACCGGGTACATACACATCTACCGGTATAATCTGGTCAATACCCTGTAATACGGAATAGGTATCAAATATACCACCACTGCATGCACAGGCGCCAACAGACAATACCCATCTTGGTTCAGCCATTTGTAAATATACCTGCCGTAAAACGGGTCCCATCTTTTTTGATATTGTTCCCATCACCATCAACAAATCGCATTGGCGCGGGGAAAAGCCCACCCTTTCCGAACCGAACCTGGCAAGGTCGTAATGGCTGGCCATTGTAGCCATGAATTCAATGCCACAGCAGGATGTAGCGAAAGGTAATGGCCAGATGGAATTTTTGCGGGCTAGCCCTACCACCTTTTCAAATGATGTTGCCATGAATCCTTCCCCCATCATTCCTTCCGGGGCTTCTACCATTTTTAGTTTCGTATTATATTGTACAGGACGCATAAATTTAATTTGATAATGTGTTAATATGCTAATCTGCTGATTTAATAACTCCAATTACTTGTATTTATCCAATTTACTCAGGAAATCATTACCAGAAAATCAGCTAATTTATTTAATCTTCCCAGGTTAATGCCCCCTTTTTAATTATATAAATAAACCCGGCAACAAATAAACCTACAAACATGGAGACTGCAATAAAACCCTGCCAGCCCAATGCCCTGAAATTAACCGCATAAGGATAAAAAAATATTACTTCCACATCAAATAATACAAATAATATCGCCACTAAAAAATATTTAATCGCCATCGGCTGACGGGCATTCCCTTTTATTTCAATACCGCTTTCAAAGTTTTGTAGTTTGTCGGATGTGTGTCTTTTTGGGCCGAAACTATGGGTAAGTAACATCATAGTAGCGATAAAACCAATTGCAAAGAATAATTGAATACCTATAGGCAAATAATTGGAGGCATTGTTGATATCATTTACCTGAAGAATAAAAAATTTCATACTGCAAAAATAAGGCAGGGTGAGCAAAAAACAATCTTACTATAACAAAAAAGAAAATCCCCGTTCATTTTTAAGAACGGGGAACAAGTTTTTTAAATCGGATTTTTTTGTTTGTTATTTGTTAGCTTCAGGCGCTTTATGCCTGCGAACACCCTGCTTTTCCCGATTAGGTTCATTGGCAGAAGGTTTATTACGCTTAGGTGGGGCTGGCGACATATTCATTGATTCTATTACCGTTTTATTATTCAATGCCTCCGTATCCGCAGGGTCAATAATTAATACACTATCAATATAGGCAATGGCGGAAGTTTTATCTCTTTTTATGTTGGCATAGTAAGCGATAAAATATTTATAACTGCCTATCAACTGATTTTTATATTTTTCTTTATCCACCAGCCCTACTTCAATTGCTTTTTCAAATGAAGTATTGGCCAGGCCCTGCTCCATGGTAGAATCAATAGCCCAATAAGATTTACCAATCATGTAATAACTAAACGCATCATCAGGAAACTTTTGGCCATACAGGTTAAACAAATCTATGGCTTGTTTATAATTACCTGATCTAAAATAATTATACCCGGCATAATACAGATCCGTTTTGGAAGGCTCTTTTTTAACGGCTATTATTTTATTAAACCAATCCGCGGCTTCCTTAAACTTTTTTTGTGTTTCGTAATAAGTCGCGATATTTTTTAAATAAGTGATCTTATTGGCTTCCAGCGTATCTAACTGAACCGCCTTTTCTACATACTTTCCGGCTAAAGAGTCATTGCCGGGAAATTTAAGCAGTACACTTGCATAGTTTGCATAATCCCCCATGCCTATCAGGGCTTGATCAGCTTTTTTAAAATAATTTTCAAAGGCATCTTTCGATTTTATGGAATCACCCAACCGGTTATATGCATATCCTTCTATACCATATAATTTAGGATAAGGGTTTGGCTTAGCGGCAATACATTGCTCTGCCATCACTATAGCTTCCTGAAATAAACCCTGCGCATATTTCATGGATGCCCGGTAATAACAATTTTTAGGATCCTCATCCGTATTTGCCAGGTATTTATCCAGGTACGTGGCCGATTTGGTTACATCGGTATTATAAAACAAATCGGATAAATTTTTATACACCGGAGCATAAGCCGGATCTTTAGCTATAGCACCATTGAAATATTTCATATAAATCTCTTCCTGCCCTATTCCTTGTGTCTGATAAATTTTGCCAATCCTGTATAATGCCCTCGCATAGTTAGGATCAATGTCCAGTGCGGATTGATAGGATATTTGCGCATTGCCCCCATCCATCAACATCCGGTAGGCATCACCCATATAAACATATACGGAAGGCTCCTTAAATTTTTTTAATTTTGTGGCAATTTTTAATTTCTCAATAGCATAATTAGGATCCCCGTTTTTATTTTCAAAATCTGAATTAGCCATACCAACAGCGGTCAATACCTCAAGGTCTAAATTTTTACTTAAAGAAAGTGCGGTTTCAAATCTGTTACGGGCATCCTGGGTCTTTCCTTCCCTTAATTCTATGTTGCCCATTCCCGCTATCAGCAAAGGAATGTTAGGATTTGTTTCCAGCGCCTTACGGTAAAGTTCCTTCGCTTCATTCAATTCCTTAGTTCCAAACTCACCCTCGGACATGGTTGCAATGCCCAGCCAATAGATCGCTTCCGTATTATTAGGATTGGCAGCAATAAGTTTTTGAAACTCGCTTTTCGCACTTTGGTATCGTTCATAATACATAAACTTCTTACCTGCTTCGATAGTTTGTGCTTTCATCGCATTTGAGAGAAACAGGGCAGTTAAAACCAGCAATCCAGATTTTATCATGTTCATTTTATTTTACTGTTTAAGACTTTACAATGTTATTAATTTTAAATGGGAACTGATACAATAACGAACTATTCTTTTCCTGATTTTTCATTGATTCTTACATTTCGAATGGCAAATCCCATTTTGCTTGATCCCAAATAGGCTCTTCTGAAAATCAATTGCCCTCTTTCATACAGCAAAAAATTCAGAAACCCCGAACCAAGCCCTGCATAATTTTCTTTTAGTATATAATACAAACCACGTACCAAAGGATACCTTCTTGTTACGATGTTATACTGGTTTGGCTTTACATACGGTGAATCAGTACAATTGTCACATTTTACATAAACCATTTTCACTTTCCTGAGCATCGTTACCTGTGCGGTGTCTTCAGGGTTGCCAATCCAGCTAATCCCAACCAACCCAACCGCATTTTCATTTGCCGCTACATAATCCAATACAGCTTTGCTGCTATTAACCGCCCTTACTATTCCGGTATCAAACCGCTTTCCCTTTAAGATGCTATCAATGGCAAAGCGAACCGTGCTGGTAGCATTTAATCCATCAAAAATAATTTGTTCCTTTTTACCCATCAAACCGGCTAATTGCTGCTGTAACCTTTCAAAGGTAAAAATAGTGTCGTTGCTTTTGTTATTTACGATTATAGCAATGGCATCGGTTGCAATCTCATCATAGCGGGGAATATAGTTCAAAGAATCTTTAAAATATTTTTCCTCTTTTCCCGTAAGCCCCCGGGTTACAATAACCATTCTTGTAAGGGAGTCTTTTAATATATCTTTTAAACAATCCGCTTCCGGTTTATAATGGGCGATAATTTTCGCCCCCGGGTAAGATCCTTCAAAAGCTTTTATTTGCTCATCCATTACCGGTTTAAAAGACTCATCCACACTAATGTGAATAGTTCCTTCGGTGAGCGTATCAGTTGATCCTGCTTCGCTATGCTTTTTAAATTTACAATTTATCAAGCCGACAAACAAAATAAATAAAAATCCAAAGGATATAATTAACCTTTTTATCCTGTATGTCTTCATCAGTTAATAAAATAATTTTTCTTATAACCCCTGTATATCCTGAAAGCCCCATACATCCAGCATATTACCGCAAATAATTTAATTAATGCCGGGTCATATTGATTGATATAACCACGGGTTGATTTAACCGGAAACATAAAAAAGAAACCAACGATAATTAAAAATACCCCCATGCCATAATTGGTAATCGTCCGCATACGGATAATACCTTTTTCCCTGGCGCTGAGTGGTTCTTTTTCAAATTCTTCTAAAGCCATGATTCATTTTTTAAATAATAACCTGTTCAATAATCAATCGCTCATTTTATTTTAAAGTGGCAAATTACTAATTTATTTGCGGAAAATTAACCCTCTGCAATAAACCTGACTGGAATAGTATAATAAACAGACACATTGCGGCCCTTTGATTTGCCTGGTATCCATGCCGGCATTTTTTTCAATACCCTAATTACTTCGTTATTAAATTCGCTTCCGCCATCCTGAATTAATTTAAATCCCTTCAGTTTTCCATCGTACCCAACTACAAATTTTATTTTCACGCTGATTAACTCTCCTTCTTCCAAATCTCTTGGATTACTAAGATTTTTCATTAGAAATTTTCTTAACGCTTCCATACCCCCCGGGTATTCCGGCATAACTTCGGGGCTTTCCATGGGCTTTGTAATATCCACTGCTGGTTCAGCGGGCTTCACAGTTTCGGAAACGCCACTAATACCTATAGAAGGAGCAACTACCAATTGATCGCCTGTGTTTTTTATAAGGATATTTGTTTTGCTCCCGATAGCCAGATCTTTCAGGTCGTTCAATATATCAACCGAATCCTTGTTGTTTACAATTATAATTTTATTCAAAAATTTTTGGATGGATAAGGGTATTATTTTTGCCGGCTTGATTTCCTTAGGCTTTACCTCAGGTACTTTTGGCGCAGTAAGAATCCTCCCAAATTTTTGTTCTGTAACCAAGAAGCTTCCGGGCTTTTTAGTTTCGGGAAGGAAAGTAAATGCGGAAAATACAATTACAGCGGACATCATTATTCCTAAGGATTTAATCAACCGGTGGTTATAAAATTTACGGAGGGTATATGCTCCATAAGACTTATTTCTTTTTTCGAAAAGGATGTCCAATACATCACTTTTCATAATTAATTCACTGTTCATAATGCCTGGTTTTGTGGTGAAAAAATCAGATTCAAAACCGGCGCCGTTTGTAATGAGATGCTTAGCTGAAGTAAATCCACAAAAATTTTTTTTGTATTAAATTGTTGGCTGGTTACTAAATGGGTGCACCTTTAAAATTCAGGCATTCAAATAAATGCGGATTCGTGAATGTTATTCTAACGCAAACGATTAACAGCGCTAACAATATTCTTCCAACTAACAACTTATATTTGCGTCATGAAAATTTTGATGGTATGCCTGGGCAATATTTGCCGTAGCCCGATGGCGGAAGGGATTTTACGGGATAAAATTAAAAAAGCCGGAATGAACTGGGAGGTGGACAGTGCCGGTACCAACGGGTTTAATGTGGGTGAACCACCGCACCAGCTTTCTCAAAAGGTGGCTAAAATGAAAGGCACCGATATTAGCCATCAGCAATGCAGGCTTTTTGTAAAAGAAGATTTTGAAAGGTTCGATAAAATTTATGCCATGTCTGCCGATGTACTGGAAGAAATGAAATTGATTGGGGAAGATAAATACAATGATGCCATTGTTGACTTATTATTAAATGAAGCCTACCCGGGCGAAGACAGGGACATTGCCGATCCATACAACTGCAAGGAGAGAAGGTACCACAAAGTATATAATTTAATAGAAGAGGCATGCGAAGCATTAATAAAAAAACCTGTTTGAGTAAATATCAATTTATTTAAAACCGCAAATCAGTTTAACTTTATTTAAAAATTATTTTAACCAATAAACAATTATGGCTAAGCCAGCTATTCCACAAGGCATGAGGGATTTTTCAGCGGATGTGGTACTAAAACGTAATTATATTTTATCTGCCATTCAGTCCGTATTTGAATTATATGGATTTGAACCACTGGAAACCCCCGCGATGGAAAACCTTGATACACTAATGGGCAAATATGGTGAAGAGGGTGATAAGCTGATTTTTAAAATATTAAATAATGGCATCAGCAAAGCCAGGAACATGGAAAAAGCTAAAGCTGGTTTTGAAAAAGCTATTGCGGGAATAAGCAGCAGCGAACTTACAGAAAGAGCTTTGAAGTACGACCTTACGATACCCTTTGCCAGATATGTGGCCATGAACCATAACAAACTTACAATGCCATTCAGGCGCTACCAGATACAACCCGTATGGCGTGCAGACAGGCCGCAAAAAGGCCGCTATCGTGAGTTTACGCAATGCGATGCCGATGTGGTAGGGAGCGCCTCTTTATTAAATGAAGTGGAACTGGCGAATATTTATCACCTGGCATTTAATAAACTCGGGCTTTGGGATTATGAATTAAAAATTAACAGCCGGAAAATTTTAACCGCATTGGCTGCATTATGCGGCGGCGCTTCAAAAATAACGGACATTACTATTGCCATTGACAAATTAGACAAGATTGGATTGACCAATGTAAAAGAAGAATTGTTGCTGCGGGCACTTACGGAAGAGCAGATAGAAATAATAGAAAAATATTTGTTGATAACCGGAAGCAACGAGGAAAAATTAGCGCAATTAAAACTATTGCTGAGCCGTTTTAAATCCGGCAGGGAAGGTATCAGGGAGGTAGAATTTTTAATTCAACAGACCGGCAATATCAGAATTGAAATTGACCTTACTTTAGCAAGGGGATTAAATTACTACACCGGTATAATCTTTGAAGCGAAGGCTCCGCCGGAAGTTCAAATGGGCAGCATTGGCGGCGGCGGCAGGTACGATGACCTGACCGGTTTATTTGATGTGCCGGGCATAGCCGGGGTGGGCATAAGTTTTGGGGTGGACAGGATTTATGACGTGCTTCAGGAACTTAAACTATTCCCGGAAGGGATACACTCCGGCGCCAAAGCGATTTTCTTTAATATGGGCGAAGCGGAAAGCCGTTTCGCATTTGGCATTATGCAGCAGTTGAGAGAAAAAGGCGTATCCTGCGAAATGTATCATGAATTCACAAAGATCACCAGGCAGTTTAATTATGCCGAAAAAAAACACATTGGGCACGCCATCATTATTGGCAGTAAGGAAATAGAACAAAATTATTGTTTGGTAAAAGACCTTTCTACCGGGCTTCAGGAAGTAGTTGTTTTTGAAAGATTGTTTGACTACTTTGAAAAATTAAACACAAAGTGAAAACACGAATTAATAAAAACGAAATAATATAGTGCAGGTCTTTAATTCATTTAATAAAAAAAAAATTTCAGCATACATAAAAAATAAATTTATGCAAACATCCCATTTTCCCAAACTACTTATTTTTTTCGCGGCGGCAATTTTATTCGCCTCCTGCAGTAAAAACAATATACAGGGTAAATTAATACCAAAAGAGGCTACCATCGTAATCCGGTTAGACGGTAAATCTTTATCTTCCAAACTGCCCTGGGATGAAATAAAACAAAACCCGCTTTTCAAGGAAATAAATGCGGATACAGGTTTGCCGGCGTCGGTAAAAAGTTTATTAGACAACCCTGAAAGTGCGGGAATAGATATCAAAGCAGATCTTATATTTTTCGCGGTAAAAGATAGTATCGGCGGCTATATTGGTTTTGAAGGAAAGGTAAAGGACGAAAATATTTTTAAAACCTTCAATCAGCAAATCACGGAACATGGCGTGGAAAGCGAAAAAGATGGCGTACAGTTCATTAGCAAAGCTCCCTTTTGCGTGGGCTACACGAAGGAAAAATTTGTTTACGTTTTCGATACGCCCCAACTATCTCATTTAGATGAACTTTCCAAAAGAATGATAAAGGATTCCATTAATACAGGCAGCCGTTCCGCAAGGGATATTGGGGCAACCTGCAAATCGGTATTCGCGTTAAAAGAAAATAACAGCCTTGCAATAAATGAAAATTTTTCCAGGCTGATGAAAGAAACCGGGGATGTTAATTTTTGGATAAATACCGAAGAGCTAAGTAAAGGCGGTTCTTCAGCATCCGCATTGGCGATGGTAAACCTGGACAAATTTTATAAAGGAAACGTTACTACCGCCTCGGTGAATTTTGATACTGGAAAAATAATTGTAAATGCCAAAACTTATGCCGGTGAAGAAATGAATAAACTGTTTAAAAAATACAGTGGCGGAAAGATAAACGGGGATATGATAAAGCGCATGCCCGGCAAGGATATAGTTGCTATAATGGCTTTAAATTTCAAACCTGAAGCCATCAGGGAATTGATAAAAATGACAGGATTGGACGGCCTGATAAATTTGGGTATAGCGAAATCAGGTTTTAGCATGGATGATTTTATTAAAGCCAATAAAGGTGATATTCTTCTTGGGCTATCCGACCTCGTTATGAAACCGGATACCACTTCCTATAATTTTAAAAGCCAGTCCGAAAATATTTCCATTTCTCAAAAACCAACCTTCAATTTTATTTTTGCCGCATCCATCGGCGATAAAGAAGCATTCAATAAAATTGTTGATGCCGGTAAAAAACTTGGGCAGGGGTTAATGAGTGATAGCGGCAAATTACCGGTATCCTTCAACTCAAATGGCACCTATTTCGCTTTAAGCAATAACAAAACAAATGTTGATCAATACCTGGGAACAGCAGGTACGAATTTTGACTTCCTCAATAAAATTAGTGGAGAGCCTTTTGGTGGATACCTGAATATACAAACACTTTTGAAATCGCTCGGAAACCTTGCTGCCAAAGACAGTTCAGCAAAAATAGCCTACGATGCGTCCTTAAAAATGTGGGATAACATTTTTTGGAAAGGAGGTAATTACAGCGATGGTGGCATACTGCAAACAGTAGAAATAAATCTAATGGATAAATCAACCAACAGCCTGAAGCAACTGAACCAATACGCGGCAAAATTCAATGAACTGCATAAGGAACAACGAAGAAAACAGAAAGAAGAAATAATGGCATTCCGGGATTTCGAATCAGCCGATAGCATGCCTGCTTCAACTTCCAAATCAAAATAAAACCACGTTGGTTACCTGCTGTCAATTCATTTTATGGATTGGCGGCTTTTTAATATTTATCCATGCGAATATTATTGCAAAAAGTATTACCGGTTTTTTTTGAAGTACATAAAGAAGATGAATCGCAGGTATGGGATAAGTCCCTTACTTTCAACAAAGGGGAAAATATACATATCATTGCTCCCAGTGGCAGTGGAAAAACATCATTAATCCATTTTTTGTATGGACTAAGAAATGATTACAAGGGAAATATTTTTTATGATTCAACAGACATCAAAAATTTTGATGCGGAAAAATTTTCCGTGTGGCGTCAGCGGCATATCAGTATCGTGTTTCAGGATCTCAGGTTATTTGCCGAACAAACCATGTTGCAAAACCTCGAAATAAAAAGGAGGCTATTTCCCTTTGATGCAGAAAATAATATTGTAGCCATGGCGGAAAGACTGGGCATGAAAAGTAAATTAAATAAGCTTTGCAAAAGCTGTAGCTATGGCGAGCAGCAAAGGATAGCCATTATCAGGGCGCTACAACAGCCATTCGATTTTTTATTGCTTGATGAACCTTTTAGTCACCTGGATGAGCTTAACCGAAAAAAAGCGATGGAGCTTATGGAAGAGGAAAGCGGAAAAAGAAATGCCACCATTATATTAGCCGACCTGAGGGAAATCGAATATTTTAAATCAGAAAAAACATTGCACCTATAAAAAAGGGTAAAAGGCAAAAGGAGTAAGGTATAGGGCAGCCATTTAGTATTAAAAACCTTAAACCCTAAACTTTAAACCTTAAACCTTTAAACCTTAAACCTTCAACCTTTCATGCTTTCTTACAAAAATATCGCCCCCTTTTTATCCGCCGGCCAAAATAAGCTATCCCGGTGGCTGAGTTATACCGGACTTGGAGTGGGTGTTTTGTTATTGTTATGTTCCATTCAGATGTATATCAACATTAATGATTTGCTTAAAGAAAAAAACAGCCGTAAGGATGGAGCCGATTTCATATCAGTTACTAAAACCATTACCAACGATAATATGGGCAAAGACAACCGCTTTACAGAGGCTGATATTAAAGAAGTAAAATCACAATCGTTTATTACGGATGCGGCGCCATTAATCAGTAACCAGTTTCGGGTAAAAGCAAGCGCTGGCAGTATTATTCCTTTTAGTACCGATCTTTTTTTAGAGTCACTTGATGATAAATTCCTTGATACGGTACCGCCTTCCTTCACCTGGAAAGAAGGCCAGGCGGAGGTACCCATTATTTTTTCATCCGACTTTATGGAGATGTACAATGTATTTGCTCCAGCCCAGGACCTGCCGCAGCTATCCGATAAAACGATGTCATCCGTAAATATCATCTTGGAATGTTATACGCCCTTTGGCGTACAAAACTTCCGGGCACATATAGTAGCATTAAGCGACCGGATCAATTCCGTTTTGGTGCCTAATAATTTTATGCATTGGGCCAATAAAAATTTTGGTGGTGTTACCCTGGTAAACCCTTCCCGTATTTATATAAAAACAGTTGATGCCAACAATCCACAACTGTTAAGTTTTCTTCAGGAAAAAGATTACAGGATTAACAAGGACAAAACAAAATTCGGCAGGGTAAAACAAATATTGCAGGCCATCGTAAGCGGCCTTGCAGGCTTTGGCGTATTGGTAATTTTATTGGCCATGTTGTTATTTTCATTTTACCTGCAGTTAATGATCGCCAAAAGTAAAGACAACCTGCAGTTGCTGCTCACACTTGGTTACTCGCCAAAATGGCTGAGCAAAACAGTGGCAAAAAAATGGGTGCCGGTTTATATCACCATCGTACTAATGTCTTTATTGATAACAGGTTTATTGCAATTCGGGTTTCACCATTTTGTGATGTACGGCAGGGAAGAAATATCGCCACTTATAAATTGGTTTGTGATGATGGTTGCCGCCGTGTTGCTGGCTTTAACGATCTATATGAATTACAGATTGGTAAAAAAATTATTATACAACCTCGGCTAAAAATTTTAATTATGGCATAAAAAAATGCCAGTTGCAGTAGGGAAATATTAAGTGAAGAGGATTTTTTTACATTGGAAAGAATGCCTAAAACCAAGAATGATTATTATCGGGGCGAAATTTTTGCCATGTCAGAAGCCTCCTTTCAGCATAATCAAATTGCTTCATCTCTGATATAGGATATTTGATTACACCTTGAAGATGCGGAATGTAATATTTTTGGAAGCGATTTAAGGGTTCACACCCAACTAAAATCTTTTTATACTTATCCTGATGCGGTTATAATCTGCGGAGAGCCTTCTTTTGCTGACAATGAATTTGATACCGTCATTAACCCCGCCATTCTTTTTGAAATACTTTCTACTTCAACACAGGAATATGACTGGACTATTAAATTTGATTTTTATAAAAATATTTCATCCCTTAAACAGTATGTGCTGATTGATTCGCAAAAAATGATGATTGAGGTATTTACGAAATAAAAAGATAATTCCTGGCTTCCAGAAAAATACAGCAATCCTGAAGAAGAATGAGACCTTGCGTTAATAAATCATAATAGCAAAGTAAATCGGGTTAATAAAAGGGCTATCTTCAAAAACACTTAAACGCCTTCATAAATAATAGCCGCCCCCTGCCCTACTCCGATACACAAGGCAGCCAACCCAAATTTTCCATTTCGTCTTTTTAACTCATGCAACAATGTGGTGGAAATGCGGACACCACTGCATCCCAGCGGATGCCCCAATGCGATAGCGCCACCGTTTACATTTACCTTTTCCAGGTCAAGCCCAAGATCATGGATACAGGCGATGGATTGGGATGCGAATGCTTCGTTCAATTCTATCAGGTCAAGGTCGGAAACATTTATACCTGCCCGTTGCAAAGCTTTTCGGGTAGCCGGAACCGGGCCAATGCCCATAACGGCAGGGTCCACGCCGGCTACTGCCATGCTTACGATTTTAGCCAATGGTTGCAAGTTGTATTTTTTTACCGCTGCTTCGCCTGCCAAAAGCATGGCGGCGGCGCCATCATTAATTCCACTGCTGTTACCTGCTGTTACTGTACCATCTTTCATAAATGCCGGTTTCAAAAGCGCCAGTTTTTCAAGTGAGGTTTCCCGTGGATGTTCATCCGTATCAAAATCAAAAACATCCTTGCCAATCTGTACCTGCACCGGTACAATCTCTTCTTTGAATTTATTTTCTTTCAGCGCTTTAAAATATTTTAGCTGGCTATCCAGTGCGAACCCATCCTGCGCATGGCGGCTGATATTCCATTGCTTCGCTACATTCTCCGCGGTTTCACCCATTGTGTATGGATAATACAATACAGCCAATTGCTTATTGGTGAATCGCCAGCCCATCGTAGTATCAAAAATCTGCGGATCCCTTGAAAATGGAATAGCGGTTTTTGGCATTACATAAGGCGCCCTCGTCATACTTTCTACGCCACAGGCAATATACAAATCGCCGTCCCCACACATGATAGCCCTTGACGCATCCATGATTGCCTGAAGCCCCGAGGCGCATAACCGGTTAACGGTACTGCCACCAACGGTAACGGGTAGCCCGGCAAGAAGCGCCGACATTCTCGCCACATTCCGGTTATCCTCGCCACTTTGATTAGCCGCCCCGGCTATAACGTCTTCAATGGCATTCACATCAATGGAAGGGTTCCGGTTCACCAATGTTTTAATCACCATCGCCAGCAGGTCATCCGGCCGGATGGTACTTAATGAACCACCATATTTTCCAACAGGCGTCCGGATAGCGTCAATTACATAAACGGTTTGCATAAATATTTTTTTGTTACCGGCATTTGTATTTCATTGCATCATTGTTGCCACGCTCGGTTCAACCACATACCATTGGGGAACTTTTATTTACCCGTTTGGTAAAACCGAAAAAATAAAATATTGAGTTGGCATCCTGATTACAAAGAAAGATAAAGTTTTCAATATACAATATCATTTGATTGCCATGTAGCAATACAAATATATCAGACGCGGAAAAAATCATCGGCTCCAGTTCAGTAACAGGCTGCGGCCCAATTTAGCTTTTTGAATCAAAATAGTTTTTTGTTCCGTAGGCACAATAGGTAGGTAGCAAACAATTAATGGATATATATTTCCGATCTGCCGCGGCGGACCGGCAGGTAATTTAATTTAGTATTACCCAACAATTAACACATTCATCTGATAAACATTTTACCTGTCATTCCCCAATGAATCAACGCGGTCAATTTTTTCTACCCAACTATCGCCCCAAAAAAAACGAGCCATTAAAATCCTTAATTAAATGTGATTGAGTGGTGGCTTGTTCCTGCATTTGGCAATAAATATACTTACGGTATCTTTGCCACATGACAGCAGTAAAACAGAATATCCGCCACCTGGGTTTGGAGGAATTGATGAAATATTTTGAATCCATCGGCGAAAAGAAATTCCGCACCAAACAGGTGCATGAATGGCTGTGGAAAAAAAATGCCCAAAGCTTTGAGGATATGACGGATCTTTCCAAAGAACTGCGCCTCCACCTGTCGG
This sequence comes from Ferruginibacter sp., assembly GCA_036169975.1. Classification (GTDB taxonomy): domain Bacteria; phylum Bacteroidota; class Bacteroidia; order Chitinophagales; family Chitinophagaceae; genus Ferruginibacter. The sequence continues at coordinate 7,834 of JAVHOI010000001.1, read as the reverse complement.
ATAAATTCGAATTACCTGCGCTTACCGTAAATACAACCCAGTTCAGCAGCGATGGCACGGTTAAATCGAGGTTCAGAACCTTTGACGGCCACATGATAGAAGGCGTGTTGATACCTACCGAAAAAAGAAATACCGCCTGTGTATCCTCCCAAATTGGCTGTAGCCTGAGTTGTAAATTTTGCGCTACAGGCACCATGGAGCGTAAAAGGAATTTGGATTATGATGAAATTTACAGCCAGGTAGCCTTCATCAATCAGCAATCGGAAAAAACATTTGATAAAAAACTTTCCAATGTCGTCTTTATGGGAATGGGCGAACCCTTGCTAAATTATAAAAATGTTTTAAAAGCCATTGATAAACTGATCTCGAATGAGGGCATGTCCATGAGCCCAAAAAGGATTACTGTTTCTACCGCCGGGGTGGCAAAGCAAATCAAACAATTAGGTGATGATAAAGTAAGGTTTAATCTTGCCCTATCCTTACATGCCCCGGATGATAAAAAGCGCAACCAGATAATGCCCATCAACGAAACCAACAGCATCGCCACATTGATAGAAGCATTGAATTATTTTTATGATAAAACAAAAAATGATATTACCCTGGAATATATACTTTTTAAAGACCTCAACGATTCAATTGAAGATGCGGAAGCCCTGACAAAAATATACCGCCAGATACCAACCCACCTGGTAAATGTAATTGAATACAACCCGATAGACGGCGCCAAATTTACCAAGCCTGATGAAGAAACCACTCAACAATTTACGGACCACCTTGCAAAAAACAGGGTGAATGTAAGGGTTAGAAGAAGCCGTGGTAAAGACATTGATGCGGCCTGCGGGCAATTGGCCAATAAAGGAAAATAAGTACTCAATTAATTACATAAGCCGTACAAAAAGGAAAACTTTAAGGAGATATTTTTTCACCCACTTATCCATAAAAATATTTTTCATTTTTAGAAGAGACTTGGATGGCGGGTGCTATCTCACTATCAAAACATTACCCCGGTATTCAAATATTTCCCCTCCTTCGCATTCGGTTTGTATTGAATACACATACGCTCCAACCGGCATCAGCTCACCGTTGTAATTGCCGTCCCAACTGTTGTTTAGGTCATTGACATTAATATTCCTTCTTTCAAAAACAACCTTGCCCCACCTGCTGAAAATAACAACCGAGCGGATAATTTTAACCCCGCTTCCATTGATGGTAAACCGGTCGTTTAAATTATCCCCGTTGGGTGAAAATGCCGTAGGAATGTAAACCAGGTTTTTTCCACAAATAAGTTTAAGGCTCACCGTATCAGCCGCCTTACACCCATCTGCATTAAATGCGGTCAGCAGGTAAGTAATGGATATTTTTGGTTTACTCACCGGGTGAAGACAATTGGTACAATCCAAATAATCCGGCGGCGACCACATCCAGTTTACCGCACCACTTATATTTGGTGACAGCCTGAAAGGTGTACCTGCAATTAATTGTGCACCTACCCCAGCATCCACTAATGGTAATTTACTTATACGGACATTAATCAAAGCAGTGTCCGTAAAACAATTATAGTTATCATATCCCACCACCGTATATGTAACAGATGAGCCGGAAAGTGCCACAGGATCAGCAATACCGGTATTACTTAATCCGATGGTATTATTGATCCATTTGTACTTATCGGCGCCAGATACATTCAACTGTACAGCGCTTCCTTCGCATGCAAAAAGAGAAGCGCCCCCCTTTACATTTACGGAATCAATTACTTTTACAAATAAAGAATCTTTATTGATGCACCCCTTTATATCAGTAACTTTTACCGAATAAAAAATACCTGTAACCGGATCGGATATGATGCTTGCGGAATTGGGATTGGTGATGGCAATACCTGCAGACCATTGATAGGCAGCGCCACCGGAAGCCGTTAATTGAATATTGCTTCCCTTACATACCAAAGGGGTGGAAGGGGTAAAGCTTATAACGGGAAGTGCATTCACGGTTAATGAATGCAGGGTCGTATCACTGCAATATCCATTGCTTACAGCCAGCGAAATTTGCCTCATACCCGTAATGCCATATTGCTGGGGCGATGGGTTTTGCTGATCAGAAACATTGCCATTCCCAAAATCCCATTTCCATTGCAGGGAGCTATTTGCAGGAGTGGCATTTCCGCTGAAAGTAGCAACCCCGTCTTTACATATTTCCATCGGTGCGGCAATGGTGGTATTTACCCCTGCTCTTACATATACCGAATCAATAATTTTTTGCCCGCAGCCAAAGGGTGTGGTTACTGAAAGACTAACGGTATGCGTGCCGGTTAAATTAAAATAATGGCCGGCGCTGTTGCTATACAATGTATCTAATTTATAGCCTTCTCTTACAACCCATGTATAATGAAGCGCCGCCTGAAACTGATAATTGGATAAACTTTTCGCCTGGGCGGTAAAGATGCTGTAAGCCGAATCGCAAATATTATCTGGCGATGTTTTAAAAGAAGCTGAAAGTGAATCAACGATTACTTTTTCGGGCAATGCGGAAGTGGCGCTACAGCCGCCGGCATCCTTTAATATCAGTGCTGGTACATAAACGCCCGGTGTTAGATAAGTATGCACCGCAAAGGTATCCGTGGTTGGCACTACGGTTCCATCGCCAAAATCCCAGGTATAATCATTTGCGTATTTCACATCAGCCGTAAGCCTTACCTGCAAAGAATTACAGCCGGTTAATACATCCGCCTTCAATAAAGCGTAAGGTCCTTTTACTTCTATAAAATCTTCCGTGCTGTCCACGCCAATACCACTGTCATAACTGTAATGCACCACTTTGTAATTGCCGGGTTTATTGTAAGTATGCGAAACCGTTTTTTGATCGCCGGCCACACCCCCATCCCCAAATTCCCAGGACACCCTGGCGGCGTTGGTAGAGATGCTGGTAAATGAAGCGATTACCGGTGGGCAGGAATTGTTATTGATATAAGAAAGCCTGAAAGTAAACGCACTGTTTACTTTGCGGACGGTAATCGTTTTTTTCGCGGTATCCGTACAACCTGTCTGGCTGTTTCTTGTGATCAACTGAATAATATAAACGCCTTCCTTTGTAAATGTAAAGGAAGTATTTTCATCAGTAGAAGTAGTACTGTCGCTGAATATCCATTTTAAAGAAGAATTGTAATAGTAGTTATAAAACGTGGAAGTATTATTAAAATTAACCGTAGTATTTGGAGGCACAATATAAGCGGATGCTTTAAAATCCGCCTTAGGGCCATCTACGGAAATATTATGCAAATAATTATCAGTCTGGTTGGTGCAGCCATCGGCATCCGTTACTTTTAACAGAGGATAATAATAACCGGGGAGGCTATAACTATGACTGGTATAACCGCCTGTAGCAAGGGTTTGAGATTTTCCATCCCCAAAGTTCCATTCCCATTTTGTAATAAGGGTGGTTCCAAATTGTTTGGTAGTATCTGAAAATAATACAGGGTCTTTAAAACAACCGGAATGAGGTTGAATTTTAAATCCGGCTTTGGGGCCATGTATTTTTAGTGGAATATAATTACTGGTATCAGCACATCCGAAACTATAGGAAGTAGTAATCATCCTCAGGTCATTTTTACCAGGCTCAAGTGATTGAATGGTACCCGATACCTCTTGTTGCCAGTAATAGCCAGGTACTGATACTGTTGCATTACAGGCGGTAAGGTCGCCATATTCCTTGTTGCTTATGTAGTAATTTGAATAATTATAATTGTATGGATTTATTTCAAATCCGGAAAGTTTAAAACTAACAATATCGCTTCCGCAGGCATCCGTTTTTTGTACCGTCAACAATGGTTTTTGCTTTAGCAATACGTAAGCAGTGGTGGAATCTTTTACCGTACAACCCCCGTTGGTGGCGCTTAATACCACTTTGTAAGCGCCTGTTTTAATATAAGTATGGTTGACCGTATCTTTAAAAACAGTATAATTATCAGCTCCCCCATCACCAAAATCCCAATTCCATTTTAATGACTTCATGGAGTTTTCCGTAAATCTTACCGCTCCCCTTGTACCTTCACAGGTGTTTAATACCTGCTGAATATGCGGGAAGGGTGGCAGCACTTTAATGTAATCCTTTTTGATAACGGTATCCCTGCAGCCACTATTCTCCGCAATCAACATCACAGTATAGGTTGTATCATAATTAAACTGGTACATAATGGCAGAAGTGCCATAATAGTTATAGAAATAGTTTGAATTAAATGACCAGTGATAGTACCAGCCACTTAAGGCAGGTGTGGCAGATAAAGTATCGGGTGTATTTCCGCAAATGGTAGTACCCTGTTTTGAAGTAAAATCAAATGACGGCTTATCCACTATTGTAATATTGTTGTAATAAGCAGTGCCTTTGCAGCCATTATTGGTAGTATAGTTTAATGTTACCGTAAAGTTGCCTCCCTTATTAAAAATATGCGTGGGCGCCTTTTCAATACTGCCGGGTGTACCATCCCCAAAATCCCAACTGTAATCTTTCACCGTTGTATCTGGGTTGGCTGCAAAGCTTAGTGCAAGCCCTGTGCAGCCCTGGATGTACCCGGTATTACTATTGGTCAGGGTTATATACACATTTGGCTTATCGTAATTAATATATTTTGATGTATTGCTGCTACAGCCTGCCGCATTTGTTACTGTCAGGTAAACATATTCGAATCCGCCACTGGTATAGGTATAAGCCGCATTTTGGGTGGTAGCGAAAGTATTTCCGTAATAGGTATTCTGCCATTTCCAGGCTACAGCGCCACTTGTAGTGTCCTTATAATTAATGGTTACCGGCACACCACAGGCTCCCTGCAACTCCGCTATAAAGCCATTTAATTTAGGTACATCATTTACGGTTATTTTTTTTATAACCGTGGCTGTGCAGTTTCCATAATACATAACAAGCTTAATGGTATGCTCTCCCGCCTGATAAAAAGAAGTACTTAGGCTGCCATCCGAAAAAGAACCGTAACTATACACACTATTATCAACCCACCATTCCACCTTGTCAAAAGGTTTGGTACTTTTATTAGTGAATACCGTGTTTTGATTCAGGCATATTGTTGCAGGAAAATCAAAATCAGCCACAAAGTTCGCGACATTAATGATGGGTGATTTTATAGTTGTGGCGCATCCGTCGCTGCTTGTTGTAGTAAGTGCGGCAATAAAAGTTCCGCTGGTAGCATAAACATGTACAGGTGACTTTTCTACACCCGTTTTGCCATCTCCAAAATCCCATTGATAAGTAAGTGTGCCGCTACCTGTACTTGTGTTTGAAAAGTTCATGGAATCACCCGCTTTACATAGCACTAAGGTGGATGGTGTAAAAGCAGCCTTCACACCCTTTACCACTTCTACCTGGTTACTTTTGGTTACAGTTGCATAGCATCCAAAACTATTGGTAACGTTGAGTGTAATAGGTGGCACCTGCGGAAAACTATATGTATGCAGGGTCGTAATATAATTGCTTCCCTGAACAGTTTCACCATCACCAAAATCCCACAAATAACCTGCAATGGTTCCATCTCCCGGAGTTGCGTTTGCTGAAAAGTTTACAACAAGTGGGGCACAGCCTTTTGTGGGTGCAACAGTAAAATCAACAATGGGTTTTTTATAAACAATAATGTCCAGTGATTTAATGGCGGTATTGGCGCCGTCCTTTACGGTAAGTGTAACCGTAAATGTTTTTTCAGTAAAATAGGTGGCGCCGGGATCTTTTAAGGTAGAGGAATTGCCATTGCCAAAATTCCATTGCCAGGTGGCCGCTGCCGTGGCGCCGGAGGTGGTATTTGTAAATTTTACATTTAATGGTGAACAGCCGCCCTGTTTATCCATTGTAAAATTTGCCTGTAATTGTGCTGATGCATCACCGGTAAAGCAACAACAGCATACGGAAACCGCTGCGTACAAAAAATTTAAAGTTGGCCTGACCAGTATAAGATTCATAAATAAAGGGTGTGCAGTTGGATAATTTTTATTTGAAAACACAAGGGTAATGAAATTAATAATATTAACAATATTACGAAACATTCCATTTGGAATATCAAAAACTACCCGATGATATAAAAACACTTTTCATTCAGCACATCTTTTAATCAAAATTGTTCAACAAAAAAATATGCCCTGCTGCCGGTATTTTTGATAGGCTTTTTTCTAAACCCGAATTTTCCATCTGCTCTTCCTTTAACTTTTCTTTTTAGGAACAGCTTAAACTTCCTTGCCCTGGTAAGGTCTATTCCTTTACAAAAAAATATATAAAAATGAAAAAGATATTAATTGGAATGCTGGCTGTTGCCACATTTATTTTCTCTGCCAATGCGCAGGAAACCGGGAAAATGAAACATCATAATCACCGCCATGAAAATGCGATGTTGATGAAAGGAATAAACCTCAGTACAACCCAAAAAGAACAAATGAAAGCCGCCAGGGAAAATGCAAAAAAGCAAATGATGGAGCTTAATAAAAATGAGGATATTACCGTAAAGGAATTTAAAGCCCGGAAAGCCGGGATACGGAAAACGCAAAAAGAACAAATGGATAAAGTGCTTACCCCTGAACAAAAAACCCGGATGGCACAAAATAAAACAGACCGGAAAGCAAAGCGGGAATTGAATGTGGCCAAAAGACTGGATAAAATGAAATCCAATTTAAATCTTTCGGATGAGCAGGTAAACAAAATAAAGGCCAACCGGGAAGCAAGCCAGGCAAAAGCTACAGCCATTAAAGAAAACAACCAACTTAGCCAGGCGGAAAAGAAAGAACAATTAATGTCGCTGAGGGAAGCCAATAAAATTAATTTTAAACAGGTTTTGACCCCGGAACAAATGAGCAAAATGGAGCAAATGAAAAAAAACAGGGTGGATAAACCCGTTAGAAAATAACTCATTAAATCCCTAAATCCAAGGCGGCAAACCAGAAGGGTTGCCGCTTTTTTTTATTTAAAATATTTACCATCTAGCCGGACAAAAATAATTTGTCAAAGCCTTATTTCGATTCAAAATTAATTTCATTCCTGCCGGCCAATCATCTACTCCTCACATTTTTTAATAATAATTTTCTTTATCTCACTCCATTTTTTGTTGAAAGGTTTAATGCCTGCTATGTCCGGGGCTTCATTGGCATCTTCAAAATAAATTATACTTCGCCACAACAAATACAATTGATCCCCATGGTATTTTTTTTTGAAGGAGTTAATTAAATCTTCCCAGGTATAAAGTTTCGGCAAGGCATAAATATCAAAAAAATCTTTCTTTTTTCCCCTTCCGCATATTGTGTGCATTTTCATCGCGGCAATATCCTCAATAGAAAAATACCGTACCTTATCATAAAAAATAAAAGGGGTAATTAACCAGGTAGGTTCATTTACAAAATCACATTTAATATCATTGATGTAACAAAACAGCATCCTGCTGTTGCCGCCAATATATTGAAAATGCAATGCAGGGTCGCCGGCAAGTGTAATTTCCAATTCCTTTACGCTGAATACTAAAGGAGAAAAAAACAAATCAACAGACCGCCTGTGGCCAATTTGCAAAGCAGGGGAAGTGCCATTAGCCAAAGCGAACTGTGCCGCGATTATTTCAATGGAGCTTAATTTTTGTAACAGTTCGTAAGTTTCTTTATCAATTGTAGTAAGTTGAAGCATGCAATTCATTTATTGGAACCTTAAAAAAATAGCTACAGAAATTTACTGTTTTCTTATCCGGTACTTTACTTTTTTTTGACCGCGGCTTTCATTTCATCAGTAGAATATATTTTTAATAATAAATAAAATTCACTTAGGAACCTTATTGCAAGTACCCTTTCTATAATGTATTGCTTATGCTGTT